>DRFJ01000050.1 GCA_011050615.1 Bacteroidota bacterium
ATTCCGAACAGAGAAGTTAAGCCCGTCAGCGCCGATGGTACTGCGAAAGCGGGAGAGTAGGTCGCCGCCGACTTTAAATAAAAAAGCTCAGGATAATTCCTGAGCTTTTTTTGTTGAGCCGTTTAAGGGCAGACAACATTGCGCAGAACAGTCCTGAATATTGGGATTTGGCTTGTGAGCTTTTTAGTAAAATTTATATCTCCTGTCAACAATATCGGAACCTTCTTTGAGTGCTTCATATACCTCGAAGCTTGCCCTGGCTTCAAAAGCGGAAATGAGCCTGTTGCGTATAAAATCAATATTCTGTCCCTCCTCATTGCTGTTAACATTGTTAACATAAACAATGAAAATACCGTTATTCCCTTTGACCGGACCTGACAGAAAGCCTTCCGGTGCACTTGAGGCCGTGGCTATAACTGCTGGCTCAACACCTGCGGCAGGAATGGAATAGGAATTAAAGCTTATGTTTGTAGCTTCATTGACCTTGAGGTTCAGTGCAGATCCAATATCTTCAATATTATCAAGCCCCTCTGTTTTATTGTTGAGTTCACCCATAATCTTTTCAGCTTTCTTTTCCCTGATAACCGCAAACCTGACATCGGTTTCAACATCAGTTAATTTTGCGTAACCCTCCTCTTTCAGATCAGTGCAGTAGGCAACAACAAATTTGTCGCCAATCTCAAATACTGCCTGCTCCCTGTTATCAAGGATTATATTATTTTCTTGCGTTTCAAAAAGGGCCATGATAAGTGCTCTTGGTGATTCAAGCCCGGGAAGAGTTTTTTGATCAGGGGCAATATCCGTTGCAAGCTTTTTGTTCAAACCCTCGTTTGCAATAGCATCATTAAATTTCTGGTAGCTGTTGTTATTGCCGGCAAACCTGCTTGCCTCAGCATATTTTTCCTGGTATGTAGCAGAACCTGGTTCAATGGCTCTCTCAACGATGCCAACATGATATTTCCTTGATTTACTGCTTTGATCCAGAATTTCAATAATATGATAGCCGAAGTCAGATTCAACCATTACGACATCACCCTTATCAGCTTCAAAGCAGGCATTATTGAAAGGAACAACCATCCGGCCTTCTTCGAACCAGCCAAGATCGCCGCCAAGCTGGGCCGACCCCTGGTCATCGGAAAATTCCATGGCAAGTGATTCGAAACTTTCCCCTGATATAATCAGTTGCATCAGGCTGTCAGCTTCGTTTTCTGCCATTTCCTTACTGCGATAGGCATTTGGTGAAATAAGAATATGCCTTGCATGGACCGAGTCAGGCCTGTTCTGAACATCAATAAGACGAGCTATCTTGTAAGTTTCATTTTCAAGGTAGGGCCCGTACACTTCCTCCGTGTTTTCCTGTAATACAAAGTCCCTTATCATTTCAGAAAGCTCGTCAACAGTCATGTAAACCTCATCGTGCCTGCTGTCTGACGAAAGGTTGATGAATTGAACGGGTGTTTCAGTTTCCCTGAATTCTTCTATAAGATCAATTATCCCCTGCTCGGTATTCATTACATCCATTTCACTGGGGACAACCTCGAATTCAATATACTCCATGCTTCTCCTTGCTTCCTGCCTGTACTCTTCCTTATGTTTGTTATAATATTTTTCAAGGTCAGCCCTGGTGACCGTTACGGATGAATCAGGTACTGTTGAATATTGTTTCATTACAAAGCTGAAGTCAACGGTGTTTGAGGTAAGCCTGTTTTCAAACTCTGCCTGTTTTGATGTTATATATAAACCCTTGGCTATCAAATTATTGAACTTGGTGCTGATTTTCTCGTTAACAATCTCATTTTCAAAAAACAACCAGTATGTTTTTGCCTGCGGGTCGAATTCAGTACTCTTCAGAAAATTTACAAGGAAGGACTTGTCGAGAACCCCGGTTTCCCTGTTGGCAAACAGCTGCTGAACAATTGGATGTGGTTCGTCACCAAGGACCATTGTTTCTACCTCTTCAGAACTTACACCCAGTCCAATATTGTCAAATTCCTCTCCAAGGATTTCTTCCATTATCATCTTATTCCAGATGTCTTCCCTCATCGATTCTGACATAGCTTCGGTTATATTTGAGGTACCTGATAATTTATATATCTCTACCAGGTTCTGTAACCTGTCGTCATATTCCTGGTAAGATATGGAACGCCCGCCTATCTTGGCAATCTCATAATAATCTTTCATCTTCCTTGTTTGTCCGCTTCCCCCTCCCAGGAAGTCGCCAAGTATAAAGAATAAGAGTGATACACCTATAACTACAGCCAGAAGCGCACCTGCTCTTTCCCGTAGTGTTTGTAGTATTGACATTTATAAAATTTTTTAGTTTGTGCCCTGATTTTTTCAGGCGACAAATATACCAAAAATGATTTTAAAAGCTTTAAATAAGTTTAATAAAGTTAGTAATCCATGATTCCCGCACTTAACCGGTAAAGGATTCCGCCTCCGTTTCGTTTACTCCCGGTCTGGAAGGAAAGTGCAGTAGACTGGCACCAGCCAAGATGCCTATAAGGAATTAATCCATATTTATCCTGCCTGGACCCCCAAAAAACAGGGGTTCGTCAAAAAAATTAATAAAATGTTGAAAACACCCCCTTCGTTAAGGGGGTTAAATATATATATAATGTACTTTTGCAGAAAAAAATAAGAAAATGGCAGAATTACGTTTCAGTGCATTAAGGGAAGTATTTTCCAGGCAGGCGGTCAGTCCTGATCTTCCCAAAGAGAAAATATCAGAATATTATGGTGTAAACGTTTTTGATCTTCCGAAGATGGAGCGCTACCTCCCACGGGGAACTTACCTGTCTGTTAAAGAAGCAATTGACAGTGGAACAACAATAAGCAGGGAGGTTGCTGACAAGGTAGCCACGGGAATGAAGGCCTGGGCTATTGAGAAGGGAGTAACTCATTATACACACTGGTTTCATCCCCTTACCGATGCTACTGCAGAAAAGCATGATGCTTTTATTGAGAGAAACGATTATGAGGGGCTGGTGGAGTCATTTTCAGGGGAATTGCTGGTTCAGCAGGAGCCTGATGCCTCAAGTTTTCCCAGCGGGGGCATACGCAATACGTTTGAGGCAAGGGGTTATACGGCATGGGATGTTTCATCGCCTGCTTTCATTGTTGGCACCACGCTTTGCATCCCGACAGTATTCGTGTCATATACAGGTGATGCACTGGATTATAAAACACCCCTGCTTAAGGCACTTTATGCACTTGACAGGGCAGCAGTGGATGTATGCCAGTATTTTGACAAAAATGTTAAAAAGGTTATTGCCACACTGGGCTGGGAGCAGGAATATTTTCTTATTGATGAAGCATTATATTATGCCAGGCCTGACCTGGTTCTTGCCGACCGCACATTAATGGGACATCAGTCGTCAAAAGATCAACAGCTTGCCGATCATTATTTCAGTTCAATTCCCGAAAGAGTGATGGCCTTTATGGAAGATTTTGAAGTGGAGGCCTACAAACTTGGAATACCTGTAAAAACAAGACATAACGAGGTGGCGCCAAACCAGTTCGAATGTGCCCCCCTGTTTGAGGAAGCCAATTTATCTGTTGACCATAACCAGCTTATAATGGATATAATGAAACGGATTGCCCGTAAGCATAAATTCAGGGTTTTATTCCATGAAAAGCCTTTTGCCGGCATCAATGGTTCGGGCAAGCACAGTAACTGGTCAATGGTAACCAATACTGGAATTAACCTGCTGGCTCCCGCTAAAAATCCCAAAGGCAACCTGCAATTTCTTACCTTCCTGGTTACCGTTATTAAGGCTGTAAATGACAACCAGGATCTCCTGAGAGCCAGTGTGCTTACCGAAACAAACTCGTACAGGCTGGGAGGGAATGAGGCGCCACCTGCTATAATGTCGGTCTTTCTGGGCTCATACCTCACGGCTATGCTCGATGATATAGTGGAAAAAGTTACAGGTAAGAAAATGACCCCGGCAGAAAAAACAGAACTTAAGCTGGGAATAGGAAAGATTCCTGAAATATTGCTTGATAATACAGACCGGAACCGTACTTCACCCTTTGCCTTCACAGGGAACAGGTTTGAGTTCAGGGCTGTGGGCTCCTCCGCCAGCTGTGCCCCTGCAATGATAGTGCTTAATGCTGCCGTAGCCGATACCCTCAGAACTTTTAAAAAAGAAGCTGATAGCCTGATAGCAAAGGGAATAAAAAAAGATGAGGCAATATTCCAGGTATTGAAAAGGTATATAGTGGAATCATCACCAATAAGATTCGAAGGCGATGGTTATTCCGGGAAGTGGGAAAAGGAAGCAATGAAAAGAGGACTTAAAAATATTAAAAGCGTACCCGGATCACTTAATTACTACCTCAGCAAACAAGCCAGGAAGGTCTTGATCGATGGAGGCATATTTACCTTGCGGGAGCTGGAAGGACGGGTAGGTGTGGAATATGAGAAACATACAAAAAAAGTACAGATTGAAGCCCGGGTGCTAGGAGACCTGGCAATTAACCATATAGTCCCGACAGCAATAAAATATATGACAGAACTCCTTGAAAATATAAAATCTCTGGCAATGGTTTTTAACGAGATTGAATTTGAGAGGCTGGCAGGAGCAAGGAAGGAAGTGATCATAGGTATATCGGACCATATTTCAATGATTAAGAAACTGGTCAATGAAATGATTGATGAGAGAAGAAAGGCAAATGTTATTGAAAATATAGTTGAAAGATCATTTGCTTATGAGAAGAATGTTAAGCCCTACCTGGAGAAAATAAGGTATCATATTGACAGGCTTGAGCTTACGGTTGACAATGAAATATGGCCCCTGCCCAAATACAGGGAACTGCTGTTTACCAGGTAACAGGTAAGTGGAATATTGGAATAATATTTGCTGCGTAATTACCGTTTATCTCTTGCTTTATTTTATCATCGTTATGATTAAGGATGAAAAACATTAATTTTACAGAAATAATTTCGGAGGGCTTATGGTCAGGATTGTAGTTTTGATGTTGATTATTCTTATTCCTTTTACGGCATATCCCCAGAAAAGAAAAGCACAGAAAGCTTATGATGCATGGGAAGCGGGAGAATATTTTGAGGCAATTGACCTGTTCAAGGATGCCTATTCAAAGACCAGGGACAGGGATGAAAAGTCTGAGTATGTTTTCATGGTTGCAGAATGTTACAGGCTCACCAATAATCCCCGCAATGCCGAACCCTGGTACAAAAGAATATCCGGAAGGGATAATGCCAGACCTGAGGCAACATACTGGTATGCAGAAACTCTGAAAAAAAATGGCAAATATGAAGAAGCTCTGGAGGCCTTTGAGGAATATAAGCAAATTGTTCCTTCGGATGCACGGTCTGACCTTGGAATAAGATCATGCGAACTGGCAATCGAATGGATGGAATCGCCACAACCATACGAGGTGGAAGAAATAAGGGACCTTAATTCACGTCATTCTGATTTCTGTCCGGCCTATGCAAGGGATGATTATGGAATGGTATATATTACTTCCTCGAGGGAAGAAGCTGCGGGAAAGAGAGACCATGGAGCAACAGGGGAGAATTTTTCAGATATTTTTGAAAGCAGGCTTGACAAAAAAGACCGCTGGAGCACCCCGGTGCCTGTAAAAGATCTGAATACAGAGTTTGAAGACGGGGCAGTAAGTTTTTCTTCTGATTTCAGGGAAATATATTATACACTCTGCGAGATGGATAACCGCGGGAACAGGGGTTGCGTAATAATGACAGCAGTTAGGAATGAAGACGGATGGAGCCAGCCTGAAAGGCTGGATGTACTGCCTGATTCACTTGTTGCGGCACACCCTGCCATATCGCCTGACGGCCTGACTTTATATTTTGTATCGCAGCTGTCAGATGGCTACGGGGGGAAAGATATTTATTTTGTTACAAGGGCCTCGGCCGGCGATCCATGGTCCAAACCTGAAAATATTGGACCCGGCATAAATACCCGGGGTGATGAAATGTTTCCCTATGTAAGGTCCGACGGAACCCTTTATTTTGCCTCAAACGGTCATATCGGAATGGGGGGGCTGGATATATTCAAGGCTGAATTGCAACCCGATGGCCGCTGGCTGGTTGATAATATGAGGTATCCCATAAATTCCAGTGCTGATGATTTCGGGATTAGCTTCCGGGGTGAAAATGAGAGCGGCTTATTCAGCTCAACAAGAAAAGGACGTTCCAATGATGAAATTTACTCCTTTATGCTTCCGCCTTTGCGATTCAGTGTTACAGGCCTCGTAAAGGATGAGAAAACAGGTGAACCAATACCCGATGCTCTTGTGCAGCTTATAGCCAGTGACGGTACTACGGTCAGGGATAACACAGGCCAGAGTGGCGAATTCAGGTTTATGCTCAACGAGGATGTGGATTATATCTTCCTGGCTTCCAAAGAAGGTTACCTTAACGGTAAGGAGAAAGAAACTACCAGGGGACAGGATAAAAGCAGGGAATTCCTGACGACTATCCTGATGACATCAATAGACAAACCTATTGAATTGCCCAATATATTGTATGATTTCAATAAATGGGATCTCAGGCCTGAATCTATGGTTTCCCTGGATAAACTGGTTGAGACCCTCAATGATAATCCAAATGTGACCATAGAACTTATGTCACATACCGATTCCAGGGATACGGAGGAATACAATATGGAACTGTCTCAAAAACGTGCCCAGTCGGTTGTTGATTACCTGATTAATAAAGGTATAGATCCGGGTAGATTGTCAGCGAAAGGCTATGGTGAGTCAAGCCCTAAAGTTGTGGATGCACAACTTGCCTCTGAATATGATTTCCTGAGGGAGGGATATATACTGAACGAGGAGTTAATCAACAGTTTACCTGACGACGAGCAGAAAGAAATAGCACACCAGATTAACAGGAGAACAGAGTTCAGGGTACTGTCAACTGAATACGGGGCTGAGCAGTAAGGCAGATTACGCAGAGAATTATAAATGGGCAGGTGAGATTCAGCCTTAGCTTAAAACATTAGATATCCCTTCTCTTTCAGGATCTTCACAGTATTCACAATATCACTCAACTGTGTTTCTCCATCCTTCATCTGCCCGTCAAGCAGTATTTTAATTTCGTAAACACTGTTATCTCCGTTGCTTAATCTAAGTATCTCATTTGTATCCACCCTGCTGTTAACAGGGTATTTATTGGCCAGATCACCTGCTTCCCTCATAAAGGACCTTGATGCCCCGTAGCCGGCATTTTTCATTTTAGATGTAATTACCGGTACCATCTTTTCAGCATCCATCTCTTCTCTGGTAAGCACGTACGAAGGCTTCATGATTCCTCTGGCTGAGGCCAGCTCAACTGCATACCAGTCATATGATTTATATATATTTTCAGCTATATTGCCAAGTGCCAACCTGTTGCTTGCTATAAATTCAGCGGGATCAGACAGACCTATCTCAATAATTGATTCAATTGTGGCTTCTTCATTCAATGAAGCGGCCTTGATATAATTACGCCCTTTCTTATAGTTTTCGTTAAAAGTTTCTTTTTCAGAATTATAAAGCATGTCAACAGCCCTTCTCAACTGTGCACCTATCCTTTCAGATGCATTTCCCAGTACCTCGGCACCAATCTTCAATCCCATTTCATTTTCTGCATCTGCTATAGTATATGCAGCAGCGGCAGTGATCACGCATACGCGCTTCATCTGTGTGGGATCGCACTTATCAGCCCTGTCCCGGGAGGTATGGTAGTAAAGATCAGGCCATGTTATCATCATCACGCCCGGGACACCCACAGCCGGGTCATTAAAAACCTCGTGGTCAGATGCACCATAGTGGTCATCTATCCTGAAATAGAAAGGATCGTCGCTACCACTGGGCGCAACAATACGCTTCAGGTAACCGCCCCTGCCGGATATTGCGAGGCCTTCCCTGTTGGTTATGCCAACGTATTCATAGTAGTTCTCCATTACATCGTTAAGGTAGTGTGCATTGCCATAGGTTGTTCGCTGCAGGCAGAGGAAGGAATTGCTGTCGGAAAGCTTAAGCCCCACCATGTCAAGGTTTATATTACAGAGGGTTTTATCCATCAGGCTCATATGTTCCTGTACCCAGGGTATGGTACCTGAGAATTCAGGCACCCAGATAAACCTGATACTTCGTAGCGGTCTTTCAATAATACCATCATCAATCATTGATTTCAGCATCCTTGCAACTTCAAGTATTGCTGCCGATCCTGATAAATTGTCATTCGCTCCCTGCTTGACGAAACCTTCAAACAGGTGGGCGGTAAGTATGATCTCGCCTGCATCCGGCTCTGTTCCCTTTATTACGCACTCCGGAACTTCAAGCTGGTAGTCAAGCATTTGAGACTGCACCCTGGCATGCACCCTGATCTTTTCTCCCCTGAGCAACCTGTCACGCAATATATGACCTTCACGTGGTGGAAGAAAGAAACCGAAGGTGAGCTTATCTGCAGTACTGCCCCTGCCTGAAATACCCGTTATCGGGATGGCAATGTCAACTTTAAGAGGCCTGGGTGAACTAAAAGATACTATTCCCAGAGCGCCGTTTTTAATTGCAGTATTATGTACTGAAGCCGGTGAATCCGATGTCAGGATAATTTTCCCTTCAACACCAGCCTTCATTATTTCCTCCTCACTGCCCGTTCCAACCCATACAAGATCTGCTTCAACATCGGTATTGGTGCTGCCCGATGCCAGCATGGCCGTAAGGTCATGGTAGTCGGCCAGCTTGGAAAGGCCGGGACTTACCTCCCAAAGTTCACCGCTAATACCATCCCAGTATGTGCCGCCGGGATACCTGTTGATTACAATATCCTCAAGTCCGTATTCATGAAGCTTTGCTACTACATAATCGGTCTCAAAGAAATTACCGCTGTATTCACTGGCCGGTCGGTTATGATTATATGCACCCATCTCGATAATGTGAGCCATGGCAGTTTCACCTGAGGCTTCACCTATTATTTCGTCCATGATTCTTTCGGGAAGAAGGCTGCGGTAATTTGAGTTCTGCGAATATGCAGTGGTAAAAATAAGTGTTGTAAGAATTGCCAGGAAAATAATCTTATTTTTCATGATATGGATTTTATTAATATGGTAAAGTTATGTAACATTTCCCCTGCTAAGTAGTGTTCGATAAGATTTTGACAATATTTAACATTCAGTTTATCCAAAGTAATTTTTAAAAGGATGTCACCGGTTTTGTGAACATTAATTATATTTGACATTTATTTATTTTGAAACCTGCCTGATTATACAGGCAATAATTATCAGAGTATTTTGAAGAGAGCAAACATTCTATTCACTGTTTCACTGACACTTACCTGTCTTGTTGCCGCGTGCGTAACCGGTGCCCAAAAGAAAGATGAAATGATCCGGGAAAAGAAAATTAAAGTAATACTTGATACCGATGCGAATAATGAACTGGATGATCAGCATGCCATAGCCTATATGCTTTTTAACAGGGACTTCTTTGACATAAAAGGAATTACTGTAAATGAGACTCGCAATGGCGGCAGTATTGAGAAACATGTTGAAGAAGCAAGGAGGGTGGTCAACCTATGTGGATTCATGGATAAGATAAGGGTAATACCCGGTGCTTCGGGTAACTATACTGAAATTCGTGATTCTCTTGATGAGCCGGATTACGACGGGCATGAAGCAGTTGAATTTATTATTGATGAGGCGAGGCAGGCAGAGGGTGATAAACTGGTGCTGGTACCAATAGGTAAATTGACAAATATTGCTCTTGCACTGGAAAAAGCACCGGATATAGCACGGAAGGTTAAAGTAATATGGCTCGGTTCAAACTGGCCGGACGAAGGGGAATATAACCTTGAGAATGACACCTCAGCCCTTGCCCCCTTGTTGATGATGGATGAACTTGAATTTGAAATACTTACTGTTAGATACGGAAAAGCATCAGGCACATGGGCGGTGAGCCTTTCAGTGGAAGAAGTGCGCAGGACAATGAAGGGTCTTGGCCCAAGGGTGGAGCCTGTAGAGGGGAGGCATGGAGGATCATTTGATTGCTTCGGAGATTATTCGGTTGAACTCTATGATAAGATCGGGGATGAAATACGACCAATATATGATGTATGTACGCTGGTACTGCTGAAATATCCTGAATTTGCAGATAAGGTAGCTGTTAAAGGAGTTAGTTTTGACGGGACCAGCTGGCAACAGACTGGATTACAGGATAGGACTATCATTTTCCTGGAAAACTTTAATAAGGAGAAAATAATTGAAGAGTTCTTTAGCACTATGAAGAACTCAAAGAAGCTTCATGACTAGATCAACCTTACAGAATTACGCAGGATTATTTGTGGTCTTAACTTGACACTCAGGTTAAGTTTTTTACGTCCTTCTTCGAGACTGTCAATAAGCACTTTGGTAGCAAAAGTGCCTATCTCATTAACAGGTTGAGCAATTGAGGATATGGGAGGGTTTAAATAGTCCATGAATGGCTGGTTATCGAAGCTTAAGAGTGAGACATTATCCGGGACGCTAAGATCTGCTTCTTTAAGAGCTTTCAGAACCCCCAGAAGGATTGTCGAACTCAGACATAAAATAGCTGTAGGAGCAGACATGGAAGATGAAAGTAATAGTTTGGTTTCCAGGTATCCGTTCTGTATGGTAAAACTATCTCCCGCTATCTTGAAATGTTTTACTCCAAATTTTTTGCATGCATCAGTGAAGCCTTTGACCCTTTGTATATTAGGCGCTGTGTCAGTTGAGCCCTGTATACAGGCTATGTCTCTGTGTCCGTTTTGCAGTAAGTATTTTGTAGCTTCATATGCTCCATAATAATTATCTGTAGTTACATAGGGTATATTGCCTCCAATATAGTACCTGTCGACCAGAATGATTTTTTTACCTGATTTAATAACTTCCTCTATATGAGACCTTGTCTGACTGCAGGGTGCAATAATTATAGCATCAATATTCCTGTCAAGTAATAATTCCATTAGTTCTTGCTCCAGGTCAATATTGTCTTCAGTATCAGCAAGGATTATAGAGTAGCCTCTCTTTTTCGATTCAATAGTAATAATCCGGGCCAGGGTTGCAAAAAACGGGTTGCCAATATCCGGTAGTATTAAACCGATCGCGTTTGTTTTCTTCAAACGAAGGCTTTGAGCTATAATATTTGGTTTGTAGTTCATTTCCTCTGCAATCTCAAAGATCCTTTTACATGTTGGTTCACTGATCCTGTACTTGGGGCCAAGACCATTAAGCACTCTCGATACGGTCGTAATAGAAACCCCGGCCAGGTCAGCTATTGTTTTTATGTTAACCCTTTTTTGCATCTGAACAATCGAATACGCTAAAATACACAATAATTCATGAAATTTGCTGATTTTTTAATAAAAGAAGCATTTTTTACAGATTAATTAGAAAAAACCTTTGAGCAACTATACAAAAATTGGAATATTAATATATATTACTCATTATTAGGTCTTTATAACTGTTGAGCAGATTTGTCAACTATTTTTTTACAATTACATATGATTCTGATTAATAAATTTCTTAGTTCGATCGAATCAGGAGATTTCCTTGCAATAATAATTTATAATAATTCTAAATAAATATTATAAGATTCAGAAAAATAAATAAATAAATAACATTTAGCAATATAGGATAATAGTTAAAAAAACCGAATAAAATAGACTAATGATAAAAAAGTTTAGAAATAAATTACGAAAGTATTAAATTGCAAAACGAAAAAGAACAAACGATTGCATAAGATTGAATATTTCTGTATTTATAATGATGATTACCCTAAAGGCTTGAAAAAATGAGAATATACCCTAAACTTTAATTTAACTAATTACTATGAAGAAAATTGTCTTTTTGTGCTTAGCCCTGACGTTTTCGGTCTCAGTCTTTGCTCAGCAATCAGTTAAAGGAACTGTTACTGAGGCCGAAACAGGTACCACAATTGCGGGTGCCACAGTCCTGGTTAAGGAGACTACCATTGGCTGCATCACTAATGCGGATGGTAGCTATGAGATTGAGGTCCCACAGGGTGCTGAAACCCTTGTTTTTAGCTTTGTGGGATATTCTACTGTTGAAGTTCCGATTAACGGCAGATCGAATATTGATGTGCAGCTTGAGGTTGACGTTACCCAGCTTGATGATGTTGTTGTAATTGGATATGGTACACAAAAGAAAGTCAGTATAACCAATGCTGTAAGTAATGTTACGGCTGATGAACTTTCTGAAAGAAACTCGACTAATCTGAACCAGGCACTGCAGGGAAAGCTTCCGGGCCTGACAATTATTGATTACGGTGGAGCTCCGGGCGTCGAAAATTTAATGCTCAGAATCAGGGGAACTACCTCTTTGAACAGTAATGAACCTCTTGTTCTGATAGACGGCGTCCCGGGGGAACTGTCAAGAGTTAACCCGGTAGATATTGAGTCAGTTTCGATTCTGAAAGATGCTGCTGCTTCTGCCATATATGGTTCCCGTGCTGCTGCAGGCGTGATTCTTGTAACCACTAAATCACCGGTAAGCGGCAAATTATCAGTTTCATACAATGGATATTATGGTATAGCACGAACTAATAATAATCCTGTTCACATGGAAGCAGTTCCTTATATGAAGTTACAGAATGCTGCTTATCTGAATTCATTCGGATTTCAATATTATACTGATGAATATATTGAGCAATGGCCCCAAAACCACGCCAATGACCCTGAAATGTATCCTGTGCCCCATCAATGGTTCGATGCTCTGTACAGCCCTGCACCTCAACAGAGTCATACAATTACGCTGAGTGGTGGGAATGACATAGTTAACACCAGGGTGTCTGTGCGATATATGGATCAGGACGGAGTACTGCCAAAATATAATTTCAAGGTAGCTGAACTGAGGGCAAATACAGATTATAACGTTAGCGAAAAAGTAAGATTTAATTCTAATCTCAACCTCAGGAACACTGCCAGACAGGAACCATATAATTCCTGGGGGGATTGGACACAACTCACTTATCGTATATTGCAGAATAGCCAGTGGGCTGTTCCTGTTTACGAAGATGGTTCATATGGTCTTTCAGTTGACAGCTACAGTCCTTTGATTTTGGCGAATGAGGGGGGATTAACAACCAACGATAATACCAGTCTGATCGGAATATTCAAGGGTGAATACGATATTATTGATGGTCTTACCCTGAGCGGACAGTATTCAATTCAATATAACTATGGATATACATCTTCTTTTTCAAATAAATACTATTTCCAGGATAAACTTCATCCATCAAGAATTACAGTCAGTAATCTGAACTATATGACTGATAACAGGTCACTATCAAAGGAAGACGGACTTGATTTGCAGCTTACTTTCAATAAAACTTTTGGCAATCATACTATTAACAGTATTGCCGGTTATTCGCAGATTCACTATGAAAATACTTATATTGGCGGATACAGGCAGAATTTTTATAATAATGATCTTCGCACTCTTTCACTGGGGATTAATGATGCTACGCAATCAGCCACCGGGGGTAATTATGAATGGGGCTTACGTTCCTATTTTGCCAGGGTAAATTACGATTACGGCGGCAGGTATCTTTTCGAAGCAAATGCAAGATATGATGGATCATCAAGATTCTCCGAGGGTAACAGGTATGGGTTTTTCCCATCATTTTCAGTGGGCTGGCGCCTGTCAAATGAAGTATTCTGGGATCCCATCAGAAATATTGTCAATGAATTTAAGATCAGGGGTTCTTGGGGTCAGGTTGGTAGTCAGACTGTAGGTTTATATACTTATATTGAAACTTACAACCAAAGTAATTATATATTTAATGAAGCACTGGCTACAGGTTATCGTCAGACAAGACTGGCAAGCCAGAATCTTTCCTGGGAAACAACCACTCAGTTTAATGTGGGTATTGACGGGTATTTATTTGATAACAGGATTAATTTCTCAGTGGATTATTACAAGAAAAACACTACTGATATTTTACTTGCTTTACCCATACCCACATTAATAGGTTTAAATCCAACTGACCAGAATGCCGGTGAGGTTGAAAACTGGGGTCTGGAATTTGTCCTTGGTGGTCGTCAGACTATCGGGGATTTTAACCTGGCTTTGGATTTCAATATTAATTATAATCAAAACGAAGTTGTAAACCTTTCTGGTACAGGACCATATATATCTGCATACGGTAATAGTGATTACAGGACTATCACGACTGAAGGAGAACCAATTAATTCATTTTACGGTTTCGAAACTGATGGTTTCTTTCAGACACAGGATGAAGTGGACAATTATGCAAACTGGGATGGATCAGTTGGTCCTGGCGATGTAAAGTATGTTGACCAGAACCTTGATGGTAGTTTAACTCCGGAGGATTTTGTTATTCTTGGCAAAGAGATGCCTGACTGGACTTTTTCTTCGAATATGTCTTTCGGATGGAAAGGATTAACATTAGACCTGTTCTGGCAGGGAGTTGCGGGTTCTCAAAAGCTAATAACAGGTGCTATGCTTGAGATGGGGATATGGGGAGGCTTCTGTCATGAGGTTTTTGAAGATTACTGGACTCCTGAAAATACTGATGCTCAGTTTCCCAGGCCTACTAAATACACCATGAAGAATGTTCAGATTTCAGATCGTACTATGGTGGATGGTAGTTACCTGCGCCTGAAGAACATAAGATTATCCTATGATATTCCTTCAAAAATAACCGATCGTGTTAAGATCAATAATATGAGTGTATATGTATCTGCAACAAACTTACTCACTTTCGCAGAATTGAATATGTACGACATAGATCCCGAGATACTTGGAAGAGGACCCGAGTCATCGTTTCCTCAGACTTCAGTTACCACAGTCGGTGTTAATATTAATTTCTAAGAGATGGAAAAGATGAAGATTTCTAAAATAATAATATTTATAAGCATTCTGTCATTCCTGACAGTTTCATGTGAAAAAGACCTGCTCAATACCATACCTAAGGATAGGCTTGCAAGTGATTTGTTCTGGCAAAGTGAGCAGGATGCCCTCTATGCCTCTACTGGAATTTACTCACGGCTCGGTGGTCAGTGGAGGTATTGTTCGATGGATGCATTTTCTGACATAGCCCATTTTATACTCCAATGGAGAGCTGAGTCAGCTATTGAGAAAAATACTTATGACGCAAGTAATAATGTTGTTGGTTATGAATGGGCCCACTATTATGGGATTATACAGGTAGCAAGCTCATTCCTCGAAAATGTCGATAAAGTTGAGGATATGGATCCTGATCTTAATGCCCGGTTGAAAGCCGAAGCAAAAACTCTAAGAGCATTTTCATATATAAATCTCGTTATGTTATATGGAGATGTGCCTCTCGTTACAACATCCATGAGTGTCTCAGATGCCAAAGAAATAGGAAGAACAGATGTCTCGGTCATCTGGGATTTTATATCAACTGAATTAACAGAGGCAGCTGCAGATTTGCCTCCTGTACAAACAGAAAGGGGTAGAGTTACAAAAGGTGTAGCCCTGGGACTTAAGGCAAGGGCAATGCTATATGCAGGCAGGTATTCTGAGGCAAGAGATGCAGCATTGGCAGTTATGGCACTGGGTGTTCATCAAATTCATGATTCATACTCGGAATTGTTCGATTATGCCGGTGAATCGTCTTCTGAAATTATGTTTGCCAGGCAATATGCAAAAGATCTGGATGCTCATGAGATATTTTATTTTTACACGGCAAACAGCCTGTATACCCAGGAATGCCAGGTTATTCCTACAAAACCGCTGGTGGATGCCTACCTCATGCAATCTACAGGTCTTCCTATAGGTGCCCCTGGAAGCGGGTTTGATCCTTTTGATCCATATAATGACAGGGATCCGAGACTTTATCATACAATATATATTAACGGCGATACCCTGCCTAACGGGGCGGTTCTTAATACTTTGCCGGGAAGTGGTACAGGAGATGATATTACCAGTTCAGCAGAGAATGTAACTCAAACCGGCTGGTATTTTAAGAAATATGTAAGTGACGCTGATTTTGCAAGCCCATGGAACTGTGGTGTTAATCTTATCTACCTTCGCTATGCGGAGGTTCTCCTGACCTATGCAGAGGCCTCTGTTGAGTTGGGAGGAGCAAATATTGACCAGTCAGTCCTTGATGCCATCAATGAATTGAGAACAAGATCAGATGTGAATATGCCTCTGGTTACAACAACAGACCAGGCAGAACTCAGAGAAATTGTGAGGCGAGAGCGCAAGATTGAACTTGCACTCGAAGGACATCGCCTGTTTGATATAAGAAGATGGGGGATTGCCGAGGATGTTATCCCCGGCACAGTTAAGGGGATGACCTACGAGGACCCGGCTAATCCCGGAACCCTGGTCATGGCTGAACTAACCGGTTATGTTAAGGAATTTAATCCGGCCAAACATTACCTCTGGCCAATCCCGTTTAATGAGATAGAACTTAATGATAACCTGGTACAGAATCCGGGATATTAACTCTTTTTAATGGGTAATGATCCCATGGGGATCATTACCCGGGAATTCATCCGCTGTGGTTACAGCATCATTGTTCTTATCACAGAGTGGCCTGAACGACTGACTGAAGATTGATTACAAATACCGTTTCCAATATCCTTAACGCTGGTGAAGGCGGGGGAGCAGGATTTCTTAAGTATGAGTATCCTCTTGGACTACAGTGGCTGGAATCAATGGATAATGACTGGGCTGTGTACAGGTATTCAGATGTCTTACTAATGAAAACTGAGGCAATTATGAGATTAAATGGAGGAATAGCTGACCATGTTGCTGTTGACCTGGTTAATATGGTGAGAGAGAGCATCCGGCGATGCATGGTTTGAGAAAGAAGACTGGGGTGATGATCACAAAAAACTTTATCCTATTCCAGCATCTCCTCTGTTAGCTAATCCTAACCTTCAACAGAATCCGGGTTACTGGTGATAATATAAATAACCGTCATTGTAATATAGAATCTGAGTTGTGTTGTTTTTAGGGTTGAGATAATGGCTAAGATAAGCTTGGTCACCATTTATAAATGAGATAACATTATGAATAAATCATTTGTCATTCGAATTTCTGCTTCTCTGATTTTGCTGGGGATGATTGGCTGTGTTAATAATACAGAGAAGCAGAGTCGTGAGTATCCGGGACATATTAGTTATGACCCCTTACCGGTGTATGATATTAAATTCTTTTCGGAAACCCTTCAAAGAGATATGCACATAAATGTTGTTCTTCCAAGGGATTATGAAAGTACAGAAATGAATTACCCTGTTCTTTACCTGTGTCATGGATATACCTCAAATTACAATGAGTTTGTGAATATTGGTGTGCCTCAGTATCTGAACCAGTTTGATATGATAGTAGTGATGGTTGATGTAGGTAATTCATTCTATATTAACTGGGCCCGGTCAGATGATGGGAGAATACATAGATATGCTGATTATGTATGCAATGATGTAATAAGTTATGTTGATCGTAATTACCGTACAATTGCTTACAGGAAGGGCAGGGCAATAAATGGGATATCTATGGGTGCCAATGGTGCTATTACTTTAGGCCTTGCTCATCCTGGTCTATTCTGCTCTATTGCCGGACATAGCGGCGGGTACAGCCTTGACGGGGCAAGGGAAGGGCTGAAGAAGAAAGATGAGGAGGAAGATCCAGTGGCCAATGCCTGGAGAGAAGCAATGATAAATGGTACAACAATGTTTTACAGGGATATCGACATAGAGGGATTCTCAACAATGAAGGACAGAACACCCGGGGGAAAAATATTCACTACCGGGGCGCAGACAGGCAGGATTGATCCTTATATAAATGTTTTAAAGATCCCTGTAGAAAAATTGCCTTATATTTACATAGATATAGGCACGGAAGATTTTTATATGAACCAACCAAAAAGTTTATGCTATTTCTTTTAGAGAATAAGATATCTTTTGTGTATGGCCAGTCTCAGGGAATGCATGAAGAAGATTACTGGGGGCATGAGGTGTCAGTCTCTATGGCAGTTCAGTATGCAATAATGTTGAGGAATATTTGGGGAAAGGAATTTGAAGCCTGCAATTCATATACCTCAATATTCGATCAGGATAAGAATTAATATTCTAACAACAATAAAACTTAATCCTATGAAACAAAAAATTGTAATAGTACTTATTCTGATGATATCATTATCATCATGTGGCACTGGTGAAAAAAATAAGGCCAGTATGGTTGAAATTACCAGAGCTGAGCTCCTGAATAAAGTTAAGGGTGGCTGGGCCGGTCAGGCTATTGGTGTAACTTATGGAGGGCCTACAGAGTTCAGGTACCTTTCGCGAATGATTCCCGAAAGCGTTGAACTAAGATGGGATAATGAACTGGTAACTTTCTTCTACGATGAGTTTCCGGGTCTTTATGATGATATTTATATGGACCTGACATTCGTGGAGGTATTTGAAAAAGAAGGTCTGGATGCACCGGTAGAGTCATTCGCAAATGCTTTCGCCTATGCTGATTACATGCTCTGGCATGCCAACCAGGCTGCCCGTTATAATATCTTAAATGGCATTCAGGCACCGGAATCGGGTCACTGGAAAAACAATATGCACGCGGATGATATTGATTTCCAGATTGAAGCTGATTTCGCTGGCCTCATGGCACCGGGAATGATAAATTCTGCAATGGTCTATGCTGACAGGATCGGTCATATTATGAACTATGGTGACGGTTTCTACGGCGGGGCATATGTGGCTGCAATGTATTCCCTGGCATTTATCTATGATGATGTATATAAGATAGTAAATGAAGCACTGAAGGTTATACCGGAAGAGAGCAATTACCACAAGTGCATGCAGGATGTAATTTCATTCCATAAGCAATACCCTGATGACTGGAAAAAAGCATGGCAGGCCATCGAAGAAAGTGAATGGGCAATTGATCTTCACTGCCCTGACGGGATATCATCACCTTTCAATATTGACGCAACTGTTAATTCTGCCTATGTGCTCTTAGGTCTGTTATACGGTGAGGGCGATATAAGGAAAACACTGGATATATCAACAAGAGCCGGACAGGATTCCGACTGCAATCCCGCAACAGCGGCAGGTATACTGTTTACCATGATGGGATATGATAATATACCCGATTACTGGCTTGATCCAATCAAATCTGTTGAAGACAGGGATTTTGCATATACTACAATTTCCCTTAATGATGTATATGATATGAGCTACAGGCATGCACTCCGGGTAATCGAAAAATATGGGGGTAAAATAGATGATGAGTCGGTAAAGATTGAAGTACAGGAACCGGAGACATTACCACTGGAGATTGCTTTCCCGGATGTTTACCCTGCCAGGGTGATACAGGCAACACCGCCCGATAGTTTGAGGGGAAGATGGGAGATGTTGTACACAATCCAGTCAGGAGAACCATATACCATCGGGTTTTCAGGTACCGGCCTGATAATTAAAGGAGGTATCGGTGGTGAACTGGAAGATGACTATGTTGGTGAACTTGAAGTAAAAATAGACGGTGAACTTGACAGGGTTATGAAATTACCTGTTGATTACAGGAAAAGAACTGCTGAGTTATACTGGAATGTACAGATACCGGATGGTGATCATACGGCTACCCTGAAATGGTTAAATCCTGTTGAAGGAGGTAGAATAGGAGTGAGGGGATATATCGAATTTACAGATGAAAGAACTGAAATTATTGTTGAAAACAAATAGATCATAATATGTTTATTATAGGTAGTTACACAGTAGCAGTAATTTTCTGTTTGGTTACCATGTTATGCTGGGGCTCATGGGCCAATACACAAAAATTGGCCTCCCAGAAGTGGCCATTTCAATTGTTTTATTGGGATTATGTTATCGGAGTGTTCCTCTTCTCTCTGTTGATGGCATTTACGATGGGAAGTATAGGGTCAGAGGGAAGAGGATTTCTTTCCGATATTTCCCAGGCAAACGGTGATTCTATGTTTTCAGCCTTTATGGGAGGTGTGATTTTCAATTTTGCCAATATATTACTGGTCATCGCCATCGACATTGCCGGTCTTGCAGTAGCATTCCCGGTAGGAATAGGACTGGCCCTGGTAATTGGTGTACTGGTGAACTATATTGCTACCCCTTCGGGAGATCCTTTTCTCCTGTTTATTGGCGTTGCGCTCGTTGTGGTTGCAATAATTATAGATGCATTGATCTACCGGCGAATACCTTCTGAAGGTAAAAATGAATCCATTATGAAAGGCCTGATATTTAGCATATTAGCAGGTATATCAATGGGTTTCTTTTATAGGTTTGTTGCTGCCAGCATGAGCCTCGACTTTGCAAATCCGGCCGCGGGGAAAATGACTCCGTATACAGCACTGGTAATATTCTCCATGGGTGTTTTTATTTCAAACTTTCTATGGAATTCGATTAATATGTATTATCCGTTTTCAGGAGAGAAAACAACATACGGTGCGTATTTCAAGATTGGTAAACCAAGGCTCCATATTGTTGGAATACTCGGGGGATCAATATGGGGTCTGGGCATGCTCTTCAATATCCTTGCCGGTGAAAAAGCGAGTTATGCTGTATCTTACGGCCTTGGTCAGGGCGCAACTATGGTCTCTGCTGCCTGGGGTGTCTTTGTGTGGAAGGAGTTCAGGAAAGCCAGAGGCAAGGCTACAGTTAATATGCTGACAGCCTCAATGTTCTTGCTTTTTATAGTAGGATTAGGTTTGATAATTTTAGCTAAAGCCTGATGATGAAGAAAAGAATTGTTGTTCTGGGAAGTGCCAATATTGACCATATAGCAAAAGTAAAACATATACCCGTTCCAGGGGAAACGGTTGGTGATGGTGTATATTCTAAAGCATTCGGGGGTAAGGGATTTAACCAGGCTGTTGCCGCCACAAAAGCTTCAGGAGATGTTACATTCCTGACCAGTGTTGGCGATGATGATGATGGAAGGCAGATAATAAACACTATCCGTAATGATGGAGCAAATACGGATTATGTATTGTATAAAAAGGGCTCCCGAACCGGAGCAGCATTTATCTTTGTTGAGGAGTCAGGCGAGAACAGTATTGTAGTTTCTCCCGGGGCGAATAAGGAGCTGACATGTGGTGAGATAGACTCTTACAGTGAATTGATAGCACAGGCTGATTTCCTGGTTATGCAAATAGAGATTCCGATTGAGTGCGTTGAGGCTGCTGCTGACATCGCTCATAAGAATAATACTTTCCTGTTGCTTAATCCCGCACCGGCATGTAAATTGTCCGGGGACTTAATCTCAAAAGTTGACCTCCTGGTAGTTAACGAAACAGAATCTGAAATAATAACCGGGATTCCTTTTGATTCTGCAGGTAAGGACAGGATGGCAGCTGAGTTAATAAAGATGGGTGCCAGATCAGTAATTATTACCCTGGGTGACAAAGGAGCATTTTATAATAATGGTAAAGATAGCGAAGAGTTCTCTGCTTTTAAGGTCAATGCAGTTGATACAACAGCAGCAGGTGATACTTTCTGTGGTTCGTTGATTGCATTCCTGGCTGATAATATGTCAGTCAGCGAATCAATTACAATGGCATGTGCAGCCTCAGCATTATCTGTTCAGAAACTGGGAGCTTATCCATCTATACCCGGGAAGGAAGAAATTAATGCCTTTATTATTGATAGAGGTTAGGTTTTAGATGGTTGATAGCAAAGGGATCATGAGCCAGATTGAAGCTGATTACTCCGGATTGATTGCCCCCGGATTACCAAATACAGTAATAGATCTGGCTAATATCTTTGGAAGACTTATTAATTATGGGGATGGTTTATATGGCGGCCACTTTGTTGGAGGAATGTATGCCTAGGCTTTCCTTGAAGACGATCCGTTAAAGATTGTTGAAGCGGGTATGAAGTGTATCCCCCAGGGTAGCCAATACCCTGAAGCAATAAGGGATGTTATCAAATGGCATGAGCAGTATCCTGATGACTGGGAAAAAACATGGGAACTGGTGAGTAAAAAAAATCATGGGAATCCGGTGGCTGCAGGGTTGCCAAGGCGGCCCAGGTATTCACTCGGGGACGGTGCTACAATGGTGATTGATATCAAAAGTGAAGTAAAATATCATTTTGATAGGGGGCTATTAAAAATTGCGGCTCCAGGATTTATCCCGGAGTACTGAAAAATGAAGTTACAGGGTTAGGAGGCTAAAAAGAAAATTGTTATAGTAGCCAATTCAGGCTAAAAACAAAATTGTTTGCTAAATTTGCACCCTGTAGCAAGCTATTTTTCAGTATGAAATCAAGATATGAGAAAAGAGGTGTGTCGGCCTCAAAGGATGATGTTCACAATGCCATCAGGGATATTGATAAAGGCTTGTTCCCCGGTGCTTTCTGCAAAATATTGCCCGATATCCTGGGGGGTGATCCTGAATATTGCAATGTAATGCATGCCGATGGTGCTGGAACAAAGTCCTCACTGGCCTATATCTACTGGAAGGAAACAGGCGACCTCAATGTATGGAAGGGGATAGCACAGGATGCTGTGGTTATGAATATTGATGACCTGCTGTGTGTGGGAGTGACTGATAATATACTTCTTTCATCAACCATAGGAAGAAACAGGAACCTGATACCCGGTGAGGTGATAAAGGCAGTTATTGAGGGTACTGAAGAAGTACTGGAGCAGATGCGAGGCCATGGTATAAGCGTATACCTTACCGGGGGTGAGACAGCTGATGTGGGAGACCTTGTCAGGACTATAATAGTTGATTCAACGGTGGCCGCACGACTTAAACGATCGGATATTATCACAAATGACAGGATCTCTGCCGGGGATGTAATAGTTGGCCTTTCTTCAAGCGGGCAGACTTCATATGAAAAAGAATATAACGGTGGTATGGGATCAAATGGCCTTACTTCGGCCAGGCACGATGTCTTTGCCGGATACCTCGCTGGAAAATATCCCGAAAGCTTTGACCCCGGGATTGATAAGGAGCTGGTATATGCAGGGAAATACAGGCTTACAGATGAAATAGAGGGACTGGGAACCGATGCCGGCAAGCTGGTGTTGTCGCCCACACGTACATATGCCCCTGTTGTAAGGCAGCTTATTGATGAACTTGGCAGCCATATTCACGGTATGGTACATTGCTCCGGGGGAGCACAGACCAAGGTGATGAATTTCGTGGATAATATTCACGTGGTGAAGGACAGCCTTTTTGAGATTCCTCCGCTTTTCAGGATAATACGTGAGGAATCAGGCACGGACTGGAAAGAGATGTACAGAGTTTTCAACATGGGACACAGGTTTGAAATCTATTTGAAACCCTCATATGCTGAAAGGGTAATTGATATTGCAGCCTCTTTTAACCTGGAGGCCAGGATTATAGGGCACTGCGAGCAGTCAAAGGGGAAGAAGCTAACCATAAGAAATGAAGAAGGTGAGTTTTATTATTAATAATTAATTGTATATGGCAAATAATATGATCCTTGAAAAGCTTCAGGGAGTGAAGGAAAGGTTTGAAGAGGTTGGGAGGCTGATAACAGAGCCGGATATTATAGCCGATATGAAGAGGTATGTTAAGCTGAATAAGGAATATAAGGATCTTGAACCTATCATAGAGGCTTATAATGAATACAGTAATGTTATTTCAAATATCGAATCTGCCCGGGCCATGCTTGCAGTAGAGAAAGATCCCGAAATGCGTGAGATGGCCAAAGCTGAACTGGAAGAGCTAAATGAAAAACTGCCGGCAATGGAGGAAGAAATCAAGATGTTGCTATTGCCAGCTGATCCCGAAGATGATAAAAATGCAATTATTGAGATACGTGCCGGGACGGGTGGAGACGAAGCCAGCATTTTTGCCGGAGACCTCTTCAGGATGTATTCAAAATATTGTGATGAAAGAAAATGGAAGATAGAAGTCAATACCTTTACCGAAGGTACTGTGGGAGGCTACAAGGAAATTGTCTTTACTGTTACAGGCAACGGCGTTTATGGTGTGATGAAGTATGAATCGGGTGTGCATCGTGTGCAGAGAGTGCCACAAACCGAAACCCAGGGAAGGGTTCATACCTCGGCAGCCACTGTAGCCGTATTGCCCGAAGCTGATGAATTTGATGTTGAGGTGAAACAGGAAGATATCAGAAAGGACACTTATTGTTCGTCAGGTCCCGGTGGGCAGTCAGTTAATACCACTTATTCAGCCATCAGGCTTACTCATATACCAACCGGTATAGTTGTAACCTGCCAGGATGAAAAATCACAGCTTAAGAACCTCGACAGGGCAATGAAGGAATTGAGGACCCGCCTGTATAACCTCGAATACCAGAAATACCTTGATGAAATATCATCCAGGAGAAAGACAATGGTATCAACTGGCGACAGGTCGGCCAAGATCAGGACCTATAACTATCCCCAGGGCAGGATTACCGACCACAGGATCAACCTTACCATGTACAACCTTGAATCGGTATTGAACGGTAATATCCAGGAGCTGATAGATAAACTGCAGATGGCGGAGAATGCTGAGAGGCTGAAAGTAAGTAACCTGTAACCAGATCGACTATGACCAGAAATGAATTGTTTGAAAATATATTGAGAAAAAGATCCTTCCTTTGTGTTGGTCTTGATACAGATATTAATAAAATACCTTCTTTCCTCCATAAAACAGATGATCCTGTATTTGAATTTAATAAAGGCATAATCGACGCCACAAATGAATATGCGATAGCATATAAGCCTAATATAGCTTTTTATGAGTCGATGGGTGCCCAGGGCTGGATAGCCCTGAAAAAAACAGTGGATTATCTGCGCAACAATTACCCTGGACTTTTCCTGATTGCCGATGCAAAAAGGGGTGATATCGGTAATACATCAAAATTGTATGCCAGGGCTTTTTTTGAGAATATGGATTTTGATGCAGTCACAGTTGCCCCCTATATGGGTGAAGATTCTGTCAGTCCCTTCCTTGAGTACCCCGGGAAATGGGTTATACTGCTCGCATTGACCTCGAACAGGGGTGCTGACGATTTCCAGCATCATCCGGATGATGAAAATAGTCTATATAAGCTGGTCCTTGGTAAATCACAGTCATGGTCAGATAATGAGAATATGATGTACGTGGTTGGGGCCACCAGGGCTGAAATGCTTTCTGACATAAGGAAGATTGTGCCCCGTCATTTCCTGCTTATACCCGGTGTGGGAGCCCAGGGAGGCAGCCTCGATGATGTGGTTGCTCACGGGATGAACTCCACCTGCGGACTGCTTGTCAATTCATCCAGGGGAATAATATTTGCCGATAAAACAATGAATTATGCCGAAGTTGCAGCACTTAAGGCAGGTGAGCTGCAGCAGCAGATGGAGAACCACCTCATTGCCCGGGGAATGCTCTGATTTTTCCTTTTTTCAGCAGGCCTAATTATCCGGAATTTTTTATCTTTAATGGTTCGCTGCATAAAAAAATGAATCATGAAAGAAAAATTTCTCCATTTTATATGGAAGAACCGTCTGTTTGAAAGCACTGATCTCCGGACAGTCACAGGCAAACCACTGGTGGTCATGGATCCCGGGACATATAACAGGGATTCAGGCCCGGATTTTTTCAATTCCAGAATAAGGCTGGGCGAAACGGAGTGGGCAGGAAACGTGGAAATCCATATCAATGCTTCCGACTGGTACAGGCACAAGCACCACCTTGATCACAGCTTTGACAATGTCATATTGCATGTTGTGGCTGACAACGACACCGGTGTGCTAACAGCATCGGGACTGGAACCGGATACTTTTGTCATTACCTGGCAGAATGAGGTGGAAGAAAGGTATAATAATTATTTGAACAATCCGCAGGTTATAGCCTGCAGTAATGATATAGGAGCTCTTCCGGTTTTCAGCCGGAGACACTGGATCAGCCGTCTGGCCGTAGAACGTCTCGAGGGTAAGATCAGTAAGATTAAGGAGAGCCTGAAGGCTACAAATAATGACTGGGATGAAACCTTGTACAGGTTATTGTCAAGATATTTCGGACTTAGGGTAAATTCGGACCCCTTCTACCTCCTATCCTGCCATATGCCACTGAAGATAATAAGAAAACATGCAGATAAGAGGCTGCAGGTTGAATCGCTCCTTTACGGACAGGCAGGCATGCTTGAACCGGGAGTTTTCGAAAACGAAATATACGATGAATATTATACCACATTATTACAGGAATACAGGGTGCTCCGCCGTAAGTACAACCTTAAACCCATTGATCCATGGATGTGGAAATACCACAGGCTGCGGCCTGTGAATTTCCCTACCATAAGAATATCACAGATGGCCGGGCTTCTCTGTTCAGGCACATCATTATTTGGCAGGGTAAAAGACTGCAAAAGCCTTGCCGGGCTCACCGGTCTCTTCATGTCTGAGGCATCGGGCTACTGGAATAATCATTTTGTTTTCGGAGCTTATAAAAGAGGAAGGGTGAAGAAGACCGGGACAACATTCATAAACCTTTTATTGATAAATACCGTAATCCCCCTCTTATTCATTTATGGTAAAGAAACAGGCAATGGAGAATATTCTGCACGGGCCACAGACCTGCTCGACGGTATTGAGCCCGAAGAAAACAGGATAACAAGGGAATGGGCCGCTGCAGGTGTCAGTGCTGCCTCGGCCCTTGAATCACAGGGACTTATACACCTTCGTGAGACATACTGCAAAAATAGGCTATGCCTCGATTGCCAATATGGAAGTAAATTAATAAGTTTGGGAAGGAATATTGATTCAAAAGATAACTATTTACTTGAAGAGCCCGGAAAAAAACACTGATTTAAATGACAAAATCCTATTCTGAGCATAAGTCAGGTACTATGATAAGGTCGGCTTTGACAGGCTTATTCCTGGTTTTGCTTATCTTAATCATTGGGACGGTGGGATATATGGTAATTGAGCACCTGTCGCTTCTCGATTCCCTTTATATGACGGTAATAACAGTGGCTACCGTTGGCTTCAGGGAGGTGGTCGACTTTCATGATTCAGGTAAGTTGTTTACAATTTTACTCATAATAAGTAGTTTTGGTATTATCGGTTACGTTGTTACCATGGTCACACGTTATGTAGTAGATGGTGTATTTACTCATTATTATAAAGACAATAAGGTGAAAAAAAAGATTAACAGGCTAAAAGATCATATTATTCTCTGCGGCTTTGGGCGGAACGGGAAGCAGGCAGCATCAGACCTGCAGGACCATGACAAGGAATTCCTTGTTATTGAGAATGATCCCGGTGTGGTGGAATATTTACGAAGATCAACAGAATATCTTTACCTTGAAGGAGATGCAACTCATGAAGAAATTCTTGAGCTTGCTAATGTAAAGAACGCCAGAGCCCTGATAACTACCCTGCCAGTTGATGCTGACAATTTGTTTGTTGTGCTGACAGCCGGGCAGATGAACCCTGATTTGCTTATAATCAGCCGTGCATCAGATGATAACTCTGATGTAAAACTAAAAAGAGCCGGGGCCTCAAATGTAATTATGCCCGACAAAATAGGGGGAACGAGAATGGCCAGACTGGTAGTTGACCCTGATGTTGTTGAATTTATCGAAACAATGATAATGCAGCCCGGAGGAGTCAAAATTGCAGAACTTTCATGCAAGGGAATAGCAGAATGTTTTTCTGGCAAGTCAATCAAAGATCTGGACATACACAAACGTACAGGTGCAAATATTATAGGACTAAAGAATGAATCGAAACAATATATTGTAAATCCACCGGCAACTACCATACTGTCGCCAGACTATCAGCTTTTTGTCCTGGGAACTGCCGGGGATATATCCAAGTTGAAAGAGCTGATTCAAAAGGGAGTGTGAACCATCCCCGTGTCTTTTCTCTGAGACTTTTGACGAATGTTCGAAAATATTTGATAAATAGTCGAAAAAAACTTCAAATTTACGCAACCCGCGGCACGATTTGTGCATCCTTTCTATAGAAGGGCGTATAGTTAATTTCCATTCTCTTGTGCTTAATTATCATTTTTGAAACGGACTGTACAAATTTATGTTGAACGATTTTCTTTTTTTGACTCATGTTTGATTTTTTTGATAAAAATATTATATCTTTGCGTTCCAAATTCAGGCAGCTAATCCTGAAGTCTAATAATATTTATTTAACAGATATGTACTTAACTACAGATAAGAAGAAGGAAATATTCAATCGATACGGCGATTCTGAGATGGATACCGGAAGTGCTGAGGGACAGATAGCTTTATTTTCATATCGTATCAGTCACCTTACTGAACATCTTAAGAAGAATAGAAAAGATTTTAATACCCAGAGAGCTCTGGTTAAGCTTGTAGGTAAACGCCGGAGGTTACTTGATTATCTGAAAGGGAAGGATATCGACCGATATCGTGAAATCATTAAAGCTTTGAAGCTGCGTAAATAAGCGACAGGACAAAAAGGCAATTTCAGATTGCCTTTTTTTATTTTATTTACGTAATTTCGTTACCTTAATATTAAGGATAATAAAACATGTATAAACTAATTGAAAAGACAATTGACTTTGGAGACGGAAGGTCAATAACATTTGAAACCGGAAAGATGGCCAGACAGGCCGATGGGGCCGTATTGCTTAAAACTGGTAATACTATGCTCCTGGCTACAGTGGTTTCTGCCAGAGAGGCAAAGGAGGATGTCGATTTTATGCCTCTATCTGTTGATTATAAGGAAAAATATGCCTCTCTCGGAAGATTTCCCGGAGGCTTTATGAAGCGTGAAGCAAGACCTTCAGATTACGAAGTGCTTATTGCACGGCTGGTTGACCGCGCACTGCGCCCTTTATTCCCTGATGATTATCACGCCGAGACCTTTGTCACCATAAACCTGATCTCTGCAGACCAGGATGTTATGCCTGATGCATTTGCAGGCCTGGCTGCTTCTGCAGCCCTTGCTGTTTCTGATATTCCTTTTGCCGGGCCTATCTCAGAAGTGAGAGTGGCACGAATAGAGAGTGAGCTTTATATTAATCCTACGGTGACCCAGCTGAAAAATGCCGACCTTGATATTATAGTAGGAGCTACCTATGATAACATACTTATGGTTGAGGGGGAGATGAAAGAGGTCCCTGAAGATGTGTTGGTCGAGGCTATTAAATTTGCTCATGAGGAAATAAAAAAGCATTGCAAAGCCCAGATGGAACTTGCCGAAATGGTGGGTGCTACAAAAAGGGAATATTCACATGAGGAGAATGATGAAGAACTGAAAAAGAAAGTCCGGGATGAGACCTATGACAAGTTATATAAAGCCGTTTCGAAAAAGATAGCAGACAAACACCTCCGATCAGAAGAAATGGAAAAGATAAAGGAGGACTTCATGTCGCAGTTTACAGAAGAGGATGAGGTGAATGTCTTACTGGCAGATAAATATTTTCACGATGTGCACAAGGAAGCTGTCAGGAGGCTGGTGCTCGAAAAGAAGGTAAGGCTTGACGGAAGGAAGACCGATGAGATTCGACCAATATGGTGTGAGATAGATCCACTGCCCGCCGCCCATGGCTCAGCTATTTTTACCAGGGGGGAGACACAATCCCTTACCACGGTAACTCTAGGCACAAAGCTGGATGAGAAAATGATTGATGAAGTACTCTTCCAGGGAACGGAGAAATTTGTACTCCACTATAATTTCCCGCCTTTCTCAACAGGAGATGCCCGGCCTTCAAGAGGAACTAGCAGGCGTGAGATTGGTCATGGTAACCTGGCACACAGGGCACTGAAGAATATGATGCCCGCCGATGATGAAAATCCTTATGCCATAAGAGTGGTATCGGATATCCTTGAATCAAACGGATCATCATCCATGGCCACAGTATGTGCCGGAACACTGGCCCTGATGGATGCAGGTATACAGATATGCAAACCTGTATCAGGAATAGCTATGGGACTTATCACTGATAAAGACAGCGGCAAGTATGCAGTTCTTTCCGATATACTCGGTGATGAAGACCACCTTGGAGATATGGATTTCAAAGTTACGGGTACCCGGGATGGCATAACTGCAACTCAGATGGATATCAAGGTTGAAGGACTCTCATATGATATGCTGGCCGAGGCACTTGAACAGGCCCGCAAGGGCAGGCTCCATATACTGGATGTCATGGAGGAAGTTATTTCAGAACCTAGGCCCGACCTTAAGCCTCATGCCCCGAGAATAGAAAAAATTATTGTGCCCAAGGATATGATAGGTGCAATAATAGGACCGGGTGGGAAAGTAATACAGGAAATACAGAGAGAAACAGAAACCACTATTGTTGTTGAGGAAATAAACGGGATGGGTGTCGTGGATATCTTCGGAGAGAATCTGGAAGGCATTACCAGGGCACTTAACTGGATAAACAGGATAATTGAAGTACCCGAGATCGGAAAAACATACAAGGGGAAGGTAGTATCCGTGGTAAGTTTCGGCGCCTTTGTTGAAATTATACCCGGCAAGGAAGGCCTCCTGCACATATCTGAAATTGAGTGGCATAAGATAGATACTGTTGAAGATGTGCTGAATGAGGGTGATGAAGTCGAAGTCAAATTACTGGATATTGATCAAAAAACCGGTAAACTGAAACTGTCAAGGAAGGCTCTTTTGCCAAGGCCCCCAAGGGAAGCGGGAGATAACAGGCCCGAAGGAGGAGAACGCAGGCATGACCGGGGCAACCGCAGACAGGATGGAGGCGATCACCGTCACAGCCGCAGGCCGGGAGGAGACAGGAGAAGAGATAACAGGAAATAAAAACGTCTTGCAACATCCTTTTGCCTTGTTTCTGACCTCTGCTCAGTCTGGCTTCTTGCTAAATATAAATCACCGGGTTAATTGTTCGCTGTGCTCACGGGCTCACGTTGTTCGGTTTATTCGATTTTTAACACTTGGCCTGCTTTGTGGTGCCCACCCCTAAGAAACTAGACTGAAAGTACTAAATTAAATTGTACTTTTGTCTTCGGTTTTAATCTAAGCTTTGAACTACAAATATAAATACATAGTCATTGAAGGTAATATTGGTGCAGGCAAAACCAGCCTCGCCCGTATGATTGCTGACACTTACAATGCCCGCCTCATACTTGAAAAATTTGCTGACAACCCTTTTCTGCCAAAATTTTACAGGGAACCGGAACGCTATGCCTTTCCCCTTGAACTTTCATTCCTGGCCGAAAGGTATACCCAATTGAAGAAGGAAATAGGGCATTTTGACATATTCAGTCCCTTTACTGTGGCCGACTTCTATTTTATGAAGTCAATTGTCTTTGCCTCAGCTACTCTTGAGGAGGACGAATATAAACTTTACAGGCAACTCTTCCATATAATTTACCAGTCACTGCCCAAACCCGACCTGTTTGTGTACCTTCATGCCGATACCCCCGTCCTGGTAGAGAATATTAAGAAGAGGGGAAGAGACTTTGAATCAGCGATAGATGAAAAATACTTGCTTAAAATACAAAACAGTTATTTCAGCTGGTTCAGGCAGAATCCCGGGCATACCTATCTTATCATTGATATTAATAATATTGACTTTGTAAATAATGAAGAAGACTATGAAAAAATTCGGGATCTTATTTTTAGGAAAAGACACGGCAAAGGACTCAACAGGACTATTTTAAACTAATTTTACCCGGGAGTTGACACATATTCTGTAATTTTTTATTAGATTTGCATCATTGTCGTTGTTAACACTTGATCAACAATTAAATAATTAATATTTGTTACCATGAAAAAAATCAGAAGCTATTTCATTCTTTTTATTGCCGCAGCCCTTATGACAGGCTGTAGTGGTTTGAATAAGATGAAACAAAATTATGACCAGGTAAAGTATGAGGTAGTTCCACAGGTGCTGGAAACTCATGCAGGAACTGTTGACCTGACCATTAAAGGGACTTTCCCTGAAAAATATTTTGATAAAAACGTAGTGCTTGAAGCAACTCCGGTACTTGTCTACAGCGGAGGAGAAACACAGTTTGAGAAGGTTACACTGCAGGGAGAGAATGTTCAGGCAAATAATGAAGTTATATCGAACTCGGGAGACAATTTCTCTTACACGAGTTCAATTCCCTACGACGCAGCAATGCTTAAGTCAGAACTTATGCTGAGGGTGACCGGAACCAAAAAGGGCACCTCGGTGGAGTTTGATCCTGTAAAGCTTGCTGATGGAGTAATCGCTACATCTACGCTTGCTGAAGCCTATGGAACCAGTGATCCCATGACAATCATTATGCCTGATAATTTCAAGCGAATTATTCCGGAAGGAAAAATGGCTGATATTCACTACCTGATTAATATGGCTAACATCAGGAACACAGAACTCAAGGATGAGGATATTGCTGCCCTCAAGGAATATCTCGAACTGGTAAAAACTGAAGAAGACCTTGAGTTCATTGATATGCTGGTAAGTGCGTATGCATCACCTGACGGCCCGCTGGATTTTAATGATCAGCTCGCTTCAAAGAGGCTTGAATCGGCCAGCAAGTATATCAAACGTGAATTTGAAAAAGCCGAAATTGAAGATATCGATAAAGAAGGATTCGTAAAAAACAAATCAACCGCTGAAGACTGGGAAGGTTTCAAAGCTGAGGTTGAAAAATCAGACATAGAAGACAAGGATCTGATCATCCGTGTCCTTTCAATGTACTCCGACCCTGCCGTACGTGAACAGGAAATCAAGAATATGTCTTCTGCCTTCGAGGTGCTGAAAGACCAGATTCTTCCTAAATTAAGAAGGTCAAAGCTTATTGTTAATGTCAATAAAATAGGACGTTCCGACGAGGAAATTCTTGAGCAGATCAATTCAGATCCCACGGTACTCGGCCTGGAAGAATTACTCTATGCCGCAAGTCTTACCGATGATCTTGAAGAGCAACTTAAATATTACGAAATTGCAGCCAAGCAGAATCCAAAGTGTCTCAGGGCTTATAATAATATCGCAGGTGTTTCAATGGAACTGGGAGACCTCGATGCAGCTAAAGCTGCCCTGGAGAAAGCAAAAGCAATAAAAAATGATGATGTTGTAAAGAATAACCTGGGCTTTGTTGCACTCATGGAAGGAAACATAAATGAGGCAGAAGAATACTTTACATCAATGACAAGCTCCACCGTTGAATCTAAATTCGGCCTCGGGACCATAGCTATTATGAAAGGCGAATATGACAGGGCTGTTAATTATTTCGATAATGAACCATCATTCAATAATGCACTTGCACATGTACTTAAAGGTGACCTGAGTAAAGCTAAAAATATGCTTGACAATATGGAAATGTGCGAAAATGGCGCACCTTCATACCTGAAGGCAATCATAGGTGCAAGGATGGACAACAGAGACTATATGCTTAACGGACTGCGTGAAGCTATCAGCTACAATAATGAGTGGGCACAGTATGTTCTTAAGGATGTTGAATTTGCAAAGTTCTTTAACGATACAGATTTCCTTTCATTGGTGCAGTAAGATTCATTTAATAAGAATAAAAAATGCCCCGTCATTGCACGGGGCATTTTTATTTATGATATAATTTTGAGAACAGATCCCACAGCACTATCCCTGCAGATACTGATATATTGAAAGAATGCTTGGTCCCATACTGGGGTATCTCAATGCAATAGTCGGACATATCAATAATTTCCTGTTGCACACCCTTTACTTCATGGCCAAAGATCAGGGCATACTTATTTTCACCTGCAGGGTAAAAATCCTGAAGCAAAGTAGCTCCTTCAGCCTGCTCAAGTGTTAGTATTTTATACCCTGCATTACGTAGCTCCCTTATTGCATCGATGGTATTTTCATAATAAGCCCACCTTACTGATTCGGTAGCACCAAGGGCTGTCTTGTGTATATCCCGGTGAGGAGGCCGTGCAGTAATACCGCAGAGGTAAACAGCTTCAGCCTTGAGACAGTCAGCAGTCCGGAAAACAGAACCTATATTATTAAGACTCCTGATATTATCAAGTACAATAATAAAAGGACTTTTTTCAGATCTTCTGAATTCTTCAACTGTCTTCCTCTTCAGTTCAGACATCTTCAACTTGCGCATAACATCTGCAATTTTTACTAAAATATGGAAAAAAAATGTAATTTGGCTCCTGCTAAAAGAAGCCTATATTTTTATCTCTAAAACGTGTTTTATGAATATCCATGAGTACCAGGGAATATCCATCCTGAAAAACAATAATGTTCGCATTGCTGAAGGATTTGTTGCAGAAACACCCGAACAGGCTGTTATTATTGCGCAACAGTTAAAAGAGAAATTCGGATCTGACAAATTTGTCGTAAAAGCACAGATACATGCAGGAGGAAGAGGTAAGGCAGGAGGCGTGAAAATAGCAAAATCGATTGATGAAGTGGCCGGTATTGCCGGGGATATCCTTGGTATGCGGCTTGTTACCAGACAGACAGGACCTGAAGGGAAGGAAGTGAAGAAGGTACTGATTTCACAAAATGTTTATTATCCGGGAGAAACTGATCCCAGAGAATACTATATCGGTATATTACTCGACCGTGACAGGGGAAGGTATGTAATTATGTATTCCCCGGAAGGAGGAATGGATATCGAGGCTGTGGCAGAAAAGACACCTCATTTAATTTTCAGGGAGTATATTGACCCATGCCTGGGTTTACAGGCGTACCAGATGAGAAAAATAGCTTTTAACCTTGGTCTTGAAGGTGAGGCATTCAAGGATATGCTCAGGTTCCTGGACGGCCTGTATGAAGCATTTATCGACAGCGATGCACAGTTACTGGAAATTAACCCTGTACTGAAAACAAGTGATAATAAAATACTTGCCGTAGACTGTAAATTCAGTATTGATGACAGTGCCCTGTACAGGCATAAGGATATCATAGCTATGAGGGATCTGTCGGAGGAAGACCCGACAGAGGTGGAAGCAGGCAAGCATAACCTTAACTTTGTCAAACTTGATGGAAATGTGGCTTGCATGGTGAACGGTGCCGGCCTTGCCATGGCGACCATGGATCTGATTAAACTTTCCGGAGGCAACCCTGCCAATTTCCTTGATGTTGGTGGCACTGCCAGTGCCGAAACGGTGGAGGCAGGATTCAGGATCATTCTCAAAGATCCCAATGTAAGGGCTATACTGATAAATATTTTCGGGGGTATTGTCCGTTGCGACAGGGTGGCAAACGGGGTTGTTGAAGCATGTAAATCAATGGGTGAGCTGCCGGTACCTGTTATAGTCAGACTCCAGGGCACAAATGCTGAAGAGGCAAAGAAGATCATTGATAATTCAGGCTTTAAAGTATTTTCTGCCATATCCTTCGAAGATGCAGCAAAAAGAGTTGAACAGGTGATGTCACATTAATCTTCTGATATCCTCAGCCCATATCTTATCCTACCTGTGCGAGCCGTCACAGAATGGCTTCAGTTTACTTTTGCCACAGCGGCATAAGGATAGCGTTCCGCTGAATTTTGACCTTGAACCATTATTCCTTTCCAGAATAAATCCCCCTGTAATTATGCAAGGACCGTTTTCCATAATCTTTATCACAGTTTCACTGCCGCTTCCTGTATCATCATTTTTCAACAGGGCCCTTCCCCGGTTCTTGATGTGATTGGGATGTTCTTCCCCAACGGTTTCATTCTTTTTATCATCATTCCATTTCCATGTTAAGGCATCAACAGGGCATTTATCAACAACCTCGATTATCTTTTCAGTGTGTGATCCGTCCATATTAATCCATGGCTTTTTATCGGGATTAAAAACTTCCGGAAGCCCGTGGGTGCATTCCGAGGCATGAATACATGACGATGGTTTCCAGTATACGGTTATATCCTTGTTCTTATATTTTCTTTCTCCTGCTTTCATATATGGTATTCTTATGGCGTATAATATTTTAACAATAATTAATTAATTTGGTTGTACCAATCCGGATTAATTGATAATTTTATGGTGTATAATTACATAAATATTTGAGAATTAAAAGTTTTCTGGTAAGTACAGAAATAATTTTTTAGGAATTAACACCTGTCTGATTTTTCTTTGCTTAAATTAATCAGGATTATGAATAAATTGAAAGTGAAGAAAGCTTTAACATAATAAGGATGTTTCAGCATTATCTTATTTTAGCAGAAGATCTACTTGACAAGCCTGTGGTTACACCGGAGGCTACTGCTGCATTATCAGGGGTTCTCCCATTTTTTAAAAGCCTGGAAGAACTGCCTTCTGATGTCTTACAGCTTCTGCTGACTATTGTCAGTGCCTTTATTATACTTGTTACTCTCACATTCATTTTTCTGAGAAAAAGAAGGAAGATGAATATAGAGTTAAAGTTAAAGACTCAGGAGGCTGAACATGCTAACCGCAATCTTGAGAAACTTAACAAAGAACTGCTGGAACAAAAGGAGAGGATAGCCAGGGAGCTTGCTAATTCGGAGATGCTATACAGCATCATGCTGGATTCAGCCGATGATGGCATTATATTTTATAACACCGACTGGTCAGTAAAATTTGCCAATCCTGCTATTTACTCAATTGTCGGCTTTGATCATAAAAAGGAAAGACTTTTTGATATTATAAACGACAGGGAACTCCTCCATCCTGATAATTCAGATTTCCACACTGAACGGTCGAAGGCCATAAATCAGAAAGGCTTTTTTGAAACAGAAATAAAGGTAAGACACAAGAATGGTAAATATGTGGTTCTGTCCACAAAGATGGTGGAAGTAAAAGATGAGTCCGGATCAGCCCTTGGAGTCCTGTCCATCTCACGTGATATAACATCGCTCAAAGACACGCAGAACGAATTGAGGATTGCCAAGGAAAAGGCAGAGGAGAGTAACAGGCTGAAATCCACCTTCCTGGCCAATATATCTCATGAAATAAGAACCCCTTTAAACAGTATCGTAGGTTTTGCTAATCTCTTAAATGATTCAAATGCTTCTGCTGATATGAGGGAGGAATATGTTGAATACCTTAACCAGAATACAGAAAAACTGCTGCAGGTAATTACGGATATCATTGATCTCAGCAAGCTTGAAAACAACGAGATAGATATCTGTTATAACCCGGTTAGAATAAATTCAATACTCTCTTATGTTGAGGAATATACCAGCAAGCTTATCGAGAGAAGCGGAAAGGATATCAGCTTTACAATTGAGAAGGTTTTTCCTGATGACAGGGATATCGTTTATTCCGATGACCTCTGGCTTAAGCGGGTATTCAGGCACCTCCTTGACAATGCAGTTAAGTTTACGAGGGCCGGTGAAATCGAACTTAAGTCGGCCCTCGTAGGTTCATCAATAATGTTTACTATCAGGGATACGGGAATTGGTATAAGTAAAAAGAATCTTAAATTAATATTTGAGCAGTTCAGGCAGGAAGAAGACGGTCATCACCGATCCTTTGAAGGATTGGGTGTCGGCCTGACAATGGCAAGCAAGGTGGTTGAAAATATGGATGGATATCTATGGGTTGAGTCGGAAAAAGGCAAGGGGTCAGAGTTTTTTTTCACCATCCCCTACCGGCCTGTTGACCTTAATGCATTCAGGGAGGCTGAAAAACAATCGGATGAACTGCTTACCAACAAGGACTGGTCAGGGAAAGCAATACTGGTAGCGGATGATAATATTGATACTCTCAGGTATCTCAACAGGGTTCTTGCCGGTACAGGAATTAATATAATTCATGCCAGGTCAAAACCTGAGATTACTGATATATTGCAGGATAAAGATACCATTGACCTGGTCCTTCTTAATATGCAAATGACAGAGCTTGGTGGTCTTGAAGTATTTACCGTGATAAGGGAAATTGATCCCGCAGTTCCCCTTGTTGCCCGGAATGCCTCTGTCGGAAAGAAGGAGAAGGATGATATCCTGAAAGCAGGCTGCACGGCCTGCCTGGTAAAACCGGTAAGCAATGAGCAACTTCTTTCGGTCATCTCCGGCTTCCTTGACAGTGATTGATACAGCATACCACTTTACCCGTAATAGTCCCTTCATCATTATTCAATCAATTATTTTTGACTATTTTTAGAATATAAACTGATCATTGCCATGCAGGATGCTATGTATGCCGATATTATTTTGCCTTTTTCCCTGGAAGGCCTTTATACATACAGGGTTCCTGATGAGATGCGCGAAGAGCTTGGAAGGGGTATGGCTGTTATAGTTCCCTTTGGGAAAAGGAACAGGTATACAGGCCTGGTATTCAGTTTACATAACAATAAACCTGAGCTTACAGTCATTAAGGAAATAATAGAGATTGCAGCGACAGTTCCTTGTGTGCCGGGGGACCTTTTGAAATTGTGGCAATGGCTCAGTGAATACTATCATTGCTCCCTGGGTGAAGTAATGAATGCTGCAATACCTTCTACTCTGCTTGCCAGGGATGCTGCAAGCGCATTCAAACCAAAAACCGAGACCACAATCGAGCTGGCAAAAAACTTTGATGAAGAGGAATTATCTGATTTACTCGATGGCCTGCAAAATAAACCGGCCAGGTACAGGCTGATGATAAGCTTCCTTGATATGAGCTCAGATAACAATGAGAACCGTATAAAGAAAGTGTCAAAAAGTGACCTGATCAGGGAATCAAAGACTTCCTATTCAGTTCTGAATAAGATTGTTGAAGCTGGTATTCTGAAGGAAACAAAAGAGGAGGTGTCGAGGTTTGCCGGTGGCCGGGAGCCAGGAGGTAAATTCAAGAAACTTAGTGATTACCAGGCAGAGATTTATGATTATATTCGCTCCCTGTTCAGGGAAAAGAATACTGTCCTGCTTCATGGTGTCACTTCCAGCGGTAAAACGGAAATATATATTCATCTTATTGATGAAGCGCTTAAAAGAGGTGAAAAAGTACTCTACCTTTTGCCTGAGATAGCCCTTACCACTCAAATAATTAACAGGTTGAGATTTTATTTCGGCGACCTGGTGGGTATTTATCATTCAGGCCTGAATGATAACGAGAAGGCAGAGGTATATAAAAGGATATCCGGTAGTTCATCTCTTGGGGAATACAAAATCTTACTGGGGGTCAGATCATCAGTATTTCTCCCGGTAAATAACCTTGGCCTGATAATTATTGATGAGGAGCATGACAGTTCCTATAAGCAGTATGATCCGGCTCCGCGATATAATGCACGAGACACTGCCATTATGAGGGCACATTTCAGTGGTGCCAGGGTCTTAATGGGTTCGGCAACACCATCGGTGGAATCGATGTATAATGCTGAATCGGGTAAATACGGATATGCCTGCCTTGACAGGAGATATGGTAATATTAAAATGCCTGAAATCATCCTTAGCGATTCAGGCGAAGCTTACCGGAAGAAAGCAATGATATCCCATTTCACACCGGTACTCATTGGTGCAATAGATGAAGCACTGGCCAATGGGCAACAGGTGGTATTGCTTCGTAACCGCAGGGGATTTGCCCATTTTATTATTTGTGCCGACTGTGGATGGACCCCCCTATGTCCTAATTGCTCGGTTAATTACACCTACCATAAAAAAATAGGTCGATTATATTGTCATTATTGCGGGTCATGGGATTCTTTGCCTGCCAGGTGTGCCAGTTGCTCATCAACTAATATTAAACTGAAAGGCTTTGGTACGGAGAAAGTTGAGGATGAGATATCTATATTATTCCCGGATGCAAAAATTAAAAGAATGGATTATGACAGTACCAGGCAGAAGGGTTCAGTCGAAAAGATAATAAAAGATCTTGAGGAGGCTGAGACCGACATACTTATAGGTACACAGATGATCTCCAAGGGTCTTGATATCGAAAATCTGACGGTGGTAGGCATACTAAATATTGATGGGATGCTTTTCTATCCCGATTTCCGGGCTCATGAACGATGTTTCCAGCTGGCATCACAGGTCAGTGGCCGTGCAGGAAGGAGAAAGACACGCGGAAAGGTAATAATCCAGACCGCCAATCCCTGCCACCCCGTTATGAAGCAGATTATCAGTAACGATTATGACGGGATGTACAGAAGCCAGCTCGAGGAGAGGAAGGAATTTAACTATCCGCCCTTTACCAGGCTTATAAGGATTTACCTTAAACATAAAGACAAGGCGGTTGTTAACGGGGCGGCTGAAATCATGGCAGCTCAGCTCAGGGATATGCTCGGGAAGAGGGTGCTTGGTCCTGAGTTCCCTCCACATGCCAGGATCCAGAATATGTATATCAAATCCATCTTATTAAAGGTTGAAAAGAACAAATCATATAACTATATAAGAGAACTGATCAGCAGGAGCTCATCATCCGTCAGGTCTGTGAAAGACTATTCTGCACTGAGGATATATTCCGACGTTGATCCACAGTGAGACAGTGAAATTGTTTTTAAAATTTTGGATGTTTCTCAGGATTTTATTTTTTCAGCCAGCATAAAAAGATTTTTCACCATTTTATCCCAGCTGAACTTATCTTTTTCTGCCTTTATCCCGTTGACAAACTCATCGTATCTATTATTGCTGAAAAAGTCAAGCAGGGCTTCTGCCACTTCTTCCGGCTCAGGTTTGACAACATATCCTGCTTTGCCATGAGGGATGATTTCGGGTAAGCCACCAACATTGCTTACCAGCATTGGTTTATTGAAATGATAGGCTATCTGTGTGACACCGCTCTGTGTGGCTGATTTATAGGGCTGGGCTATTATATCCGAAGCACAGAACCAGTTTGCCACTTCACTATCCGGGACAAAATGAGGATGTATTATTATATCCTTTTCCAGGCCATGTTTTTTGATAAGTTCATCATAGGGGGCCCGTGGAACATAAAATTCACCAACCACCAGGAGCTTTATTTTCATCTTCCTCAACTTCTTGCCTGCAAAGGCTTTGATCATTATGTCCAGGCCCTTGTATTCCCTGACGAGGCCAAAGAATAAGATATACCTGTATCCGCTGTCAAGGCCCAGGTTTTCCAGTGACGATTTCCTGCTGAAGCTTTTTCCGAAATTATCAAAGACGGGATGAGGGGAAAAAATCCTGGGCTTTTTACTGTCAAACATCTCAAGTTCCTGCAGGACTGATCGTGACATGGCTATAAAGCCATGCACGGAGTTCACAAAATAAGCTGTCAGTGCCCTGTCACCGGGTCTTTTTTCATGTGGTATTATATTATCGAGCAAGGCTATGATTTTTGTATGCCCGTTCTTCCTTATTATTCTTGCTATGGTACCCAGGCATGGTGCCATAAACGGCAACCAGTACCTTAAAATTACAAGGTCAGGTTTTTCCTTTCTTATCCTTCGCCCGACCCTTATCCAGTTAAGCGGCCATATTGAATTAACGCTTCTTTTTATTTCAAGATGACCGGGAACAGGTGCCCCTGAATATTGTGTTTTTCCCGGGAAGAGGATAGCCGGATACTGGAGGATGAAAGTTTCTATCCTGACGCTGTGGCCGGTCGATTTTATCTCTCCTGCCAGCCTCTCATTGAAAGCAGCCAGTCCGCCACGGTAAGGATGACTTGTTCCTATAAAAATTATCTTATCCATAACAGGCTGATCTGTTTTTTGCCTTGTATATGATGCCCGGATCAGCTCGATAGCACATCCGCTATCTCCAGCAGGTTTTGGTTTACACTCTTATGCAATTTAATGGCTTTTCTAAAGGGGACAAGGGCAATTTCATTATTCTGTATCCCCACCATCAAGCTTTTCTGGTCATCCAACAGGGCTTCCACGGCAGCATATCCCAGCCTGCTGGCTGACACCCTGTCGAAAGCAGAGGGAGATCCTCCCCGTTGCAGGTGACCTAAAACGGTAATCCTTATATCATAACCCGGATAACGTTCCTTTACCTTGTTTGCCAGTTTGTATGCTCCGCCTTCCTTATCGCCCTCGGCCACTATTACTATGTTGCTTGCCCTCTGCCTGCGTCCGCTTTCAAGCAATTGGTTAAGTTTGTCAATCTCATTATTTATTTCCGGGATAATTATGGCTTCAGCCCCTGCTGCTATACCGCTTCGCAGGGCAATAAAACCGGCTTCTGCACCCATAACCTCTATAAAAAACATCCTGTTATGTGCGCTTGCCGTGTCCCTTATTTTGTCAACGGCTTCAACAACTGTGTTAAGAGCAGTATCATAACCAATGGTATAGTCAGTACCGTAAAGGTCATTATCTATAGTGCCGGGTATCCCTATCATGGGGATATCAAATTCTTCGTTGAAGATCCTGGCACCGGTGAATGTGCCGTCACCACCAATCACTATTATGCCATTCACCCCTATCTCTTTCATATTATTATAGGCTATCTGACGACCTTCGGGGGTTTTGAATTCCATGCACCTGGCTGTCTTAAGTATGGTTCCTCCTCTCTGTATAATATCGCTGACGTCAATGCTCCACAGGGGTATGAACAGTTTTTCAATCATTCCCCTGTAACCTTCTTTTATACCGATAACTTCCAGTTTATTATATAATGCTGTTCTTGTGACGGCTCTTATTGCGGCATTCATGCCCGGCGCATCTCCGCCTGAAGTAAGCACAGCTATTTTACTGATTCTTGCCATTTTTTTAGAATTGATTTTTAAAGCTACAAAAGTAATTTATTTCCTGACAATTATTTTTTCTTCCCGGGAATCATTTCAATCCTCCCTGCCACTTTTTTGATAAGCCACCTGGGTGTCGAGGTTGCTCCGCATACACCTACTGTTGATGCATGATCAAACCATGACTCTTCAATTTCAGAAATATCTGAAATAAAGTATGCAGCCGTGTTTATTTTTGAGCACACTCCGTAGAGCATCCTCCCGTTTGAACTGTTTTTGCCGCTTACAAAAACAATTACGTCATGCTCACTGCAAAATTTCTTCAGGCCTGGTTCCCGGTTTGCCACCTGTCCGCAGATGGTATTATTTACTTCGAGCATTTTTTCCGGGTCGTGACCTTCTTTTTCATAGCCCTTTTTTATCTCATTGATAACTTCGGCATATTTTCCCCTGCTTTTTGTGGTCTGGGAGAAGATCTCGGCAGGTTTATTGAAATTTATTTGAATTACATCTTCAAGTCCCGATATAAGTATAGAATTGCCTTCAGTCTGCCCTAAGAGTCCCACAACTTCTGCATGTTCCTTTTTACCGTAGATGAGGTTTTGAACTTCTGTACCCGTTTTTTCATAATGTTTGCGAATCTTTTTATGTATCTTCTTAACTATGGGGCAGGTGGCTTCAATAATCTCAATATTGTTCTCACGGGCTATTGCGTATGTTTCAGGGGGTTCTCCATGGGCACGTATGACTACCTTGCTGTTACGCAGCGTCCTGAATTCATCATGGTTTATTGTCTTCAGTCCCAGATCTTCAAGCCTTTTTACTTCAGCTTCATTGTGCACGATATGACCGAGGCAGAAGATTTCTTCTTCCGATTTAAGAGCTTCCTCAGTGAGCCTGATAGCGTTTTCAACTCCAAAACAAAAACCTGAATATCGTTCTATCTTAACCTTCATTTACCTGCCTTGCTGTTTAAAATTTCCCTGAACCAATCCATCTGCTGGCTTACGGTCATATTCGTGTTATCAAGGACATAGGCATCCTCAGCCTGGCGGAGCGGACTTATCTCCCTTCCCGAATCAATCATGTCCCTTTCGGCTATATTACTCAGCACATCTTTAAATTCAACCCTTACTCCCTTCTCCTGCAGTTCCTTATATCTTCTTTCAGCCCTGACCTCTTCGCTGGCGGTCATAAATATCTTGATGTCAGCATCAGGAAAAACTACAGTCCCTATATCCCTGCCATCCATCACAATTCCTTTCATCATACCTATTTCCCTCTGAATTTCAACAAGCCTCTGCCTTACAGCCTTTATTTTACTTATCACGCTCACGAATGAGGATACTTCAAACTGTCGAATTTCATCCTCTATATTTTCCCCGTTAAGATATGTTTCATACTCTTTAATGTCGGGGTTATACCTGAATCGTATATGGATATCATCCATGCTCCTGCTTATTTCTTCTTCCCTGAGGTTTTGTCCGTTGATATAGCCCTTGCGTATGCAATACAATGTTACCGCCCTGTACATAGCACCACTGTCAACATAAAAGTAGTTCAGTTCTCTGGCAATGGCTTTTGCAAATGTGCTTTTTCCACAAGACGAATAACCATCAACGGCAATAATCAGTTTCCTGTTCATTTAATTCTTGTTTAAGCTGCAAAGTTAAGAAAATCCGTTTATTTCAACCTTTTGAATAAAGCGGGTTTAAGCAAAAGGGAAAAGTTGGTAGACGACCCTGCAATGTGATACCTTGCCCTGCTAACCATAATATCAAGTGAAGAGGTTTTTAAACCCACTCCAAAGCTGAAACCTACAAGTGCTGACCGTGCCTCGTACATCAGTTCCTTCCTTCGTTGATAATTGAAGCCGGCGGTAAAAAATAAATTTTCTGTAGGCATAAGCTCGGCTCCGAGAACAAGATGGCGCATAATGTTTTCGGCTATTTCTTCCGTTTTAGAAAGTGGACGATCATCATTTTCCGATGTATAATAACTGTGTAAAAGGTCATATTTTTCAAGGTGCCTGGCAGTTAGACTGAATCTGAGAGGAGCGTGCCTCAGTTTCGTACTTAAGCCCGCTGTGATTTCAAAGGGTAATTTCTCCCTCACACCGCTGTACGTTGTCAGTTGAAATCCGGTATTCCTTATAACAAGCCCTGCGCTTACCATGCCATCGCGGCTTCTGTAGGAAGCGCCAAAATCTATGGCAATACCGAGAGAGATATATGTCTCAAGCTGTGATATTATGGGTTTCAGGTTTATCCCCAGGGTAAAGGCTGAATCAATCTCTCTGGAGTATATAATGTTAAAGGCGTATTCGGCAGCATTGAAATAACCGTTTATGTTACCTGCTTCATCGGCTCTTTCAAACCTTCCATAATTAAGGTAGTTAATTCCTGCTGAAAAGGTTCCTGAACTGTCGGTATGATGGCAATACATAATCGATCCGTAATTAATTCCGGCGAAATAGTTAAGGTAGTTCAGCGAGAGATTGCCATGCCCGAGTGGCCCTGCCAGGGCAGGGTTGAACATCGCAAGGGAAGGATCATTATTGAAAGTGGATATATTAATGCCACCCAGGGAGGATATAAATGCACCGGGACTCAGATTAAGAAATTCATAAACATTATCTCCTCCGGTTTGTGCGTGTGCGGATATTAAACCGGATGATAAGAGAAATATTACCAATACTCTTTTCATATTAGCCCCCTGAAGAAAACAAACAATGTCTATTAAACGGCTCTTAAAAGTTAATATTATGGATTAAAGATAGATGTAAATAACTATTTAATCCACACCGGTGATAACTTTCGAACCAGAAAGTAAATAACTGAATAAACCAGGGCAGAGACTGTTATGCCAAAAATTATCGGGTCAGGGCCCAGTGGCAGGTTCAGCCCTGATACAATTAGCCCGGAGGTAACGGAGCCGCCTGATATCATTGACCAGAGAGATGCAAGTTTATCAGGCTTTTTGGCAAATAGCGCTGCTACAACAGGGATTATCATTCCCGAAACCATGAATGAATATGAATGGAGCATAAGTTCAGGCACATCGGGCATTTTCATGGCAAGTAAAAACCCAAGTCAGGCTTTGCCTCAGTCCATAATGGTGGTCTTATTCAGGTTATTCCTGGTCGAAGCCGGCAGTGATCATGGGAGATGCATCTGCAGGGATATTTTCCCCATTAAGTGGTTATCATCAGAGAGAAGTGAGATAAGGACAAACCTTTTATCGCATAACTTTTTTCTTTACGGTGAACCTTATCTGGGCCATGTAAAGTCCGGCTATCATTATAATAATACCCGCGAATTTCTCGGTTGTTATTATCTCACCAATGGAGTAATATGCAAACACAGCCGTTAACACGGGAATAATGTTGGCAAAGAGATTAGCCCTTGCGACACCGATCTTCCTTACTGTATAACCAAAGAGTATAAATGCTCCGCATGAAGCAAAAATGCCCAGCTGGGCAACAGCAATGGCAGCCTCAGGCCGGAACTCTATTTCATGTAAGTGTTTGCCCTCGGAAATAAGGAATACAGGAAGGAAAAGGGCAAGGCCAATTATGTTCTGGACATTCACAATGTAAACAGGCCGGTAGTTATTTGCCAGCCGGCGCAGTATGAGTGAATATGCTGTGGCGCAGATCACGGCAAACAGCATAAGGATTATACCAGCGGGGTTAAAAGAGAGATTGCTTTTTCCTGCAACAATAAATATCAGTATTCCGGTGAAAGAGATCACAACACCTGCATAATTGAACATACTCAGTTTTTCCCTGAAGAAGAGGAGAGCACCGATGGCAGTAAAAATGGGAATAGTGGCTATCAATACGGAAGCAACCGTAGAGGATACGAGCGCCAGGCCATGACTCTCAAAAATGAAGTACAGGAAGGGTTCGAAAAGAGCCATAAAGAAGAAATAGAGCCTGTCTTCTTTCCTGATATTTTCAAATCTCCCTGTCAGGTAAAGGAAAAGGCTAAGAACAATAACTGCAGTGGCCAGCCGGAAAAATACAATGGTAAGAGGACGGTATGCCTCGTTGGCAATCTTGAACCATACATAGGAGAAAGCGAAGAATGCCATGGAAAATATAATCGATATATATGCCTTTAACCTGTCTTGCAATTTCATTCATTATTTGTGACGGACGAAATTAGATTTTTTTTTTTATATATTTGCTCGCTCAAGAGGTTAAATATGAGAGGGTTAATTTTTTGATTTATAAGGTAATTAGCTATAAAACACAACTTTAAAATATAAAACTACCTATCGATGAAAATACTTGTATGCATCAGCAACGTTCCTGATACTACTACCAGGATAAGGTTCACCGGCAGTAAGAAACTGGACACTGCGGGAATACAATGGGTAATAAACCCATGGGATGAGTTGTCCCTCACACGTGCCCTGGAATTAAAGGATGCCAATCCCGGGCTTGTCGAGTCTGTGACGGTTGCCCATGTGGGTCCTGTCTCCTCAGAGCCAACCATACGTAAAGCACTTGCAATAGGTGCCGACAGTGCCATAAGAGTAAACTCAGATGCGCACGATGCTTATTTTGTTGCAGCTCAACTGGCTGAAGTTGTAAAGGCGGATAATTTTGATCTTATCCTATGCGGTATTGAATCAAGCGACTTCAACGGGTCAACAGTAGGGGGGATGCTGGCAGAATTTCTTCAATATCCTTCGGTGTCAGCTGTGTCGGGTATTAATATTGAGAATGGCAACCTCAGCCTTACCCGTGAAATAGATGGAGGGAAAGAGCTTCTTTCGCTAGCCGTGCCTTTTGTGGCCATTGTTCAGAAAGGAATAGCCAAAGAGCCAAGAATAGCAGCCATGCGCGGTATTATGATGGCCAGGTCGAAACCGATAAAACTTGTTGAACCGGTAATGACAGAGCCGCTTACAGAGATTGTTTCGTACGAAATGCCTCCTGAAAAGGAAGCATGCAGGTTTATTGATGCTGATAAACCGGGAGAGTTGATTGACATTCTGCAGAATGTTGAGAAGGTAATCTGAAAAATAGAGTAAAATTTTTAACAATAAGAAAAATGTCAGTATTAGTATATACCGAAAACTGGGAAGGGAAATTTAAAAAATTATCATACGAGCTGGTGTCCTATGCTGCTGCTATGGCTGAAATGTTGAACACTTCGCTTACGGCCTTATCAATTGGTGAAGTTGATTCTGCCGAGCTGGAGAGCCTTGGAAGGTTTGGCGCATCAAAAATAGTAAGTATTGAGAATGAAAAACTTAAGAATCTTGACAACCAGGCATACACAGCAGTAATAGCCGATATGGCAAAAAAGCTTGGTGCCCGGGTAATAATCCTGGCAAATAATAATACGGGTAAGGCCGTGGCTCCAAGATTGTCGGTTAAGTTAAAAGCCGGTGTGGGAGCGGGTGTAAGCAGGCTGCCATCCTCACTGGAACCTTTTACTGTTTATAAAAGGGTATATTCCGGTAATGCCTATGCACATATTGTCATTAAAACAGAGGTAAGAATCCTGACCCTGGCACAGAACTCTTTTGATATTGCTGAAGGAGATAATAAGCCGGAGATTGAGAAATTAAGTTATGATCTGGATCCCGCCCTTGTGAAGACGGAAGTAAGGGATGTAAATAAACAAAGCGGAAAACTTCTTCTTACCGATGCTGAGATTGTTGTATCGGGAGGCAGGGGCATGAGATCGCCTGACAACTGGGCTCCCATCGTTGAACTGGCTGATCTGCTCGGCGGAGCAACGGCCTGCTCACGCCCTGTCTCGGATGAGGGATGGAGGCCCCATGAGGAGCATACAGGACAAACGGGTAAGATAATTGCTCCTGACCTGTATATTGCAGTGGGTATCTCCGGTGCAACACAACATATAGCAGGGGTAAGCGCTTCGAAGTGCATTGTAGCCATAAATACCGACAAGGATGCACCCGTTTTTGATGTGGCTAAATACGGTATGGTGGGGGATGCAATGAAGGTGCTCCCCGGCCTGATAGAAGCAGTAAAGAATGTAAAATCCGCCTAGCTCCTGAATAAAAGAATATCATATGCAGAAGCAGATAATTTTCGCTCTCGTACTCCTTGCCACCCTCGGTGTTTTTGCCTATACAGCATTGAGACTGCTGCGTTTTTTTAAGCTAACCAGGCCGGCCTTCCCGGTAAGGGATACCGGCAGGAGGCTGGCATTGACAATGAAGGTGGCTTTCGGGCAATCAAAAATTTTCAGGATGCCTCTTATCGGTTTTCTTCATGCTCTTGTTTTCTGGGGTTTCTGTGTCATACTTATCGGGAGTCTTGAAATGCTAATCGATGGGCTGGCAGGTACAGAGAGGGTGCTTAAATTTCTTGGTGTTGTTTATGATGTTATAATAGCTTCAGGTGATATTTTTTCCCTCCTGGTAACAATCTCAGTAATCGTATTCATGGCACGCAGGTTATTTTTTCACGTCAGGAGGTTTGAAGGCTATGAGATGAAAAGGGCATCTCACATAGATGCCAGTATAGCACTTACCTTGATTCTTCTTCTGATGATCAGTCTGCTTGGGTTGAACAGTGCCTATTATGCCCTTGCCATCAAAGAAGGGCAGAAGATGGCAGGTGTTTTTCCGGTAAGTTCATTATTTTACGGTTTATATGCTCCTTTCGGTCCCGCGACTATACATGCCTGGCATGAAATTTTCTGGTGGTCACATATAGTGCTAATTTTTATTTTTGCCAATATATTACCTTACAGCAAACATTTCCATGTGTTTATGTCAATCCCGAATGTTTACCTTTCAAGACTGTGGCCAGCCGGCAAACTGGTTAATATGGACAATATTACCAGGGAAGTAAGGTTAATGATGAACCCGGAGACAGCCTTCAGTGCAGCGCCCGGAAATGCGGAAGTTGACAGATTCGGGATTAAGGACATTGAGGATGTTACATGGAAAAACTACCTTGATTCACTTTCCTGTACCCAGTGCGGCCGTTGTACGGCAGTATGTCCGGCAAATATCACAGGTAAAAAATTATCGCCCCGTAAAATTATCATGGATGTTCGGGCCAGGATGAATGATAAAGGCCCGGAAATGATTAAACAGGGCAAGGAATTTGATGATGCAAAGAGCCTGCTACGTGACTATGTCAGCCTGGAGGAGTTGTGGGCCTGTACAACATGCAATGCATGTGTCGAAGAATGCCCGGTAAATATTAACCATCCCGAACTTATAATTGATATGAGAAGGTACCTGGTTATGGAGGAAGGCCAGGCCCCGGGTGAAATTAAGACAGTATTCAATAATATAGAGAATAATGGAGCCCCATGGCAATATTCATCAGAAGATCGTATGCTATGGGCAGAGAATATCGAAATGGCAATCGACGAATAAATCCTTCTATGAAAACAAAAAAGGTAAATGTACCTCTTATGTCAGACCTGTTCAGCAGGGGAGAAACAGTGGAATACCTGTTCTGGGTGGGATGTGCCGGAGCTTTCGATGACAGGTATAAAAAAGTTGCTGCTGCCTTAGCCAGAATACTTACATACCTTGACGTCAGCTATGCTGTGCTGGGAAAGGAAGAAACATGTACAGGCGACCCTGCAAGAAGAGCAGGTAACGAAATGGTTTACCAGATGCAGGCCCTTCAAAATATTGAGACTTTTAAAGCCTATGATATAAAAAAGGTTATCACAATATGCCCGCACTGTTATAATATTTTTAAGAATGAGTATCCTGATCTTGGAGCTGATTTTGAAGTTATCAGCTACGTCAGTTTTCTTTCAGACATGTTGAAATCCGGAAGATTAAAGCTAAGTAGTAATGCATTGAAAGATAAAGTTATAACCTATCATGATCCCTGTTATCTCGGACGTGCCAATAAAATATATGAGGAACCCAGGATGCTTCTCGGTGCCATGAGTCAGGGACTGAAGGAAATGAAACGCAATAAAAGCTTCGCCCTTTGCTGTGGCGCAGGTGGTGGACAGATGTTTAAGGAGGCGGAGAAAGGGGACAAGGAAATTTTCATCGAAAGAACGGAAGAAGCCCTCGAAACCGGTGCGAATATTATTGCCACGGCATGCCCTTTCTGCATGACCATGATAACTGACGGCTTAAAATATAAAAACAGGGAAGAAGAAATTGAGAACCTTGACATTTGTGAATTGATTGTCAGAAGTCTGAAAATTTAGAATACAAATCATAATAAAGCAATTGAAATGGAAAAATCAGAACTCCTGAAAAGCGGCGAATTCCTCGTTCGTGAAGTAAAACCTGAAGATATTTTTATCCCAGAGGAATACGATGAGGAACAGTTAATGATTGCCCGGACTTGCAGGGATTTTCTTGAAGCGGAAGTATATCAACACATGGAACAACTTGAAAAGGGCGACCGCGAATTGATGAAATCACTTTTAAAAAAGTCAGGTGAACTGGGTCTTATGGGGATAGCAGTCAGTGAGGAATACGGTGGCTTCGGACAGTCATTTGTCACCCAGATGCTGGCGGCTGAAACCATTGGGGCAGCTTATTCATTTTCAGTGGCTTTTATGGCTCATTGCGGAATAGGAACACTGCCGATAATGTATTTCGGGAATGAAGAACAGAGAGAAAGATACGTTACAAAACTGGCTACTGGTGAATTGCTGGGAGCATATTGTCTTACCGAACCCGGTGCAGGCAGTGATGCAAATTCAGGAAAATCAAATGCCCTTCCGTCTGAAGATGGCAGTCATTATGTACTTAACGGTCAGAAAATGTGGATCACAAATGCCGGCTTTGCAGATACCCAAACAGTCTTTGCCAAAATTGAAAACGACAGGGTATTGAGTGCATTTATAGTTGACACGGCCAGTGAAGGGGTAGTGATTGGGCCGGATGAGCATAAAATGGGCATTAAAGGTTCTTCAACGGCACAGATCTATTATAATGATGTTAAAGTTCCTTCTGCCAACCTGCTGGGGAAGAGAGGAGAGGGATTCAGAATAGCTCTCAGTATTTTGCATATGGGAAGAATAAAGCTGGGGGCAAATGTGATAGGAGCAGCAAAGCGTGCCATTACCAATTCTGTAAAGTATGCCAGTGAAAGAAAACAGTTTGGCACTCAGATCGCTAATTTCGGTGCTATTAAGCACAAACTGGCCGAAATGGTTATCAGAACTTTTGCGGCAGAATCGGCTACCTACAGGGTAAGCAGGGATATTGATGATCTGGTCGGACAATATAAATCGGAAGGCTGTGAAAAAGGCCGGGCTACCATAGATGCTATAGCTCATTATGCCGTTGAAGCTGCTATACTTAAGGTCTATGGATCTGAAATGCTTGATTTTGTTGCAGATGAAGCAGTACAGATACATGGGGGTATGGGATATTCAGCGGAAATGGAGGTTGAAAGGGGATACCGTGACTCAAGGATAAACCGGATATTCGAGGGGACTAACGAAATAAACAGAATACTGGTAGTTGATACTGCTATGAAAAGAGCCATGAAAGGAAAGTACGGACTTTTTGAGGAAGCTGAAAAACTGGCCGGGGCTATCGGCAGTATGGAAATTTACAAAGCGAAGAAACCGGATGATTTCTTTACAGAAAAGTCAGGGTACATAAAAAACCTAAAGAAGATAGCTCTTCTTCTCCTCAATGCCGCTTCAAATACCTATGACCGCAAACTGGTTCATGAGCAGGAGATCCTGAATAATATCTCGGATATAATCATGGAAATATACATCACCGAATCTCTGGCACTGAGGGTCAAAAAAATAGAGCTTATCAAAGGCGATGCCGGTATATACAGGGATATCCTTGATGTATACGTTTATGATACCGTCCAGAAGGTTCGCAAGTGGGCTATGGATGCTATTCATTCTATTGATAATGAAAGCAGTGAAGGCCTTATAAAAGCTGTCGGTGATCTTTCAGATACTGCAGGGGTTAATGTTAAAGCCGCACGCAGGAGGATAGCTGATAAACTGATAGAGGACAACACTTACAAATTCTGATAAGTCATATTACCTCCCAGCGATATCAAGAATTGCATCGAAAAGGCTGTATGGTGAGCCAGGAGGGACATCCTGGGATAATTCCCAGGCCACTATTCCTCCTATTTCATTTTCAATGAGGAAGGATGTCTTTTTTTTAATAAGTGTCCTCCCGTTGAAGCTATATAGGCCAAAGTTATTATTGTCAGGCAGTGGATGGGCCATTTCAACTATATGCCTGTAGGTATAGGTGCGGGGTGAGGTATCACCCTCCTTATACGGCCTTTTACCATAGAAGGGTACACCCATAATTATTTTTTCCCTTGGTATGCCCGCATAAACATGCTCATAGGTGAAATCTTCGAACATTGCAAGGGGTACCTGGTTCCCCTCTTCGTCCAGAATACCATAGCTCATCACATTGATATAATCCACCATTGGATGAATACCCGACGAAAATACTACCTGGGAAGGAACCAGCGCAACAGAGAAGAGTAATCCATTGGCCCTCAGTGAATCTGACAACATGACGGTTAGTACGCTACGATCCTGCGGAGGAATTGAATAGGGGTAGTCCTCCCAGTCGAGATCAACACCGTCAATATCATGCTCAAGGCAGAAGCGGACCAGCTGGCTGACATAGTCCGCCCTTTTTTCCGGATCCTCAAACATGGGGAAAATCGTTTCTGACTCGTACCATCCACCCAGGACAAGAAAGAGGAGGGCATCATTGCGAAGCCGGTCGCGGGCAAGATTAATATCAGATATCAGCCCTTCAGGTACTACAAACAGCCCATCCTGATCAGGGGCAATTGAAAAATAATAAAGAATATCAAGATGCGACAGACTGTTTAGATCAACCTTATCCATACCCCAGTAAGGGAGGTAGGCTGCTATAATAAGGTCATTATCAGTATATTCTATTTCCTCTTTACTGCAGGCGGCGGTAATTAATATGATTATAAGAAAGATTATATGTCTTCTCTTCACTCTCTATACGTTTATATTATTTAGAATCTGAATATATTGTGATAGTATTTTGCAGTTTATCTTCCGCCTGTGTATTTTTAGACCTAAAAGTCCCGCCATGAAGATAAGAATTCTTTTGTTTTTATTTGCTCTGGCCATGTTTTCCTGCAGGCAAACAGAAAGATTCAATCCCCTTGATTATGTCGATCCACAGATAGGATCGGTGCATGGTCGCTGGTTTTTCTATACGCCGGCAGCCAGGCCTTTCGGTATGGCCAAGCTGGCCCCGCATACAAATGCCTACGGTAGTATGGGTAGCTGGCTGCCATGTGGGTATGACGACAGGCACAGATCAATAGAAGGATTCGGCCATTTCCATGAGTTCCAGGTGGGAGGCCTGGTTTTTATGCCCTTTGAGGGTGAACTCAAAACCGTTCCTGGTACTCTCGATGAGCCCGATACGGGCTACCGGTCACGATTTTCAAAAGACACAGAGATCTCCACACCGGGGTACTATAGTGTTGAACTGGATGACTACGGCATAAAGGCTGAAATAAGTGCTACGAGCAGGGTTGGATTTCACAGGTATACCTACCCTCAATCCGAAGAATCGGGAATCATCATTGATATAGGTCACAAACAGGGCGAGAGCAGTGATGTGACAGAGGCTTATATTGAGAAAATTTCCGGAGATGAACTGCAGGGTTATATAATCACCTACCCGGAATACGTGAAATTCTGTGATGAGGGAAACAGGGTGAAAATGTTTTTCTATATAAAACTTAACAGGGAACCCGATTCATGGGGAAGTTTTGTGGATGATTCAATCAGCCCCGGAGCTCAATCAACAAAGGGCATTTCAAATGGCATGTATCTGAGGTTTAAAACCGAAGAGGCAGAAAAGGTGGAAATAAAAACAGGTCTTTCATATACTTCGGTTGAAAATGCAAGACTTAATTACGAAACTGAGGCTGCTGAAACAGGTTTTGAAGAGGTTAGAGCCGGATCAGAAGAAGAATGGAAAAGAAAGCTCTCTGTTATAACTGTTGAAGGAGGCAGGGAGGAAGACAGGTTAAAATTCTATACCGGCCTGTACCATGCCTTGCTGGGGCGGGGACTGGCAAGTGACGTAAACGGACAATATCCACGGAATGATGGAGGCATAGGGCAGATCCCACTTGATGAAAAAGGAAAACCGGCATATAATCATTATAATACCGATGGTATCTGGGGTGGCTTCTGGAACCTGGGCCAGCTCTGGGCCCTGGCTTATCCTGATTACCTGAGCGAATACATGCAATCGAATCTTGATTTCAGTGATGAGACCGGATGGCTGCACGATGGTGTTGCAGCAGGTGCCTATTCAAACGGGGTGCAAACCAATTATAATGGTTTAATGCTTGCCGCTACCTATAACTGCGGGATAAGGGACTTTGATATTGAGAGAGCCTATGCTGCTGCCTATAAGAATGAAACTGGCTATGCAGGAAGGGATTTCGGGTCGGGTAAATATGACCTGCACTATTTTGTGAAAAACGGTTATATCCATTCCTATGATACTACCCTGTCGAACAGCTGGGTTTTTAATTTCGGAGCATCCCATACACTTGAGTTCTGTTTCAGCTCATTCGCCGTGGCTGAATTTGCCAGGGCCCTTGGGAAAACGGATGATTATGAGCAGCTTATGAAACAGGCTAATGCCTATAAACTCTTATTTGACCCGGAGACAAAGTTTATCAGGCCACGGAATTCTGACGGTTCATTTATTGATAATTTTGACCCCATGGAACCCTGGAGAGGTTTCCAGGAAGGCAATGCCTTCCAGTATACCTGGTATGTGCCTCACGACCCTGCCGGAATAATGGAACTGGTCGGTCCTGAACTGTTCAATGACCGGCTCGTTAATATGTTTACCGGGGCCCGTAAAAGTGTATTTGGCGGAGGAGAAGAAATTGACAGCTTTTCAGGACTGGAGAAACTGTATAACCATGGCAATCAACCCTGCCTGCATAATGCCTGGCTTTTTAATTACTCGGGCAAACCATGGCTGACGCAAAAATGGGTAAGGCATATATGTGATGAATTTTACGGAACCGAACCATTGCATGGCTATGGCTTCGGACAGGATGAGGACCAGGGGCAGCTGGGAGCATGGTATGTGATGGCAGGCATGGGCTTATTTGATGTTTCAGGTCACGCATTCAACGAGCCTGTTTACCAGATTGGAAGCCCGCTTTTTGATAAGGTTACCATTAAACTCAATCAGCAGTATTATAGTGGCAAAGAATTGATAATAAGAACTATAAACAATAAGCCCGGAAACATATATATCCGGAATCTTGAATTTAACGGAGAAAATATTGACAGGTTCTGGATCAGGAGAAACAGGCTCATTGAAGGAGGCACTCTGCTGATAGAACTGGGGGATGAGCCGGCTATAGATGAGAGGCGGCATAATTTACCCCCGTCTATGAGCAATAAAATACGTTGAATAATATAAAAAATATTGATTTATATCAATTATTAACGCCATAAACATCAGTTCTAACTATGTAAATGTATTTGTTGATCTGCCTATGCACTCATATTTAGATACAATATATTTACTACTTTAAATTAATTTTTAAATTCACCCCGGCATCGTATTACTTTATTGCAACTAATTAATATAAACATGAGAAGAAGAAGTAGAAGAAAAGCTGTAATTAATCTTGCTTTTTTACTAATTATTATGGTCATGGTCGGATTAACGGCATGTGAGAAATATAGCTATGATCCGCCTGTTTATGTGCCACCTGACACTACTCAGCCCTATGATCCGGTTTCTTACAGTCAGCAGATTGCGCCCCTCTTCCCGGCATATAATTGTACGGGATGCCACGGAGGAGCTATCGCACCTGATCTGAGGGAATCAGAATCGTATGAATCACTCACCGAAGGGGGATATATAAATGTAGATTCATACAGGGAAAGTGCTGTAGTTATAAAGATTGAGGATCCGGGTCATGGTGGAACATGGAAGACAAAGGACCTGTGGCTTTTATTTGACTGGATCTATATAGGGGCACCTGATAATTAAAAAATAAAAACTAATATAAACCGACAACAATGAAAAAAATATTCTCACTATTATTGATCGCTATGCTGGCAGTGCCTCTGTTTTCCCAGGAGGAAGAGGAGGATTATCCTGTAATGTGGACTTTTGAGACCAGTATCCTTGCAGATAACCAGACAGTTATGACTCCGTTCAAGGGGATGATTGAATTTGAGATTCATCACCGTTTTGGACTGGTTACTGACGGACATCAATCACTTTTCGGTATATACTCTCCCTCCAATATAAGGCTTGGCCTGAACTATGGTATTACCGACAGGATTATGGTTGGGGCAGGAGCCACCAAAGATTTAAGTCTTTGGGATATACAGGGTAAATATGCAATTCTTCAGCAAACCGAATCAGGCCGTATGCCCGTTTCACTTACCTATTATGGAAACATGGCCGTTGAGGCCAGGGCTGATGAGAATTTTGGTCCTCCCGAAACATTCAAGGCAATACATAAACTGTCATATTTCCACCAGTTGATAGTTGCAAGAAAATTCTCCGAGGCAATATCTGTACAATTAGCTCCAACCTTCATCTATTTAAATGCTGTGGAGACAGGTTACAATAATGCCAATTTCGGAATTCATGCCGGTGGTAAATTTACCTTCGTACCATCTCATTCAATTATTTTTGAGTATGATTACCTCTTTACACCGCCTGGTACAGATCCCGATGGTGACGGAACCGACAACTTTGAAAGAACCTTACCACAGATCGTAATAGGCTGGGAAAAGGGAACACCCACACATGCATTCCAGCTTTTCTTTGCAAACTATAAAGGTATACTGGGTCAAAGAAATTTTGTGTATAATAAAAATGATTTCTGGAAAGGTGAATTCCTTCTGGGAATGAATATAACAGTAAGATTTTAAAAACTGTTTTAAATGAAGATTGCTTTAGCTTTAATTGCATCCTTTTTTTCTGTTGTCTTAATAACAGAAAATAACGGACCTGTTCTGCAGGACCCTGACCAAGTTTTACAGATACAAAAGGGCATTGATAATAACCTCTTCGCTGAAGATAATGAGAAGTGCCTTGTATGTCACGGTGAACCTTATTTCGAACTTGCAGATACAGCCACAGGCGTAATCCGGAACAGACTAATGTGTGATGACTATCATGTTGACAGGGATGAATTTTACCAGTCAAATCACTGGAGCTTTGCCTGTACTGATTGTCATTCGTATGATTTTGAAATATTTCCACATCCTGTATCGACCAGGTTGGAGGAACCGTATCATTGTAATGACTGTCATGGGTATGACGAACAATATGCTCGTTATCAATTTGAAGAAATTCAGATAGAGTACGAGGAAAGTGTTCATGCTGAAATAGATGGTTTCTCATGCTGGAAATGTCACGACCCCCACAGTTATGAAATCAATATCAGGAATTCGACCAGCCTGGGAAAGACAATATTATATGACAATAATATATGTCTTGAGTGCCATGCCAATTTTGATAATTTTCAGCTACTTACGGATAAGGAGGAGATAAAGGTAATTGATAGCCACGGCTGGCTGCCAAATCAATCAGCACATTTTACCAGTGTCAGATGCATAGAATGCCATACTGGGATAAATGAAAGTATTCTGGTTGCCCATAAGCTGTTGCCTAAGGATAAGGCCGTAAAAAGATGTACAGAATGTCATTCATCGGAGTCGAGGTTACTGGCAACCCTGTACAAGTTTCAGAGTAAGGAGTTCAGGGCTGATGTTGGCTTTATAAATGGTATTATCCTCAACCAGTCCTATGTTATAGGAGCCAACAGGAACATTATACTTAATGTTCTGAGCTTTATCATTTTCGCTGGAGTAATACTGGTTATAGTAGTGCATCTATTTTTCAGAATAATTAGGAGGGCTTAATAAATGACAAGACGATTATATTTATACCCGGTTTGGATACGAATTTGGCATGTTATAAATGCCATTTTATTCCTTATTTTAATATTCACAGGTGTAAGCATGCAATTTGCTGGCTCAGGGGGAGAATTTTCCCTTATCCGCTTTGACCAGGCTGTAGCGTGGCATAATGTTTCCGCTATAATTCTTACCTTTAATTATGTCGTGTTTATTATTGGTAATGTAGCCACAACAAACAGCAGGCATTACAGGATTAAGAAGGAGAATTTCTGGGCAGATCTGTTTGCACAGTTAAAATTTTATGCATTCGGGATGTTTAAGAAGGAGAAACACCCATTTCCCGTAACATATGAACAAAAGTTCAACCCCTTGCAGAAAATATCATATGTTCTTGCAATGTATGTTGGCATGCCAGTACTCATAATTACCGGCTTTGGCCTGCTTTTCCCTGAAATTCTGGTTCAACAGTTTTTTGGTGTGAGTGGATTGCTTATCACTGATATTTTACACATAACCATGGGTTTTATACTGTCAGTATTCATGCTTATACACATTTATACCTGTACTCTTGGTGATAAACCCGCCACATTGTTTAAAAGCATGATTTCAGGATATCACGAAGAACATGAATAGACAGAAAAATATATGGCTGATAATAAAAGGTCAGAGAATTCAAGACGCCGGTTTCTGAAGAATATAGGAACAGGACTCGGTGCAATATCTGTTGGCGGAGCCGCTGCTGTTGCAGGGAATAAGATGATCGATTCATCAGGTGAAAAGGTAAGAGTACTGACTGCTGAAGGTAAAGTGCTTGAGGTGGATAAGGATGCCTTGAAGGAACTTAAAAAAGAAACCAATGAGAAAAGGGAGTCTGCCCGTGAGGGAATTCCAAACAGGAAATTTATTATGGTTATCGACCTGGCAAAATGTGCCAACGCACGTAAATGCATAGAAGCATGCCAGGAAGGGCACATGTTACCCAAGGATCATGAGTGGATAAAGCTTTACTCAATACAGGATGCTGAGCATACGGCACCTTACTGGCTGCCCCGGCCATGCTTCCATTGTGATAATCCGCTTTGCGTAAGCGTATGCCCCGTTGGTGCAACCTATAAGAGAGATGATGGTATTGTCCTTGTCGACAGCAAACGCTGCATAGGATGCAAATTTTGTATGACAGGTTGCCCCTATTCTGCAAGATCATTCCACTGGAAGGACCCGGAAGTTGAAGCCCCTGAGGATCATGTATACGACCCTGAATTGAACACGCCTCCTGTTGAAGGAACAGTGGGAAAATGCGTGTTCTGTGCCGATAAATTGAGAAATAATGAGTTACCCCGTTGTGTACAGGCCTGCCCCATGGGGGCACTCTATTTTGGTGATCTTGTGGAAGATGCTATTACCAACGGAGTTGAGACACTCCGCTTCTCAGAAACCATGGAACAGAAGCACGGATACAGGTACCTGGAAGAACTGGGAACACACCCCAGTGTCTATTATCTGCCTCCTGTTAACCGCTTGTTTGATTATGAGAGTGGTCTTGATGGCCTCAGCGATCAGAACCGGGAAAGATACAAAAAAACCGGACCAAGAGATGCAAAAAGGTAAAACCAAATTTTCATGGTGAGAATAACAAAGAAAAACCTGGTGAAGGAACTGACTACCGAGATAATATCTACATCAAGGAATTGGTATTTACTCTTTGGTGTATTTGTTCTGGTCTGGGCCATAGGAATATACGCCCTGATACAACAAATTGACAAAGGACATATTGTGACCGGAATGAGGGATAATGTGGTTTGGGGTGTTTATATTGTGAATTTTATTTTTTTTATGGGACTCAGCTATGCTGGCGCGCTGATATCGGGTGTGCTTCACCTATTCAAGTCGCCATGGAGAGCACCTGTGATTAGATTTGCAGAGCTGATAACCGTTATATCACTTTGCATTGGACCATTCTTTATTTTTTTCTGCATAGGCAGGCTCGACAGGTTACCTTTCCTTTTTGCTTTCCCCAGGATCCAGTCGCCAATTACCTGGGATGTGATAGCTATTATAACAGACCTTTTCGGCTGCTTTATTTTCCTTTATTTGTCGCTGATCGAAGATTTTGCCATGTTGCGGGATACTACCGATATCAGTATCAAACCCTGGAAGAAGAAACTTTACCGGATACTTGCCCTGGGATACGTGGGAACCAAAAAACAACACAGGCTGCTAAGCCGGGCAAAAAATGTAATGGCAGCCATGATTATAGCCATTGCTATAATTGTGTACTCAGTACTCGCATGGATATTCGGAGTGACCCTTCAGCCCGGCTGGCACAGTACAATTTTCGGACCTTATTTTGTTATTGCCGCTGTATTCTCAGGGACAGGGCTTTTAATAATAATAATGCAGCTGTTCAGGAAGATATATAAGCTTGAAAAGTATATCACAAGGAAACATTTTGTAAATGTGGGTGTGTTGCTACTGATCATAGCCGCATTCTATGGGTATTTTACCTTCAGTGATTATCTTACAAAATGGTACGGCTCTGTTAAAATGGATAAGATATTGATAGATAAACTGTTTGAGGACTACTACCTGATGTTTATCTTTGCAAACTATCTTGGTATACTAATACCTCTGATAATTGTTGGAATCCGTAAATTCAGAACAATAAGAAATATTGTAATAGCCGCAGTTATTGCACTCCTGGGTTTATGGTTTAACAGGTATATTATTGTTGTGCCTACACTTGAAACCCCTTTTCTTCCGGTTCAGGATTACAGGATGGATTTCATTAAGTATTCTCCCACATGGGTGGAATGGTCTCTGACAGCAGCCGGAGTGGCGATATTTGGGATTTTTATGATGCTGGTATCAAAAATAGCACCCCTGGTATCAATTTCCGAAATGGAAGTATCGGAAGAAGTTCAGGATCAGTAAAAAAAAGATTATGAAAAAACAGGCACCTTTTGTATTCATGTTATCAATGCTGCCAGGGTTACTGGTTCTTCAAACCCTGGATGCACAGGATGCCGGGGGAGATGAAATACAAAGTCCTTATATTGAATTCAAATACCTTAAGAATACCGAAGGACACAGGATCCTTGATGCCAAAATATTCCTTGCCGGAGAGCTGGGGTTAATCCCGCTGGAAGGACTGCCGGTAAAGTTTTACACTAACTATGAGATGCCCGAATTATTGGGAGAAGCAATTACAGACAAAAATGGTGTTGCGCATTATATTATCCCTGAAAATGTGGCATTGCCGGTGGATGAGGATAATAACTGGTGGTTTTATGCCGAATTTGAGGGTAATGAAAGGTATGAAATGACAATGGAGGAGTTAACCGTAATGGACGTAAACCTCAGGATGTCAGTTGAGGAAAATGAAGGTGGAAAAAAAATATTTCTGGAAGCCTTTACGGTTATTGACTCCGAAAAAATACCTGTAAGTAACCAGGATATTTTTGTATTTGTACCACGGATGTTTAGTCTTTTACCTGTGGCTGAGGGATATTTTATCGACGGAGAGGCTGAAGTGGAATTTCCGGATGATGTACCCGGAGACGAGGATGGGAATCTTACAGTAATAGGAAGATTTAATGACCACTGGCAATTCGGAAATGTAGAGCAAAGAGCTGAAACCACCTGGGGGGTTCCTTCTTCCCACAAAGTTGCGGAATCACACAGGGCTCTCTGGACACAGATTGCACCACGCTGGATGATAGTTACCCTCACCATATTGCTTGCAGGTGTCTGGGGACATTATCTGTTTGCTATAATAAGTATGATACGCATAAACCGGGATGGAAAGAGGTCCGAATAATTTTTTGCATGATAATTGTACTATTAATAATAAATTAAAATTGAATTGTTATGAAAACACTTAGAATTTTTACTATTGGTCTGTTAATGACAGGATTGGGATTCGGATTAATCTCAATGACTCCTCAGCAAAAGAAAATGCCGGAGCCTTGGGAAGTTCCTGCCAAGTACAAGAATATGGAAAATCCTGTTGAAGCCAACGCGGAAAGCATTCAGAAAGGTGAAGCCCTTTACAAGAGGTATTGTGCTTCATGTCACGGGAAAACAGGACTGGGTGACGGTGTAAAAGCAAGAGCCCTTAAGACATTTGCCGGTGACTTTTCAGGTGATCTTTACCAGGACCAGACAGACGGTGAGCATTTCTACAAAACCAAATTCGGACGCGGTGAAATGCCCGCTTATGAAAATAAAATTCCTGATGAGGATATATGGCACATGGTAAACTATATGCGTACCTTCAAAAAGTAATACACGCATTAGCGTGAATTCGGACTGATAAACACGATTTCATCAGTGCTGGCGCGGATTTCCAGGTCCGTGCCTTTTTTTATTTTATAATCCCGCCTTGCCCGGTGTAGTAAGGCCCGGTACCAGCGGGGCGGGCTAATAGTATAGCCCGGGCCACACCCCGGGGCAGAAGGGGATAAAAAAAAGAGACTGCCTTTAGGACAGCCTCCTTTATGTATGGTTGAGAATTATCATTACTTTGTAATCCCGAACACAACTTCAAGGGTGTTCAGTAATACTGCTTCAGTATAATCCGGATTATGGAAACCCAGGCTCCTGTCTTCTTCAATTGCCTGCCAGTTGGTGAAGGCTGCAAGATACTCTTCAGTCTGGTCAGCAATATTGGTTGAACTGGTGTGTACAAGATAACCATCAGCATCCATCACACCGGCATTCTGGAGTTCTATCATCAGCTCTTCAAGTAGCCCTTCAATATTATCCTGAATACCTGCCAGGAGATTATCAAGGTCAAGTACCCCGTCGGGGGTATGACATGATGTACATGTTGAATTCCAGTTTGGAACAACTGATCCGTGATATACATAACCGAAATTAAATGTATGTCCGCCGGCCTGAGTGCCATAGGCATCATACATGTGGCAGCTTACACAGCCGTCTGAGGCGGTACCAACGAGGTGATTCTCTGCGCTTGGGTAAGTTGTTGAACCTGTGAATTCATAAAGACCTTCCCCGACAAATATATTATATTGTGGTCCGTGGTGCAGTCCCCATCTGTATGTATCCGGAGTGAGAGTTGCTGTTCCCCCGTCATCCCAGTTGGCTAGCAGAGTCTGCGCCCTTCCCTGGTGGCAGCCGGTACACATATTGCCGGCACCTATGTCAACGGTGGTGGTAGTTGTACCGTCAACACTGTGCCATGCAACAGTAGCGTCGGTTTTCATCAGGTCCCAGTCATCCGTTGTGTAGGTATTATGAATATTATGGCAGGTGTAGCAATTGATCTGGTTGGGGTTGTCAACTGCTGCAGTTGTTCCCTTATTACCAATTGTTGATGAGAAGTCGCCTGCTGCATTAACTTCCAGGAAGCCCTGGCTGGTATGACAGGGAGCACAATCAGTACCGTTCCTTTCAGCATTACCACCCGTGGCATGTATCGATGCTTCCCACTGTGCTGAGGCAGCAGTAATAATCTGACTGTTGTCGTGGCATTCAATACAGCCTGCAGTGCCTGCCGGCCCCGTCGGCCCTGCCGGTCCTGTCGGTCCTGTCTGTCCTGTTGGCCCTTCAGGCCCCTGTGGCCCTTCAGGTCCCTCACATGCAGTGAAAGCAAAGATAAGACCGGCAAAAATCAAAGGTAAAAGTGATAGTCTCTTCATAGGTTTAAAGTTTTAAATATGTTTATATTCCTTCTTTTATTAAACTAATTGCAATGTAAGTATTTTTTTCCATTGTACTGTTTGTAACAGTATTGATCTTGTCCTTTGCGTTAAATGATAGTTTCTTATATCTTTGTTGATAAATATCAACATGCAAAATGTTATTCAGCATTATCCTTGTTGATATCATAATTCACTTATGTAGTATAATTACGCTTTTAAAACGGGGAGTAAATCTATGATAAAAACGAATATTTGTAATTGTATAGATTGTGAAGAGGGCTGGGCAAATTTCAAAGTACTGACGGAAGAAGAACTTGATTTACTTGAAAGAAGCAGGTATGAAGCGAATTTCAGACCGGGAGAAATGATTGTAAAACAATCATCTCCGGCCTCAAATGCAGTTTTCCTGCGCTCAGGCATGGCAAAAATATACATGGAAGGACAGGGACAGAAGAACTTGATTATTAACATTGTTAAACCGGGAAGAATGATAGTGGGGACTGGAATTTATACCGATTTAAGGCATTCTTATTCGATTTCAAGTATTGATGAGGTAAAAGCCTGTTTCATCAGTGTTGAAGTAATAAGAAAATTATTCAGACAGAACAGAGACTTTGCGGATGGTATTATTAAGGAAATTAGTATTATGTCCAATTTTTATCTCCATAAACTGCTGAGTATGACACAGAAAAAAATGCCTGGCCGTGTGGCTGAGGTTCTTTTGTACCTTGCCGATGAAGTATTTTGTTCAGATGAATTCAAGCCCCTCCTTACCCGGCAGGAGCTGGCTGATATGGCCGGAATGGCCAAGGAGAGCATAGTCAGGATACTGAAGGATTTTTCAAATGAGGGGATAATATGTTCAGATTGTCCTGAAATAAAAATATTGAAGAAAGAAACACTTGAAATGATATCAGAAAACGGATAATGTTACCTATGAAACTTAATTTTAAAATGCTTTTTTCACCCGTTTTTACGGGTGTTTTATTTGTGGTCTTTATTGTTGCAATGGCAGCAGCTACATTTATAGAGAATGATTTCGGAGCAGCATCGGCCAGCCAGATGGTTTATAACAGCAGATGGTTTGAGCTGATATTCCTCATGCTAGTCATTAACATGCTTGGGCAGGTCTTTATATATAAGCTCTATAAGAAGAAGAAAATCACCATTCTGATTTTTCACCTTTCATTCATCGTAATTATTGCAGGAGCTGCTATTACAAGATATACAGGCTACGAGGGAAGGGTTCATATACGTGAGGGACAGGCTGTTTCATACGGGCTGACAGGTGATGAATATATGGCAGTTAATGTTTATGACAGCAAGAACAGATTGCTATTGTCCCATAGAGAGAAAGTGATGGTTACAAATACTTCACTGGGAAGTTTCTACAGGGAAGAAAAAATTAACGAAACCCCTTTTTCGGTCAGATATTCAAGGTATATACCGAATGCCAGTGAAACTGTGGTTGATACTGAAGGGGGAAGACCAATGGCAGCTTTGCTTGTAACGAATGCGAGGAGATTCCGTAAGGTGGTATACCTGGCAGAAGGAGACATTAAAATAGTTGATAAGCTGAAGATAGGCTTTGGTACGGATGAAAGTTGTGACCTGAATATAAGCCTGAAGGCTGATACTTTCATCGTCAGGTCGAATAAGGAACTCACTGGTATGAGTATGATGACACGGGAAATGATTACCATCCCTGCAGGAGAAGAGGCCCCTTTGAGGGAAATGCTTATTTACAGCACTCCCAATTACCGCATAGTCCCTCAAAAATTATCGCTGAGCGGAACAGTGGTGCCCGTAAGTCTAAATACGGAAAATTCCCTTACCGGTAAGGATGCCTTCGAAATTGAACTCAGATACGGGACTGAGTTCAGAAAAATGTATGTATATGATGTTTACAACGGAGAAATTGATACGGCTGAAACAAAAATTGGTTCTGACAGTTTTGTGTTAACATATGGACCGGAGAGGATAGAATTTCCTTTTTCTTTAATGCTGGAGGATTTTAAGCTGGAAAGGTACCCGGGTTCATCAAGCCCCTCCGGCTATCGCAGTGAAGTAGTTCTTGTCGATAAAGAACACAACGTTAACATGCCCTTTTCAATTTATATGAATAATGTCCTGAAATACAGGGGTTACAGGTTTTATCAGTCGTCATATGACCCAGATGAAAAAGGAACCATACTGTCTGTTAACCATGATATGATGGGGATGCTTGTTACTTACTCGGGCTATGCCCTGCTCTTTGTTTTTATAATTCTTTCATTAATAAACAAAGATTCAGTCTTCCGCAGGGTGAAGCCGTCCCTCTGGAGGAATTCCGGGTCAAGATTGTTGGGACTTATCATAGCCTTCCTCGCAATCAACATTGGTGCCGGGGCAAATCCCTCCAAAATTATTTATGAAAAGAAGAAAGTGGATGAATTTGGCAGGGTACTGGTACAGGATCAGAAAGGGAGAACAAAGCCTCTTTATACCCTGAGCCATGACATCCTCAGAAAGATACACCGCAGTAACACTTATAAGGGGCTTTCTCCCATGCAGGTCTTTACTGGCTTCAGTACAGACTTCCAGAACTGGAAGGATGAGCCACTGATAAAAGTATCGAATAAGGATCTCAGAACAACAATAGGTATAACGGAAGAATATGTTTCAATAAGCCAGCTTGTTGATTTTGAAAAGGGCGAATACATGCTGGCCGGAATGATACAGGAGGCAGTTAATAAACCAGCCGGCGAAAGAGATAAGATGGATAAAGAGATAATAAAGGTTGACGAGAGGGTAAACATCGTAATGATGCTGGCAAGGGGTGAATTTTTCAGGCTTTTCCCGCTGAGGAATGGTACAGATAGCTGGGGTACACCATCGCAGGCTCTGCAGAATGCCCTGGATGAGAATGACAGCCTCTACATCAGCAATATCCTGTCTCTTTATACAGGTGCTCTGTATGAAGGTAAAACTACAGGTAACTATAATGAGGCCGATGAGTATCTGGAGTCACTGCTGAATTATCAGCGTAAATACGCCAGCTATGAATTACCATCGGAAAGCCAGGTCAGAGCGGAAATATTCTATTGCAAGTCCATGATTTTTGAACGCCTCTTTCCATATTATGCAACAACAGGCATTATAATGCTTGTTATACTCATTACAATGATAATCAGGGGAAAGACCGGCAGGACTTCCCTGGTAAGGGTCTTTTCAGGTCTTATACTTCTGGGTTTTGTATTCCATACAGCCGGGCTGGGTATACGATGGTATATATCAGGTCATTCACCTATGAGCAACGGGTATGAATCGATGCTTTTCATATCGTGGGTGACTGCTCTGGCAGGCCTGCTTTTCAGTCGCCGCTCTTCCCTCACCCTTGCTGCCACAGCAGTGCTGGCATCACTTACGCTCATGGTGGCCCATCTCAGTTTCATGGACCCGGAAATAACCAACCTGGTGCCCGTATTACAATCATACTGGCTGACACTGCATGTGTCAGTTATAACTGCCAGCTACGGCTTCCTCGGGCTGGGAGCCATCCTGGGGCTGGTGAATATGATACTTTTTGCCCTTAGCACTCCGGTGAACAGGAAGCACATCCTGAAAACGGTTGATGACCTTACAGTAATTAATTACCGCACACTCTCACTTGGACTGTATTTCTTAACAATAGGGACCTTCCTGGGTGCTGTGTGGGCAAATGAATCGTGGGGGAGGTACTGGGGATGGGATCCCAAGGAAACATGGTCATTGATAACAATGATGGTTTACGCCTTTGTTATCCATTCAAGAAATATAAAAGCACTGAACAGCATTTTTTCCTTTAGTATATTGGCGGTATATGCCTTCTCCTCAGTGCTGATGACCTATTTCGGGGTAAATTATTACCTGTCGGGTTTGCATTCCTATGCCGGAGGTGACCCGGTTCCCATACCTGCTTTTGTATATATATCCATAGCTGTTTTACTGGCTCTGTCATTTTATTCCTACAGCAGGTATAACAGGATGGTCAAGGCCTTGTCGACCTGATTGTATCCCACATGATAAGGTTAAGGCTCCACCATAGCCGGATATGCCGATCCGGAGGGGATAATAATTGATAATGAGTACTGGATCTTCCCTGCCAGGTCTGACCAGTACAGTGATTCTGTTACAGTGACCCATTTTACGGGACAACAACTTAATGTCAGGACTAATGCTATTAATAAGCAATACGGAGGAATAGGTGTTGCAGTTGCGGATAATCCCGGCGGCCTTTTCAGAGATGACCTGGGGAAGCCGGCTGCCTGCGGCAGCCAACGGTTTTTTGTTTCATATGGCTTATGCCGGTAAACTGTCAACGCCATATGAAACAAAAAGCCGGCACAATCAAACTGTGCCGGCTTCAAGGGTTTGGGTGAAAGATGGGATTCGAACCCACGACCCCTGGAACCACAATCCAGTGCTCTAACCAACTGAGCTACATTCACCATGTACGGAATGCAAAGAAAATGCAAAAAAATTATATTACAAAATTTTAGGGCTTTTTGCAGTACTCATTGTTCAATTATTATCTTTGCACGGTTCCCCATAAAATGAACCAGGGATGAGTTTTCTTAATCAGCCTTTGATACTGCCCTTCTTTCACTAAAATAAAGCAAGAGAATATTTTGGCAAAACCAAAATTCATAAACAATATTTCCGGCCTGCAACTGTTTCAGTTACTTCGTTTTGTAGTATTTTTTATAATCAGCATCGTCTTTACAAAAAGTCATCTCACTCCTGCAGAGATAGGTTCATGGGAAATGTTCATGTTTATTGCCAGTTTCATGAGTTTTTTCTGGGTAACAGGAATAATACAATCCTTACTGTCATTATATAACAGGAACCGCTCGTTCAGAAGACTGGGTGAAAATATAAGCGAGAAATCTCCCGAGATTTTTAATGCCTTCCTCTTGCTTCTGGCTTTCAGCCTTATGTTTTTTTTAACAGGCCATGCCCTGAAATACAACTTCTCGGTTTACGGGAATACCGGGAGTACTCCCTACCTGAACCTGCTGCTGCTATATTTATTCCTGAGCAGCCCTGTTTGCCTTATAGAATATATTTACCTTCTGATGAATCGTCCACACCGGATATTCCAGTATGGCATTTATACATTTTTGGCACAACTGTTATTCATTATTGTGCCCATACTGGCGGGTAAGGATATAATATGGGCCATATACGGATTACTACTGATAAGCCTGGTGAGATGGGTATGGCTCATAATGCTTCTTTTCAGGTATTCAGAGTTCAGGATATCCCTCGATTTCATGAAGGAGCATCTTAAACTGGGCTGGCCATTGATAATTACCTCGCTTATAAGCGGGTCAGCTCAATACATTGACGGTATCATTGTATCAGCTCATTTTGATGACCCGGGTATGTTTGCTATTTTCAGGTATGGGGCCAAGGAATTTCCCGTGGTGATGATGCTGGCCACAGGCCTCAGCAATGCAATGCTGCCCCAGTTCGGTACAAGGGCAAAGATCAGGGAATCGCTTGAGGTCATTAAAAAGAAATCACGCAACCTGATGCACTACCTTTTCCCCATGGCAATGCTGGTATTGCTGTTTGCACGATGGTTGTACCCCCGGATGTTCACTCCTGATTTTATGCGGAGTGCCGATATATTTATGATTTATATAATGCTTGTCATACCGAGGTTATTATTCCCCCAGACAATTATTATCGGGAGAAAAAGGACAGGTGTGGCAATGAGTGCAGCCATTTTTGAGCTTGCCCTGAATATCCCCCTCAGTTTATGGCTTGTAAAAGATTACGGGGCTGTTGGTGTTGCTCTTGCAACTTTTGCTGTGTATTTTATGAGTAAATTATACATGGCGGGCTACCTATGGGTAAAAATGAAGATAAAACCCGGTGAATATATACCACTTATGACATTCTTTATCTATTCCGTATTATTAACAATTTTGTTCGTTCTTATTGACCACAGGATAATAGATATCAATTAACACATCACATAAACAATAAATATTTGGTTTTTTAAAAACAATATTTTATATTGTTATATCTTGTTTCTTGATTTATTGTCAGGTCCTTCTACCCGCCTTACCATTCAGGGTAGGTCCTCACGCAGACGCACAATATGTGTTAAATATGGAGTGCAATATGTATTGGTTTACATCTGAAATATGAAAACCGGTAAATTAATGCATTTGCATGTTTTTTATGAAAGTTTAACCTTACCTATTAATTCAGGGGCAGTTTATTTTCAAGACAAATAGTCATTACAGGTTTTCTCCTGTTATAAGAATATACCCTAATTCTAACTTAAACTAATTTCTTATGAGAAAAGCTTTACTTACTTTGATTCTTGTGATTGCGCCTGTGTTTATTTTCCAGGCCTTTGCACAGGATAGAACAATTACCGGCGTGGTGACTTCATCTGATGATGGCTTGCCCCTGCCGGGAGTATCTGTAGTTGTCAGGGGAACAACAATTGGTGCCACTACTGACATAGATGGCCGATATTCCCTTTCCGTTCCGGAGAATGCAAGAACCCTTGTATTCACTTTTGTGGGGATGATTCCCCGGGAGGAGTTAATTGAAGGCAGGAGCAGTATTGATGTAAGCCTGGAGCCTGACGTTCTTGGTATAGAGGAAATCATTGTTACCTCTTTCGGGACCTCCAAAAAGGGAGCTTTTACCGGTTCAGCGGTACAGGTTAATGCCAGCAAGATTGAGAACAGGCCAATCTCCAATCTTACCTCGGCCATTGAAGGTGCCAGTCCCGGCATCCAGGTAACTGCAGGAAGAGGTCAGCCCGGAAGCTCTCAGTCCATTCGCGTCAGGGGCTTTGGCTCATATGGTGCATCTAATTCACCCCTGTATGTTGTTGACGGTGCTCCATATTCAGGTGATATCAGTGCCATTAACCCAAATGACATTGAAAGTGTCACTGTACTGAAAGACGCTGCATCAACGGCATTATATGGTAATAAGGCAGCCAATGGAGTGATACTTATCACAACAAAGCGTGGTAAAATAGGGGAAGGGCAGCTTTCAGTAAATGCATCCTACGGAGTGCTGAGCAGGGCCCAGCCTGAGTATGATATGATTGACGCTTTTGATTATTATCCCATTATGTGGGAGGCTTACCGTAATGGCATTGCAATACCAGGTGTTGATGATCCAGCAGATGTGACTGCTGCTAACCAGGAAGCCACGGATATGATCTTCGATGAACTCGGAGGATATAATCCATTCAATGTTCCTGATGACCAGATTGTGGATATTAATGGAAACATTAATCCGAATGCCAGATATAAAGGTGATTATGAGGAGGCGGTGGACTGGCTGGGAGCACTTACACAGAATGGCCAGAGGCAGAATATCGATATGAATTACCAGGGAGCTACTGAAAAGACTGATTACTACATCTCTCTGGGATATCTTTTTGAGGAGGGCTTTATCATTGAGTCGGACCTTCGCAGGATTTCAGGACGTGCCAATGTTAATTTCCAGGCTGCAGACTGGTTAAAAACAGGTTTTAAAGTCAACGTTTCCAACAGGGACCTGAATTATGCCCAGACCGGGAGCAGTAGTACCTTTGTAAACCCCATCCGCTTTACAAGGGGAATAGGTTCAATATATCCTGTATGGCTGCTTGACCGGGAGACTGGCAAGTATATCCTGGATGATAATGGAGAAAGGCAGTTTGACATATATGATACCCGCGCCGGCGGCGCCAGTTCGGGACGGCATGTTATTGCTGAAATACGATGGGACCAGGATACTGATGTAATATCTTCACTTGGTGGCAAAACATATCTTGAACTTTCCTTTACCCAGGATCTGAAATTTACTGTTAATGCCAGTCTCGACCAGCGTTTCAGTTACAACACCTTCTACAACAACCCACTGGTTGGTGATGGTGCACCGGGTGGGCGTGCCTATAAAACATACAGGCGGACCAATTCATACAACTTTAACCAGTTGCTCACTTATAAAAAAGTTTTTGGTGTCCATGGCTTGGACATTACCATGGGTCATGAGAATTATTCATACAAATATAACTATCTGAGTGGAGCAAGAACCCAGCAGATTGCTGATGACAATACGGAACTCATCAACTTTGTAACAATAACAAGGAGCACATCCTATGAAGATAATTATGCTACCGAAGGTTATTTAGGCCGCGTGAACTACGATTATGACCAGAAGTATTACCTCTCAGCATCATACAGGAGAGATGGTTCTTCAAGGTTTCATAAGAGCAACCGCTGGGGTGATTTCTGGTCAGTAGGTCTTGCATGGAGAATGGATCAGGAAGCATTCATACAGAATATAGATTTTATTGATCTTATTAAGCTCAGGGCATCTTATGGTGAACTGGGTAATGATGCCGGAATAGGTTATTATGCCAGCCAGGGACTTTATTCCCTCGGTTATAACAACCAGGCAGAGCCGGGCATCCTCCAGGATAAACTGCCTGCTGAAGAACTCGTATGGGAGTCAAATAACAGTGTGGACCTGGCTATTGAGTTTGGTTTATGGAACCGCCTGTCCGGAACCCTGGAATTTTATCACCGTATCTCGGAAAATCTTCTTTTCAATGTGCCTTTACCACTGTCTAGTGGCGTAGCATCCAAAGCTGAGAATATTGGTGCCCTGTTTAACCAGGGGATCGAGTTCCAGGTTAATTATGACATCATTAAATCCCGGGATCTGCAATGGACTCTTGGTTTCAATCTGACCACCCTGAAGAATGAGTTTACAAAACTACCACAGGAAGAGATCATAGATGGTTCAAAGAAACTGATGGAGGGCCATGGAATTTATGATTTCTGGCTACGAGAATGGTGGGGAGTTGATGAGGACGATGGAGCAGCCCTTTACAGGGCTGAGGATGTTGAAGCTTCCTCGGTGAGAATAAAAGGAGCCGATACACTGACCACTGATATTAATAATGCCAAATACAAGTATTCCGGAAGTGCCATACCCGATTTCTTTGGGTCATTCTCCAGCAATGTACGTTATAAAGGAATACAGCTGAGTTTCATGTTCACCTACCAGGTGGGCGGACTGGTGCTTGATTATAACTTCCGGTCGGCTATGAGCTCGGGAACCTATGGCACGGGATACAGCACTTATATCCTTAATCGCTGGCAGAAGCCGGGCGACAAGACTGATGTGCCCAGGATGGATGATTCACAGACGAGCAATTTCAATGCCACATCCACACGATGGCTGACTGATGCCTCCTTCCTTAACCTCAGAAACGTGGTACTGTCTTATGATATCCCCAGAAGTTTTGTTGGCAGGATAGGGGTGAGCAGCGCAAGTGTTTATTTCAGCGGGGAAAACCTTTTCCTGATAAATGCGCGAAAAGGAATGAATGTGCAGCAGAACTTTGCCGGTACTACCTCCAACGTATTTACGCCAAACAGGGTAGTGTCTATGGGCTTAAATGTTAAATTTTAATACTGACAGCTATGAAAAATATTGTATATAGTTTAGTTTTTATTTTTGGAGCGTTCTTAATTTTCTCAGCCTGTTCAGAGGATTATCTTGAGATATTGCCAACAGACGGTGTTTCTGATGCAGGGGTGACTTCTTCTACAGGGACCGCCATGGCTTCACTAAATGGAATTCACCGGGCAATGTATGATCGTTACGGAAGCCAGGGGCGTGTTGGCATAAGCTCATGGTATTATCATATTGATGAACAGGGTGAGGACATGGTTTTCAACTATCCCACCTGGACCACTCACCTGCGCTGGCTGCACAGAAGTGCGACAAGTTCTTATAACAGATCTCCCTGGGGGATGTTCTATGCATGGATCGTAAATGCCAATATTCTTATCAACGGAATAGATGAAAACACGACAGGAAGCCAGGAGGATAAGGATTATATTGTCGGGCAGGCATTGGTTTACAGGGCATTCCTGCACTATCAACTGGTGCAGCAGTGGGCCGACCGCTATGTGCCCGGCGGAGACAATACACATCCTGGTGTACCCTATATGAAAATAGCAACCTCAGAGGGTCAGCCAAGAAATACTGTGGAAGAGGTCTATACTTATATCAATCAGGATCTTGATGATGCCATCATTCTGCTGGAAGGTAAATCCCGTAAAAATAAGTCACACATAAATGTTGATGTGGCACGTGGGATTAAGGCAAGGGTGGCCCTTACAATGGGTGATTACCCCACTGCGGTTAATTATGCCCAGTTGGCAAGGACCGATTATGAATTAATGGACTCTGCAACATACTCACTTGGCTTCAGAATGGGATCTGAATCCAGTGGTGAATATATGTGGGCCAGCCAGATACAGGAAGACCAGACAGATAAGTGGGGGAATTTCGGGGCATATATGTCCAGAAACTTCAGTTCTACCAGTATTAGAAGGAACCCCCGGTCTATTTTTTCTGTGCTCTATGATCAGATAGCTGATACGGATGTGCGTAAAACCTTATGGGATCCTACTGGCGAGCATCTGGACTTACAGGCCAGAGGTATTGAGATAGTTGCAAATGCCGCAAGATATCCTTACACCAACCAGAAGTTTATTGCAGTCAGCACCTCCGACAGTCGTGTTGATGTTCCACATATGCGCGTCTCCGAAATGTACCTGATAGAAGCAGAGGCTGAAGCAAGGCAGGGTCACGATGACCTGGCGGCGGCAGCATTGTATCCGATGGCAGTTGCCCGTGATCCTTCATATACCCTTTCAACAAATACAGGCCAGGATCTTATTGATGAGATAATGATACAGCGCCGTGTTGAGCTTTGGGGCGAAGGTCAGCGTTTCTTTGATCTTAAACGTCTCAACCTGCCTCTGGACCGTACAGGTGGTAACCATTCATCATCCATTAACGGAACCCTTATGCAGGTACCGGCAGGTGATACCCGCTGGACATCACTCATTCCGCAGGCTGAGATGGATGCCAATCCGCTCATGACGCAAAATCCTCTGTAGAAACCAGATCATTTGATAATTACATGAAAAAAAAGGACTGCCCCCGGGCAGTCCTTTTTTTTCGTTCGGACAGGTTAATCTTAAATCCATTATTCCATTTAAAAAATCTGAATATCTTTGTAAACCTTATTATCATCTATCTGGGAAAGTGATGAACGAACTGGAAAAGTACTTTCAACAGTACAGGGATAATATAGTGGGTATTGATGCTCATTATGAATCTCCTTACGGGAAACAGCCTTTAATCTACTGTGACTGGATAGCCAGCGGAAGGTTATATGAACCCCTGGAAAGAAAGATCAGCGGTGAGTTCGGTCGGTTTGTTGCCAATACCCATACCGAGACCAGTGAAACGGGGAAACGCATGACCTGGGCTTATCATGAAGCCCAGAAAATAATCAAAAGACATGTAAACGCAGGTCCAAATGATGTACTTATTACAGCAGGATCGGGAATGACAACCGTCATAAACAAGTTTATGCGTATTATGGGCCTAAAAAGCTGCCAGCATACAGACCTGCCATGCCTGAAAAATATCGAAAAACCGGTCGTCTTTATTACACATATGGAGCATCACTCAAATCAGACCTCATGGTATGAGACACTCACTGATGTTGTTGTGCTCCCCCCGGGCGAAGACCTGCTGGTTGACCCCGGGATACTGAAACGGGAACTGAAGAAATATGAAGACAGGAAGTTTAAAATAGGCTCATTTACCGCATGCTCCAATGTTACGGGTGTAAGTACACCCTATTATGAGCTGGCAAAAACAATGCACGAACATGGAGGTATATGCCTTGTTGATTTTGCTGCCTCTGCACCTTATGTCGACATTAATATGCATCCCGCAGATCCTATGCAAAAACTGGATGCAATATTCTTTTCTCCCCATAAATTCCTGGGAGGACCGGGTTCTTCGGGAGTATTGGTGTTCGACTCAGCCCTTTATGAAAGAGAGGTGCCTGATAATCCTGGCGGAGGCACGGTAGACTGGACGAATCCCTGGGGAGAATACAAATATGTCGATGACATAGAGGCCAGGGAAGATGGTGGAACACCGGGTTTTATCCAGGCTATACGTACAGCCCTGGCCATCAGGCTAAAAGAACAGATGGGAACAAGCAGGATAAAGGAAAGGGAGGATCAGCTGGTACAAAGGACCTTCAGGGAACTGAGATCGATAAAGGGACTTAAGTTATTGGCTGATAATGTAGAAGAAAGACTGCCGGTATTCTCCTTTTATATCCGGGATATACATTATAATCTGGTAGTCAAGGTTTTAAGCGACAGATATGGTATACAGACAAGGGGAGGGTGTGCATGTGCAGGTACCTATGGACATTACCTGCTGCAGGTGTCATATGATAAAAGCCATAGGATCACTGAAAAGATCAACAGTGGTGACCTGTCTGAAAAACCCGGTTGGATAAGGATGTCGCTTCATCCTACCATGACTGATAATGAGCTGGATTATGTAATATCTGCAATAAGGGAAATAACTGAAAAAAAAGAGATCTGGAAGAAAGATTATCTTTACAGGAAAGGAAGTAACGAATTTATACATAAGGATGAGTCAGGAATCTCAGTTGAACAGGTGAAAAGCTGGTTTAATATGAATAGTTAAAAATTCATTATGATAATCAAAGAAGTTGTTAACAGGAAGGAAAGTAGAAAATTTCTCAATTTTCATAAGACACACTACAGGGATGATCCGAACTGGGTATGTCCGCTTGATTCGGAATTCAAGGCAATATTTGACCCGTCAAAAAACAGGACCTTCAATCATGGCATACTGAAACGGTGGCTTCTTTACAACAGTGATAACAGTGTTATAGGACGCATAGCTGCCTTTGTTGATTATAACCGGTCAAAAGCTTACAGACAGCCTACTGGCGGAATAGGCTTTTTTGAAGTCATTGAAGATGAAAAGGCTGCCTTCCTCCTCTTTGATACGGCAATCGCCTGGTTAAAGGAAAACGGGATGGAAGCTGTTGATGGCCCGGTGACATTCGGATCCAATGAATCAAACTGGGGATTGCTTGTAGAAGGCTTTGTTCAACAGGGTTACGGGATGCCCTATAATAAGAAATATTATAAAGATCTGTTTGAGAAATACGGTTTCCGGAATTATTTCAACCAGTATAGCTTCCACCGGGATATTGCATCTGTAAACGTGTTCCCGGAGAGATTTATGAAAATAGCTGAATGGATTAGTCAGAGATCAGGCTATTCATTCGAACATTTTTCCTTTAGTAATCCCGACAAATATGTTAATGACCTTGTTGATATTTATAATACCACATGGTCTGAATTCAGGGAGGATTTCCAGCCTATGGTGCCTTCTGATTTCAGGGAAACCGTTCAGAAGGGTAAAGCTTTCCTTGATGAGGAATTGATATGGTTTGCCTACCATAATGATGAGCCAATTGCCTTTTTTGTGCTCTTCCCTGACCTTAACCAGATACTCAAACACCTTAATGGCAAGCTGCATCTTTTGAACATCCTGAAATTCCTCTACCTGAAAAAAAGGAAGACCATGACACGCATGAGGGCAGTTGTGGCCGGGGTTAAACCAGCTTTCAGGAACAGCGGTGTTGAATCGGCTATCTTTAAATGCCTGTATAATGTTTTTATGAAAAAAAGATATTACAGGGAACTGGAACTGTCATGGGTGGGCGATTTCAACAAGCCCATGCTTTCGGTTTATAAGGCTATCGGTGCAGAACATGCAAAAACACACGTCACCTACAGGTATTTAATAAATAATAATATAGAATTTATTCGCCTGGAGGATGAAATGAAGGGCCTGGTTGAAGGCAAGGAAGAAAAATCGTAGAATTTGCAAGGCAATTCTTTGTGTTTTAATAATTCTTGATTAATTTTGCGTGCCCTAAGAGTAAGAATTTTAATAAAAAAAGAGAGATGAGAAAGGGAATACATCCGGAAAATTACAGGTATGTCGTGTTTAAGGACATGTCAAACAATACATCCTTTTTAACAAAATCTGCCGCTCCCTCCAAGGAAACGGTAAAGTGGGAGGATGGCAACGAATACCCGCTGATTAAACTCGAGATATCCGATACATCACATCCTTTTTATACAGGAAAGATGAAACTGGTTGACACTGCAGGAAGGGTAGACAAGTTCATGAATCGATATAAAACACATATTGATAAAAAGAAAAAGTAAGGCAGAAATATACGCCTGTAAAGCCCCTGGTTACAGGGGCTTTTTTTTTGACCGGACTACCCCTGAGAACTGGCATGATGATTGCCGGAACGAGAAGGACCCAAAAATTAATTGATTTGTGAAAACAAAATGTAATTTTGACATGTCAGAAATATGAAAAGTAAGCAAAATAAAGCATTGAATAATATTTTTTTACCAGAGATAGTGGATAATGAAGGTGAAATAATACCCATTATTGCAGATAATGATGATATGGAAATGGACGAATCACAGGTGCCTGATGAATTGCCGGTATTGTCTTTGCGTAATAATGTTCTTTTCCCCGGCGTTGTATTACCTATCTCAATAGGCAGGGCAAAATCTGTCAAACTGATACGGGATGCCTACCAGGGCGACAGGCTTGTGGGTGCTGTAGCCCAGGTTGATCCGGAGATAGAAGACCCCAGGTTTACCGACCTTCACAGGATAGGGACTGCAGGGCATATAATTAAGCTTCTTGAAATGCCCGACGGCTCAACTACGGCAATTATTCAGGGCAGGAAAAGGATTGAGTTCACAGAAGCAGTGAAGACCGATCCTTACCTTATAGCAAGGGTGATAGTGCGACCCGAACAAAAAACAAAGGAAAGAACAAGGGAATTCGATGCAATTGTAAGTTCTCTTAAGGATCTTTCGCTCAGAATAATAAAGCTGAACCCGACTATGGCCCAGGAGGCTTCTTTTGCCATCAAGAATATTGAGAATAAATCGTACCTGATAAACTTTATCTGCTCAAATACAGAACTGAAAGTAAAGGAGAAGCAAAGACTTCTGGAAGCAAACAGCCTGCACGACAGGGGCATTATGCTACTGGAGAATCTGGTGCAGGAAATGCAGCTCCTGGAACTGAAGAATGAATTGCAGTCAAAGGTCAAATCCGACCTTGACCAGCAGCAGAGGGAATTTATGCTGCTTCAGCAGATGAAAACAATACAGAATGAACTGGGTGATAATCCGCAGGAAAAGGAAATTGAGGAATTCAGGGAAAAGGCAAAGGACAAAAAATGGACCGGGGAAGTTGAAGAAGTATTTGAAAAGGAACTGAATAAACTTCAGAAACTGAATCCTGCTGCAGCTGAATATTCCGTTCAGGTAAACTACCTGCAGACATTGGTCGATCTTCCCTGGGGTGAGTTCACAGAGGATAACCTTGACCTTGAACATGCCAGGAATATCCTTGACCAAGATCACTACGGCCTGGAGGAGGTTAAAGACAGGATTCTCGAGCATCTTGCTGTAATAAAGCTTAAGGGAAACCTTAAATCACCCATCCTCTGTCTTTACGGACCTCCCGGTGTGGGAAAAACCTCACTTGGCAGGTCGGTAGCCAGAGCCCTTGGCAGGCAGTATGTAAGGATGTCACTGGGCGGACTGCATGACGAGGCTGAAATAAGAGGGCATCGCAAAACATATATAGGGGCAATGCCAGGCAGAGTGATACAAAACATAAAAAAAGCTGCTTCATCAAATCCTGTCTTTATACTGGATGAAATAGACAAGGTAGGTAAGGATTTCCGGGGTGACCCGGCTTCAGCCTTGCTTGAAGTACTCGACCCTGAACAAAACAGCGCCTTCCATGATAACTTCCTTGAACTGGATTATGACCTGTCCAATGTATTGTTTATTGCAACTGCAAACACCCTATCTACAATAAGCCCTGCATTAAGGGACAGGATGGAACTGATTGAAATAAACGGCTACCTGCTGGAGGAAAAGATAGAAATTGCCAGGAGGCACCTGCTTCCCAAACAACTCGATAATCATGGGGTAAAGAAAACACAGTTCAGGCTTAACCGTTCTGTACTTACAGGCCTGATTGATAATTATACAAGGGAATCCGGGGTCAGGGAACTGGATAAGAGGCTGGCTAAACTCATACGAAGCACGGCCCGGGATATAGCTTACGGCAAAGAACCGGATATATCGCCCGATTATGAGAAGATAAGCTCCATCCTCGGGCCACCTAAATACAACAGGGAGCAGTATTCGGGTAATGAACAGGCAGGGGTGGTTACCGGCCTGGCATGGACAGCTGCCGGAGGAGAGATACTATTTATCGAAACAAGCCTTAGCAGGGGAACAGGAAAACTCACCCTGACGGGGAATCTTGGTGATGTGATGAAAGAATCAGCCATTATCGCCCTTGAATATCTTAAATCACATGCCGACCTGATTGGCCTCCCTGATAATTTTTCGGATAACTGGAATGTCCATCTTCATGTTCCGGAAGGAGCCATACCAAAAGACGGCCCGTCAGCCGGAATCACAATGGCAGCATCAATGGCCTCTGCATTCACCCAGCGTAAAGTGAAGAAAAACATTGCAATGACAGGGGAGATAACCCTCAGGGGCAAAGTGCTTCCCGTGGGCGGGATAAAGGAGAAAATCCTGGCTGCCCGCAGAGCCGGACTTAAGGAAATAATACTATCCTCCGGGAACAGGAAAGATGTTAACAGCATTAAGGATGTATACCTTAAGGGGCTTAAATTTTCTTATGTAGAGACAATTATGGATGTCCTCGATTTATCACTTCTTAAGCAGAAGGTTGTAAATCCTAAAAGGATAGTTTAAATTTATATCATGGAAAATACAGGAAAGAAAATAGCAGTGTTCCCGGGATCATTCGACCCCTTCACACGTGGACATGAATCAATAGTGAACAGGGCCCTCAGCCTTTTTGATGAAATTATAATTGCAATAGGGGCAAATGCCCTGAAAGATGGCTTTTTTACACTGGAGAACAGGAAAAGGATGATAAGCGATGTTTTTAAGGGTATTGATATGGTGAAGGTGTCACATTATGAGGGTCTTACGGTTGATTTTTGCAGGAGAAGCAATGCCGGTTTCCTTCTCAGGGGCATAAGAACCGCTGCTGACTTTGAATATGAAAGAGCAATTGCACAACTGAATAAGGCCATGGCACCTGAAATAGAATCAGTCATGCTGCTGACTGCACCGGAAATGACACCGATCAACAGTACCATAGTACGCGATATAATCCGGAACGGGGGTGATGCGTCAAAATTCCTCCCATCAAGCATTGATATAAATAATTACCGCTAGATGAAATTATTTCTGACGGCTGTCCTGATTATCCTGAGTCCGGCAGCAATCAGTGGCATTGATGTGCTGTTGGAAGGGTATGCCCCGGGGGCAGCCGGTAAACAAATACATGTTTTCAAGCTTCCTGACCCCGTAAGGGGTAAAAAGGTGTTGATTGACAGGCTCAGGGTAGATATCAATGATAAATTTAATATCAGGAAAACATAAAACACCTGATCCGGATGATATTGAATTGACAAAAAATACATTCTCTCCACGAATGCCTTCTTATGCCGAACTGGTAAAACAGGTGTTTAATGGCTGCCTGAGCCGGCTTATGAGAAATATGATTTTATTTTCCTTGACGGATCAGTATCAGAAAAGCTTCTGAATGATTACGAGATAAGGTATCTGCCGGCTTTTTATTTTCTTGACAGGGAAACGAAACTGATATAGTCTCCTGCAGCCATGCCTTCAGAAAACCTGAGGCAGTCAGTTGTCTCCAAGATAAATGAGAGCTTCATTTATGACTCCGGAAATTGAAGGCCATGTATTTTTATGTACATCTTCTATTTCATCCCTTCCAAACCATCTTAGCCCGCTGATGCCTTCCGCAACCTGGGGAAGGGCTTTCCCTTCGCCGTTGTAATCAAATATATACCAGTTTGTTTCTTTCAAAATCCAGTTATCACCCAGGGGATAAATATGATATGTTGGTTTGAGAATTGCCAGCCGCGTTCCCGGTATAAGTCCTGTTTCCTCCTCTATTTCCCTTCTTGCGCATTTCTCCAGGGCTTCGTTTCCTGACAGGTGGCCTTTGGGAATATCCCATTTACCGTTTCTTCTGATAAATAATAGTTTTCCATAATTGTTTACCAGTAAGCCACCAGCTGCAGTCCTGTTTTCAAAGTATGCCCTGAAGGCTTCCCATAAACTATTTATCTCCTGAAAATAAATGTTAAACGTGCGAAATTTATCATTTTCAATAAAGCCTGAAATTTTGGCATAAAGCTCGTCTTTATGATGGTATTTGTGTAATAAGCAGTATTTTTGCTCCAGGTCGGGCTGACCGCTGATTACTATATAACTTTTATTGAAATAAACTTTATACATCAGTTTATGGAAAACACTGCAAAAACGATTGCCGCTTACCTCTTACAAATTAAAGCAATAAAACTGCAACCGTCAAATCCTTTTACATGGGCCTCAGGATGGAAGTCTCCAATATATTGTGATAACAGGAAAACACTTTCTTTTCCCGACGTGAGGCAGGCAATAAGGGAATCTTTTGTCCGGGTGATAAAAGAAAAATTCCCTGATGCAGAACTGATTGCCGGGGTGGCCACCGGTGCTATTGCACACGGAGTACTGGTAGCGGAAGCCATGGGCCTTCCTTTTGTATATGTCCGTTCAGGGGCTAAAGAACATGGCCTGCGTAACCAGATAGAGGGATTTTATAAAAAGGGACAGAAAGTGGTTGTCATCGAAGACCTGGTCTCTACCGGGGGGAGCAGCCTGAGAGCTGTCAGTGCCCTCAGAGAGGCTGGCTGTAATGTCATGGGAATGATAGCTATATTTACCTATGGTTTTCAGAAAGCCAGTGATAACTTTAGTGCCAGTGAAGTCACACTGTTTACACTGAGTGACTATAATACCCTCATTGATAAGGCATTATCGACAGGCTTCATTGCCCTTAATGATATCGACACACTTAAAGAATGGAGACAGGACCCATCAAACTGGGGTAAATAGAGTAACTATGGATAATTTTTCTTTATATGAGAGCAGGGTAGGAAAAATCAGGTCTGGAGCAAAGGAAATTTTTTCCTTCGTTACCGATATGAGAAATTTCAGCAGGTTTTTGCCCGGACATACAATTGAGAACTGGAAAGCATCGGTCGATGAATGTTCATTTGAAGTATCGATGGTGGGTGAGGCCAGGATCAGGATTGTGCAAAAAGACCCTTGTAATACAGTAAAATATACAGGCTACGGTCTTAATAATACGCAATTTTACCTGTGGATCCAGACGAAAGAAGTGGGTGATAAGGATACCAGGATAAAATTGACAATCAAAGCTGATCTGAATCCCGGGCTGAAAATGATTGCATCAAAACCCATAAACGACTTTCTCAACAAACTGGTAGGCGGGATGGAAGAATTCAATGACTGGGAAAATACTAAGGAATAAATTTAATCTCATTTAAACCGTATATACCGGTTTTTCCATCATTCATCCTTATTTTTATACGTCCATACCTGTCAACCCCTCTGATAATTCCCCTGACTCTGCTTTTGTTGATAATAAAATCAGATTCTGTGTTAAGCCTGTAAAGCTTCTTTTGATATTTTTCATTTATTTCGGCAAAAAGGCCTTCCTTCAGCCTGCCGTACCATAGATCGAGTATCTGGCTAAAATCCGAAAGCAATGTATCAGTATTATATTCACGCTTATTTATAATGTATAAGGAAACAGGATTTGGCAAGTCCTCCGGGAAGTCAGCCTGGTTAATATTTATACCGGCACCTGCAATGCAACTCTGTATCTTATTTCCCTCAAGCGAAGCTTCTATCAGGATACCTGCAATTTTGTCATCTTTAAAATAAATGTCATTTGGCCATTTTATACTTATTGAGCCCGAATAGGGTTCCAGAAGATCACATATTGCAAGTGATATGATTTTTGAAACCATGAACTGCTCGTCTGCATGCAAAAAACAGGGGAGAAGTATTACGCTAAAGGTCAGGTTCTTACCCGCTTCGCTTATCCAGGCATTTCCCTTTCTCCCCCTGCCCATGCTCTGCTCACGGGCATAAATCACTGTGCCTTCCGGAGCGGCATTGGCAGCCAGCATTTCAGCTGCCAGATCATTGGTTGATGACACTTTTTCACGATATATTATTTTTGAGGCTATTGGCATGTTAATCAGGTTGTTATGTCAAATTATTACAATGGGTTCACTGTATATGTCATAATTGCAGAATCTGGCACTGTAATTGTAAAACTTATGATGCTATAACAAAAGTAAAAATAATGTTCGTATTTTTGTGGGCGCTAATAATGTAATAAACAGAATCTGAGATTAATGACAGAAAATAGTGACGAAGTATTACCATTGATTGACAATATAGTAAAGGGGATCTTTGAAAAAAAGGGAGAAAGGGTATTAAAACTTGATTTCAGGTCTTTGGAAAATTCAGTATGTGATTACTTTATAATATGCCATGGTAATTCAGTAACACAGGTTGATTCCATAACTGAATCAGTAGAATTACAGGTGAAGAAAAATACCGGCGGGCATCCGCATCACAGGGAAGGCATTGAGAACTGCCTCTGGGTATTACTGGATTATGGGGATGTTGTTGTACACATATTCCAGGAAGAATACAGGAACTTCTATAACCTGGAAGCGTTATGGGCTGATGCGCTTATTGAAGAAATCAGGGATAATTAAAATTATAGTTTGAGATGACGGAAAAAAGCAGAAGAGATCAAAATACAAATAAACCTGGTGGTGGTTCAGGGAAGAACGACAAGCCAAAAATAAATCCTATCTGGATATATCTTGCTATTGGCATTGGACTTATAGCCATTAATTTTATGTTCGGGGGTAAGAGGGTTGAGAAAGTAGAGCAGTGGGGCCGTATTGAACAAATGATAGCTAATAAGGATATCAATAAAATCGTGGTTGTAAACAAGGAATACGCTGAGATATACCTTACCACACAGGCAATAGAATCAGGCAGGTATCCCGATATTTCAGGCTCCGGGAATTTTAGCTTTTCAGGGCCGTCTCCTAACTACACCTATCATTTTGCAACAGTTGAATTGTTCGATTCACGCATTAACGAGGTTCAGGAACAAAACAATTATGCAGAGTCGGAATGGATACATCCCATTTATGAAACCAGGAAGAATTATCTGGGTGAGATAATGGCCTGGATATTGCCCATGCTCCTGATTCTTGCCATCTGGTTATTTATTTTCAGGCGTATGGCAGGTGGCGGTGGCTCCGGGGGAGGCGCAGGTAATATCTTTTCTGTGGGAAAGTCCAAAGCAAAAATATTTGACAGGGAATCAAATGTGAAGATCGACTTCCATGATGTGGCCGGTCTTGAAGAAGCCAAGACGGAAGTTAAAGAAGTAGTTGATTTTCTCAAAAACCCGAAGAAATATACTGCACTTGGAGGTAAGATACCTAAAGGCGCATTATTGATTGGTCCTCCGGGAACGGGGAAAACCCTGCTTGCAAAGGCAGTGGCCGGGGAGGCAAATGTTCCTTTCTTTTCAATTTCAGGATCCGACTTTGTCGAAATGTTTGTTGGTGTGGGAGCCTCAAGGGTTCGTGACCTGTTTAAGCAGGCAAAAGAAAAGGCACCATGTATTGTCTTCATTGATGAGATAGATGCTGTAGGAAGGGCCAGGGGAAGGAACCCCAGTTTCGGGGCCAATGATGAACGTGAGAATACTCTTAACCAGTTGCTCACTGAGATGGATGGCTTCGACAGTAATATAGGGGTCATTATCCTGGCAGCTACCAACAGGGCAGATGTGCTCGACAGGGCGCTTTTGAGGGCCGGACGATTCGACAGGCAGATTCATGTTGAACTGCCCGACCTTAATGAGAGAAAAGAGATATTTAAGGTTCATTTGCAACCTTTAAAACTCCCAAGGTCATTTAACATTGACTTTCTTGCCAAACAAACCCCCGGATTCTCAGGTGCTGATATTGCAAATGTATGTAATGAGGCAGCACTTATAGCCGCACGGAAAAACAAGAAAATGGTTGGCAAACAGGATTTTCTGGATGCAGTAGACAGGATAATTGGAGGACTGGAAAGGAAAAACAAGATTATTTCACCAGAGGAAAAAACAACCATAGCCTATCACGAAGCAGGACATGCAACCGTAAGCTGGTTGCTTGAACATGCCAGCCCCCTGGTGAAGGTTACAATAATACCACGTGGACGCGCACTTGGTGCAGCATGGTACCTGCCGGAGGAAAGACAGCTCACCACAAGGGAACAAATCCTCGATGAGATAGCCTATGCCCTGGGAGGCCGGGCTGCCGAGGAACTGGTATTTAGCAGGATATCAACGGGAGCTCTTAATGACCTTGAAAAAGTAACCAAGCAGGCCTACGCCATGGTAACTTATTTCGGCATGAGCGATCAGGTGGGTAATCTGAGTTTCTACGATTCTTCGGGCCAAAACGAGTACGGCTTCACCAAACCTTACAGTGAGAAAACTGCAGAATTGATTGATAAAGAAGCTAAACGGATTGTCGATGAGGCCTACCAGAGAGCTCTTGAGGTTTTGAAGAAACACAGAAAAGGCCTCAATACACTGGCTTCCCAGTTACTCGAAAAGGAAGTTATCTTCGGTGAAGACCTTGAAAAAATATTCGGGAAGAAAAAGGGGAACAGGCCGGCAATAGAAAAAACAGGAAGGCCGGCTAAAAAAAGAACTTCAAAAAAATCCCCGCCGACAGGAAAATCAGATGCGAAGAAAATAGATAAAGAAGACCCTGCAGGGAATAATACGGAAGGTGAATCAGCTGATAATAACCAGGCTGACACGAATGATTCACCTAACTAATCAGGCTTGAACATATGGAGAAGAAATGGGTCAAGATATATGAATCAAATAATGAAGTTAAAGTGGAAATGGCCCGTCAATTACTTGAGGATAACGACATTGAAAGCGTTATTATAAACAAGAAAGACAGGTCCTACGGTTTTGGAGACTATGAGCTGTACTGCATGCGAGATTATGTTATAAGGGCAAAACTATTGTTAAAAGAACTCTGATCTTGAGAAACTTATCCAGGCGAACACTAACAGGCTTTTTTTTAGTTGTTATTATACTGGGAGGATTGTGGCTGCACCCCCTGTCCTATCTCACAATAGGCTTAATATTGCTTGTCGGATCATTATATGAATATTACCGGCTTATTTCCGCTGCCGGATCACCGATACAGGAAGTAACAGGAATAATTACGGCTGTTATAATATATATAATATCCGTATTTGTAGCGGCGGGCATTCTTGATGCTATATCCTACCTGCTTGTAATGGTTGCTGTTATCCTCATTATTATTACTGAACTCTTCAGGAATGATGGTAAACCCTTTGACACACTTGCCCATACCATCTTCGGCCTTATCTTTATTTCAATTCCATATTCACTTTTTCCCTTTATGGCTTTTGGCTTCACGGAACCGGAAACTATTCTTCCGAATCGTATCCCGGGATTTTCACCAGGCCTGATGCTGGGCTTCCTGGTTCTGTCATGGGGATTTGATGTCGGAGCCTACCTTTTTGGATCATACTTCGGGAAACATAAATTATTGGAAAAGATATCCCCTGATAAATCGTGGGAAGGTTTTATTTTCGGTCTTGTGACTGCTGTTTTGCTTGCGTGGCCGGTTTCCCTGTGGATTGAAACCCCGGGAACAAGAGGCTGGATACTTATAGCAGTACTAATATCCGTTACAGGTACCCTGGGCGACCTGGTAGAGTCGATGCTGAAAAGAAGCGCAGGAGTAAAAGATTCAGGTTCGCTACTGCCCGGGCACGGGGGAATACTGGACAGGTTTGACAGCCTTATTCTCTCCCTGCCTTTCGTTTTCCTTTTCATCACACTCTTTGGTTGATTTATACTATATTATTAGTTTCATGACACCATGAAGATTCACAAAGAAGGACATAAATTGATCTTTTACAGTATCGCTTCCCTGTCGGTACTGAATATCATAGTGATATACTTCTTTAAGGAAATTCAGCCTTTATGGATAAGCATACTTTCACTATCAATACTCATGCTGCTTTTTATAGTCTCTTTCTTCAGAAAACCGGAAAGGGAAGTAAAAGAAAGCCCGGGTAAAATCCTTTCCCCTGCTGATGGCAGGGTGGTGGCCATAGAAGAAATGCATGAAAATGAATACTTCAATGAAAGGAAATTACAGGTCTCGGTCTTCATGAGCCTGATTAATGTACATTATAATACATACCCGGTGTCAGGTACGGTTAAATATGTGAAATACCATCCCGGGAAATTCTATCCTGCATATCATCCGAAATCTTCAGTCAACAATGAAAGAATAAGTATAGTGATTGAAACTGATGAGGGTACTGAAATACTGATCAGGCAAATTGCAGGCTTCGTTGCCCGGAGAATTACCACAGATGCAAAGCCGGGAATGAAAGTAAGGCAGGGCGACGAACTTGGCTTTATTAAATTTGGCTCAAGGGTGGATATTTTCCTTCCCCCCGGGACCAGAGTGAATGTTGGCTTATCACAGCCGGTCAGGGCAAGCCGGGATATTATGGCTGAAATATAATTATTTTAAACACTAATTCGTACCGAGAGATGAATACAAGTGAAAAAAAGGAAGATAATAGGGTAATTGACATAACAAATGATGTAAGCTGGATAGGAATCCTTGATTATGATATCGTGACCTTTGATATTGTTATGAAGACGGAGTATGGGACTACCTATAATTCTTATTTTATCAATGCAGATAAAAAAGCCATTATCGAAACGGCAAAGGAAAAATTTGCGGATGTTTATATTAAAAAAATAAAACAGCTTGCCGACCCTTCAGAGATTCAATATATCATCTTAAATCATACCGAGCCCGATCATTCCGGATCGTTGAAACATGTGCTTGAGCTGGCTCCCGGTGCAACAGTTGTCGGTAGCGGTAATGCCATAAGATATCTGAATGACATGTTCGACTTTTCTTTTAAGAGCATGGTAGTAAAGGATGGAGATACTCTTGATCTGGGCAATAAGACACTCAGGTTTATTTCTGCTCCCAACCTGCACTGGCCCGACACAATGTACACCTACCTTGAGGAAGACAAATTGCTCTTTACCTGTGATTCATTCGGCGCCCATTATTGCGATGAACGAATCTTTGATGACATGGTAGGTGACTTCAACGATGGTTTCAAATATTATTTCGACGTTATCCTTAAACCTTACAGCAGGTTTATGCTTAAGGCAATCGATAAAATACGGTCGCTTGAGATTGACGCTATTTGCACAGGTCATGGGCCAGTACTGAGAAAAAATTGGAAGAAATATGTTGACCTGAGTGAAAAATATGCCCGTGAATATATCGATGCCACAACGGGAGAAAGAAAGATGAGAGTTCTAATTACTTATGTTTCAGCCTATGGCTATACAAAAGAAATGGCAGAAGCTATTGCCATGGGCGTTGAAAGCGGGGGAAACGTAGAGGTCAGAATTCTTGATATTGAGAATATAGAATTGGGTGATCTTGATTCTGAAGTACTTAAGGCTGATGCTCTTCTCGTGGGATCTCCCACCATCAATCAGAATACCCTGCTGCAGGTCTATAAACTTTTTTCGGTAATTAACCCGCTGAGAGACAAGGGTAAACTGGCTGCATCATTTGGCTCTTACGGTTGGAGCGGAGAAGCCCCGGCCATTATTGCTTCAAACCTGAAAAACCTTAAGTTGAAAGTGCTGGAGGAAAATGCCGCTTTCAAGTTCAGGCCCGGAGAAGAAACAAGAACCGAACTGGTTGCTTACGGCAATAGATTTGCGAGGGAACTGACATCTTTAATGGGTTGAACTCCTTTTAAACTTTAAGGCACAAAGCCTTGCGCTTAATCTCATACGCACAGGTGGTGTGTCTCTACTTTTATCTTTTTACTTTTGTCTTTATTATTATATTTACACTCTGAACCAGGCCTGACCGTAAAATTTTATAATATGGGGTTGCTGAAGAATACCTTTTATAATATTTTCCGATTTTACAGGAATGGTTTTCTTTCCATGCCGGCATGGGGAAGGAAGGTATGGCTGGTAATCCTGATTAAGCTGTTTATAATGTTTGCTGTACTGCGAATATTCTTTTTCCCCGATATCCTGAAGAAAAACTTTGACAGCGACAGGGAAAGGGGAGAGCATGTACTTAATGAATTAATAATTAAACCTGATACTGATGATTGAGAATATCGACTTGTCTTTAGTCGATTGGTCAAGGGGGCAGTTTGCCCTGACCGCCATTTATCACTGGCTCTTTGTTCCGCTTACGCTCGGTTTGTCCTTGATTCTTGTCATTATGGAGACAAAATACGTGCGTACGGGCTCTGAAAAATGGAAGAAAACAACCAAATTCTGGATGAAATTATTCGGCATTAATTTTGCCATAGGCGTATCTACCGGGCTGATTCTTGAATTTGAGTTCGGTACCAACTGGTCAAATTATTCATGGTTCGTTGGAGATATTTTTGGAGCCCCCCTGGCCGTTGAGGGCATTATGGCTTTTTTTCTTGAATCAACCTTTGTCGCGGTGATGTTTTTTGGATGGGATAAGGTAAGCAAACGCTTTCATCTTGCCTCAACATGGCTGGTGGCTATAGGAGCTAACCTGTCGGCTCTTTGGATACTTGTTGCCAATGCCTGGATGGAGAACCCTGTAGGAATGGTCTTTAATCCCGATACGGCAAGAAACGAAATGCAAAGCTTCTGGCAAGTATTATTTAACCCGGTGGCAATGGATAAATTCTTTCATACAATAACTTCGGGTTTTGTACTGGCTTCCTTCTTCGTAACCGGAATAAGTGCATGGTTCCTCATTCGTAACAGGGAAAAGGAAATGGCGGTAAAAAGTATAAAAGTGGCTGCCATATTTGGCACATTTGGATCGCTGGTACTGATCTTTACAGGTGATACATCAGCCAGGACACTAGCACAGGTGCAGCCCGTGAAATTTGCTGCTATGGAAGCATTATACGAAGGGCAAACAGATGCCGGCTTAACCGCTTTCGGTATCCTTACCGGTAAGGATGGGGCAGACGAAGATGGCCTGGATGAGAAAGATATAATTGCTTCAATAGAAATACCCGGCCTCCTGTCAATAATGACAAATGGGGAACGTGATTCATACGTCGCAGGCATAAAGGATCTTGTGTACGGGAATGAAGAAAGGGGCATAATACCCGTTTCCGAAAAGATAGAAAGAGGCAGGCTTGCAAGGCAGACCTTGATTGATTACAGGGAAGCACAGGAAATGGGTAATGAGGCAGTGGCAAATGAGTTGGGGAAGAAGTTCGGAAGTAATGATTTCCAGGAAGAATACTTCCGTTATTTCGGGTATTCATATATAAACAGGCCGGCCGATGTTGTACCAGACGTGCCTTTGATCTTTTACAGTTTTCACCTTATGGTGGCGCTGGGTTTTCTCTTCCTGCTTCTCCAGATCCTTGCATGGTTTTATACGGCCCGGGGCTCAATGGAAAATAAAAAGATATTCCAATGGATACTTTTATTAAGCATCCCCCTTCCTTACCTTGCCTCAGTTCTTGGCTGGCTGGTAACAGAAATGGGGAGGCAGCCCTGGATAATACAGGACCTGATGCCTGTCGGTATTGCTGTATCCAGCATTAGCACATCAGCTGTTCAGACAACATTCTGGTTATTCGCAGCTCTCTTCACGGCCTTGCTGATCGCGGAGGTCTCTATAATGACCAGGCAAATCAAAATCGGACCTAAAATAGAGGAGGAATAGTCATGTTATTTGCTATGTCACATTCTTTTCTCCAGGAGTACTGGTGGTTTCTCGTTTCACTTCTCGCCAGCCTGCTGGTATTTCTGATGTTTGTACAGGGCGGACAGTCATTTATTTTTACCCTGGCTGCGAATGAACAACAAAAAACTATGATTGTAAATGCCATGGGACGTAAGTGGGAATTTACATTTACCACCCTGGTAACTTTCGGGGGAGCATTTTTTGCTTCTTTCCCTCTTTTTTATGCTACCAGTTTCGGCGGAGCTTACTGGGTCTGGATGGCTATTCTTTTCAGCTTTGTGATCCAGGCTATAGCATATGAATATCGAACCAAACCGTCCAATGTGCTGGGAACAAAAACCTTTGAGATCTTTCTCCTGATAAACGGAGCACTTTCACCTTTCTTGATAGGTGTTGCTGTTGCTACATTCTTTACGGGAGCTAATTTTTCTATCAATGAAATGAATATGGGTAAATGGGATACACCGTGGCACGGTCTTGAAGCCTTATTGAACCTGAGAAATTTATCCCTGGGATTAACGGTTCTTTTCCTTGACCGCCTCCTGGGTTTGATGTATATTATTAACAGCATTGATGATGATGAATTAATACTGGGGGCCAGGAAGAAAGCTATCATAAACCTGGTCCCCTTTCTTATAGGCTTCCTTTATTTTATTATTAGCCTTTTAATTGCAGAAGGCTTTGCTGTTGACCCGGAGAGTGGAAGGGTCTTTATGGAAAAGGCCAAATACTTTCACAATCTGGTGGAAATGCCCCCGGTCTTCATAATGTTTCTCTCAGGTACTGTACTTGTGCTCTTTGGCCTCTACCGTACTGTTTTTACTGAAAGAACCGACCCGGTATGGTTTGCTGGCTTCGGCACAGTAATAGTGGTTTTGTCATTATTCCTTCTGGCGGGGTATAATAATACTTCCTTCTATCCCTCATTAAGCGATTTGCAGAGTTCACTGACCATCAGGAATGCTTCTTCAAGCCATTTTACGCTGAAAACAATGATGTATATCTCGTTTATCATTCCCTTTGTTTTTGCTTATATCTGGTATGCATGGAGTGCTATTAACAGGAAAAAAATTGATAAGGAAGAAATAGGTGGTGAAGGACATTTATATTAGTAAGTAAATGAGTATTCTCAGGATACAGGAATGGTTTGATGATATTGGTGTCAGGCCGGTTATGATAGCCGGTCCGTGCAGCGCTGAATCGGATGTACAAATACAGAAGACAGCTGATGCTTTAAGCGGCCCATGCAGACCTTCATTATTCAGGGCGGGAATATGGAAACCACGGACCAGGCCCGGCACCTTCAGCGGTGTGGGAACAAAGGGTCTGCAATGGATGATTAAGGTAAAAGAGCGAACGGGTATGAGGTTAACAGTTGAGGTAGCCAGCCCCCGCCATGTGGAAGCATGCCTGAAAGCAGGGATAGATGTAATATGGCTGGGTGCACGAACAGTCTCAAATCCCTTCTCCGTACAGGAAATTGCCGAATCTTTAAAAGGAACGGATATACCGGTACTGGTTAAGAATCCGCTTAATCCTGATATTGATCTATGGATGGGAGCCATCGAAAGGATAAATAATGCAGGTATAAGTAAACTGGCTGCCGTTCACCGGGGCTTCTCACCCTTTGAAAGAACAAGGTACAGGAATATGCCCAAATGGGAAATTGCCATTGAACTCAGGCGAAGGATAAAGGAGATATCTGTCCTGTGCGACCCAAGCCACATAGGAGGTGATGTTTCAGTGGTGCCTGAACTGGCACAGAAAGCAATGGACCTGAATATGGATGGACTGATGCTGGAAGTGCACCATGATCCTCTTTCTGCCCTGAGCGACAGCAGGCAGCAACTGCTTCCGGAGAATTATTGCAGTCTGATGAGAAACCTGGTGATAAGATGCCCCAAACCTGAAGACCCGGGATTCATCAATCAGCTTGAAGAATTGAGAAGCCAGATTGATTCTGTTGATCATCAGTTAATTGAATTGTTATCAAGACGGCTCGAGATAATAGATTTGATAGGACAGTATAAGTACAGGAATAATGTTGCTATCCTTCAAATGGACAGATGGTTGGAAATCCTTAATACACGGCTGGAGCTGGCAGGCCTACTGGGACTTGATCGTGATTTCACCGAAAAATATCTGAAGCTCATGCATCAGGAGTCGATTCGCAGACAGACTGAAATAATGCAGAAACTGGAAGAAAAACCCGGAGGCTCAGCTGATAAGGGCCCAGATAATTGATACAATTATGTAAAGTATAATTATCAGGGGTAGGGATGCAAATCCTGCTCCCCCTATCAACAAAGCCGATGAGCCAAGAAAAACTATCCTTAATTCATTCCCTTTAAACCTCAGATGCCTGAATTTGAATGAAAACATTGGTATGCCGGTAATCATAAGCGAAGAAAACAGTATGGTAAGAAAACACAGGACCGCCCTTGAATTGATAAGACCCTGAATCAACTGACTGTTTCCATACTCAGCGGCAAAAACAAGGGAAATAATAAAGAAAGCATTCCCCGGCGTGGGCAAACCCCTGAAATGATCACTCTGGGCTTTGTCAATATTGAACCTTGCAAGACGCAGGCCCGAAAAGGCAGGTATCAGAACAGGAGTATATTGTATATAGCCTGCAATGGAATCAAGCCCCTCAGCTGAAACAATAAGTCTGTACATTAATAAGCCGGGAGCAATACCAAAGCTCACCATGTCGGCAAGACTGTCAAGCTGCAGGCCAATCCCGGAAAAGGCTTTTAGCAGGCGGGCAGCCAGACCATCTCCAAAATCAAACAGGAGAGATGCTGTAATAAACCATACTGAAAGCTTAAGGTTACCATTCATTATCATTATAATGGCAACGAAACCTGAAACCAGGTTCATAAGCGTCAGCAGGTTTGGAATGTGCTTTTTCATGTAAGGAGTCAATCCCGTATATTGATGTAAATTAATATAAATTTTATCAATAATCCCAATTTGTATATTTTTACATGAATTTAATATCTGATGGAAAATTTGCATAATCTTAAAATAGCTATTGATTTCGACGGAACTATTGTTGAACACGAATACCCTGAGATAGGTAAGGAAAAATTATTTGCCTTTGAAACAATGAGGGAATTGCAGAAACATGGTGCCCTACTTATATTATGGACCTTCAGGGCTGGAAATGAACTGGATGAGGCAGTTGAATATTGCAGAAAAAAAGGGATAGAGTTTTATGCCGTCAACAAAAACTATCCTGAGGAAGAATTCAACAGTGCAATCAGCCGGAAAATAAATGCCGATGTATATATTGATGATAAAAATATCGGAGGTTTCCCGGGATGGAGCAGCATCTGGCAACAACTGAGCATGTATGATGATATGGAAAAGGAAGCTATCAGGAAGCTTAACCGCCGCAAATCAGTTTTCAGGAGGCTGTTTGGCCGAAAGAAAGAAGGTGGTCGAAGTTGATAGGGTTGATAAAGTTTATAAAGTATATAAAGTTTTTTTAGTTTTTAGGAGATGAGACATATGTACCTTGTATATTCAGTATTGATTATTCTTGCCTTTGCCTGTAAGGATTCTGCCAGGGAGTCAGCTAACGGAAGACAGGCAGAAGAAAAACAGGCGAGAGTGCTGGCAGCAAACCTTGTGAATATTGAAGAGCCGGCTGACGGAGCACGATACAGCTCGGGGGATGAAATAAATCTGAAGCTGAGCCTGCGGGGAACTAATACTCCCGACTCGGTGAGAGTGTTTTTTGATGGTGCTCAACTGGTAACACTGCCTGACGGGGTTCTCGAATATTCCATTGACACGAGGTTATCGAGGCTGGGTAAAATTCCTCTTAAGATAATGGCCTATGAAGGAGACAGGAGGCCACAGACACTAACCCATTTTACAACAATCATTTCCGACATTGAACCTGAACTTTTTTCCTACAGGGTGGTGAATAGCTACCCGCATGACAAAACAGCCTATACCCAGGGTTTGCTGTATCATGATGGCTACTTCTTTGAAAGCACGGGAGTGGAAGGCAAATCAACATTAAGAAAAGTGGAAACTGAAACGGGAAATGTTCTTCAATTACATAATCTTGAAAGTAAATTCTTTGCAGAAGGGCTGGTCCTTCATGAAGGCTACCTTTATCAACTGACATGGAAGAATAACCTTGGTTTTGTATATGATATTCAGAACTTTGAAGAGATTAAAAGAGTTCATTATACCACACAGGGCTGGGGTCTTGCCAGTAATGGTGAGGAGCTGATAATGAGTGACGGCACAAATAAACTTTATTTTCTTGAGCCTGATTATTTCACGGTTTTATCATCAATAGAGGTATATGACAATAAAAACCATGTATGGAATCTGAATGAGCTTGAATATATCAACGGCGAGATTTGGGCAAATATATATACAACTGATCGAATTGCACGCATAGATCCTGGCACGGGCAAGGTGCTGGCATATATAGATCTCTCCGGTTTATTGCCTGAAAAGGATTATCATCCTGACCTGGCTGAACTGAACGGCATAGCATGGGATGGAGGGAATGAGCGCTTATTTGTTACCGGTAAAAACTGGCCCCGGCTTTTCGAGATTAAAATTGTCAGTCGCCGGTGATGCCCTGTACAATATTTATTGACCTGGGAAGTATATTAAATTCAATGGGTGAATGACCGAGGGATTCCCCATCGGCTTCAACATGTATCAGTGGATCTGAATCAATCTTTATTCTCGACCCCGTATAACCCTCTACCTTTGGATGATCGAGTATTGTACCGTTATAGAGTCTTTTCAGGCTGCGTATGATTTCACCCTTGCGCATTCTCTTTATCAGGGTAAGCTCAAACAGTCCGTCATCTGCAACAGCTCCGGGTGTTTGCATCATGCCTCCTCCGGAGTATTTGCCTATACCCAGGCTTATTGAAAAGGTGTCGTTCTGAATTTTTTTACCGTCTATCTCAATACTGGTACTGGTATGTTTGTATGAAAGCAGGCTCCTTAACAATACCCAGAAATAGAGTGTTTTGCTGCTGTGGCCCCTTTCTTTTTGCCGGTTCGACCTCTGTACTACCAGGGCATCAAATCCAAGGCCGGCAATGTTAACAAAATACCTTTCCCTGACATCCGTACCCGAGTAAAATTTTATTACCCCTGTATCCTGGAGAAATATATCTTCATTTTTTATTACCCTGATAGCCGCTTCATAATCCATGGGTATGTCAAACATCCTTCCCCAGTCATTTCCAGTACCTACCGTAACCATTCCCAGTATTATATCCGTTGTTGGCACCTCCTTCTGGCGGAAAGCACCGTTTACAACTTCATTCATGGTACCGTCGCCTCCGACAACAAGTATCTTCCTGCATCCTTTCCTGATAGCATCAGCGGCAAGATCCATTGCATGGTGCTTGGCCTCTGTGAAGATATAACTGAAGGGAATGTCATAACGATTTAAAAGATATGATATGATACTCCAATCCTTGTATCCTTTCTTCTTCCCTGCATTCGGATTGACTATTATATGCCATTCCCTTTTTATCTTTGCTCTGCCCATAATAATTAGATTGGGGAGCTGTAAAGATGCTAAAAAAATATCTATTCGAAAATGTTAACCTGATTTAACCACAAAAACATGTTAATAAAGTGTTGAAAACCGTAACCGAAATGTTTACAATTACATCGTTGATCAAGGATTTACGGGAATCAGAAATATTATTTTTGAGACTCCCAAAAAGACATAATTAAATTAAATAAAAAAAGCAGATGGCGAGGATTATTTCATTGACAAACCAGAAGGGTGGAGTAGGTAAAACAACAACGGCTATAAATCTTGCTGCCAGCCTGGCAGCACTTGACAGGAAAGTACTGGTGGTAGATTTTGATCCTCAGGCTAATGCCACTTCAGGATTTGGAATTGATAACCGTAAGATTGAAACAACAATTTATGACTGTATCATCAATGATGCGCACCCGGAAAGTGCAATTACAGCTACCGAAATTGATAATCTTGAAATTATTCCTTCAAATATTGACCTTGTTGGCGCAGAAATAGAGATGCTGAATACTGAAAAGAGAGAGAGTATTCTGAAGAATGTTTTGAAAGCCATACCTGACAGGTATGATTATATGCTCGTTGATTGTTCACCCTCACTGGGATTGCTTACGGTGAATGCACTGACGGCCTCCGATTCAGTTATCGTGCCTGTTCAGTGTGAATATTTTGCACTTGAAGGGCTTGGCAAATTGCTTAATACCATTAAAATAATACAGAAAAACCTTAACAGGGAACTTGTAATCGAAGGATTCCTGCTTACAATGTATGATTCAAGGCTGAGGCTCTCAAACCAGGTTGTCGAAGAGGTAAGAAAGCATTTCCAGCAAATGGTCTTTGACACAATAATACAACGTAATGTGAAACTCAGTGAGGCTCCCAGCTATGGACAGCCAGCTATTTTATATGATGCTGAATCAAGGGGTGCGGTCAATTACCTTAACCTTGCCCAGGAATTAATCGACAAGGGTGAAAACGGTACAGGGAGAAATACTGATATCTAGCAGATGATATTAATACAGATAGTGTTATGGTAAAGAAACAAGCATTGGGAAGAGGACTTGGTGCATTAATAGACGATGCTGAGAGGGAGAAACTGGAGGAGAAAGTTGAAGCGAACCTCGAAATCAATATTGATGATATTGGGCTCAACCCTTTTCAGCCACGAACAAGGTTTGATGAACAGTTACTTGAAGAGCTGGCTTCTTCAATCCGTAAACTGGGAATTGTACAGCCTCTTACGGTCAGGGAAAAGGGAGATAACAAATACCAGCTTATTGCCGGTGAACGACGATTAAAAGCAGCACGCCTGGCAGGACTCAAAAGAGTGCCTGCCTATATTCGTACCGCTGATGACCAGGCAATGCTGGAACTGGCCCTGGTTGAAAATATTCAGAGAGAAGATCTCGATGCAATTGAAATAGCCATAAGTTATCAGAGACTTATAGAGGAATGTAAGCTTACACAGGAAAAACTGAGCGAAAGAGTGGGAAAACAAAGATCAACGGTTACCAACTACCTTCGATTGCTTAAACTGCCCGCAGAAATACAACTGGGGATAAAAAATAAACAGCTTACAATGGGCCATGCACGCACCCTGGTTAATATTGAAGATGCCAAGCAGCAAATAAAAGTATACTACAGGATAATCGATGATGGCCTTTCGGTTCGTAAAACTGAAGAACTGGTTCGTAAGCTCCAGATGACAAAGTTGAAAGACCCTGAAAAAAACCAGAAGAAAAAACAACTTAACAATGATTTCCAGGACCTGTCCGGGCACCTTTCCGAAATATTCAAGTCTGATGTCCAGTTCAGAATAAATGAAAAGGGGAAAGGTAAGATTGTTATACAATTTGATAATACCGAACAAATGGAGAGGATTTTAGAGGTATTGGATAAACTTAACTCCTAAAATATATATCTTTGCCTTATTGTCATAAGCGTGAGTTAATCCATGCCCCGGTTTAAATAAGAGTGACAACAAAAGGTATTGATATTGAAAATAGTTAAACTGAGCATATTACTCATTATACTGGCAATAAATGCCTGTGCCCAGGTCATTATAGAAGAAAGAGATACAACATCCCTGGACCGGGAACAGACAGAGCAGCTTACTTTTTCCCGGAGAGAAATATCACCCGTGAAAGCCACTATGATGGCAGCTGCCTTACCCGGACTGGGTCAGGTGTATAACAGGAAATACTGGAAAATACCTCTCGTATATGCGGGTTTTGGTGCCCTGGGATACAGCATAATACGAAATTCACAAAATTTTGACGGTTATCTCGGTGCCTACCAGGACATAACGGATAACGTTCCTGAAACCAGGAGTTATGAGAAATATACTCCTTCGTTTGATTCCGGGGAAATAGATCCCGCACTGGGGGCTGATAACTATAACCCTCAGACTCACAGCTGGGTAAAAGACCAGATGCTTAATGCTATATCGTATTACAGGAGATACCGTGATTTATCTTATATTGGTGTCGGTTTCTGGTATATTTTATCAATACTGGATGCAAATGTTGATGCTCTTATGGCAGACTATGATATCAGCCCTGAATTGAGCCTCAGTGTTGATCCTGTACCTATCGGTACAGTTTATGGCCCGACAATGGGCCTGGGGATAAAAGTAACATTTTAATGATAAAGCCATGCGAAGAATAGTGATTTTAATAGCAGGAATAATATTTGTTAATGTCCCGGTCTCGGCAGTGAATGATACAATAATTACCGGATCAGACAGTGAATTTATTGAAAGAAAACTCGATAGCCTGACCCATATATGGTTTCTTGAAAGAATGGTCCCCGGAGAAGACAACTTTGCAGAAGACGCTCTGCCTGTAGTTGAATTTCCGGATTCTGTCTACAGGGAACGCCTGCATAATATTCATTCGGTGGTGAACCTTCCCTATAACAGTGTTGTGAAAAATCATATTCATGTTTACACGGGGAAGAAGAGAAGTAATTTTGAAATTATGCTTGGGATGAGGGAATACTATTTTCCCATGATAGAGGATATTTTTGATTCTTATGGCCTGCCGGCCGAATTAAAGTATATGGCTGTCATAGAATCTGCTCTTAATCCCAATGCTGTCTCAAGGGTCGGTGCAACCGGCTTATGGCAATTCATGTACAGCACAGGCAGAGCCTACGGTCTGACAATTAATTCAGTGGTGGATGAAAGAAGGGATCCCATAAAATCAACTCATGCAGCAGCCAGATATATCAAAGACCTATATAATATTTACAATGACTGGGGCCTGGTAATTGCTGCTTACAACTGTGGCCCGGGAAATGTGAATAAGGCAATAAGAAGATCAGGTAACAAAAAAGATTACTGGGAGATTTATTACAGGCTTCCAAGAGAGACAAGAGGCTACCTGCCCGGTTATATTGCCGCTACCTATGCAATGCATTATTACAGGGAACATAATATTATACCCCGGAAGGTAAATTTTTCACTTGCAACAGATACAATAATGGTTACCAGGGATATACACCTGGAACAAATGTCAGAAGTAATGAACATTCCCCTGGCAGAGTTAAAGGCGCTCAACCCACAGTACAGGACACTGATAGTGCCAGGCAGAAGTAAGGCTATGGCAATAAACCTGCCTATAAAATACATGGGCGACTTTATCTCTCTCCAGGATTCTGTAGCAGCATACCGGGCCGATCATTATTTTAAGCCGGAACTAAAAAATGCCAGCCCTACACAATCAACATATATACCACCCAGCATTAATGGTAAGACAAAACTGACATATACCGTTAAGGAAGGTGATAACCTTGGTTATATTGCAAGCTGGTATAATGTAGGAGTATCTGACCTGAGATACTGGAATAATATTTACCGTAATCTTATTCGTATTAACCAGAAACTTGCAGTATATGTGAACCCTTCTGAAAAAGAATATTATTCTGTCGTTGATGGTCTAAGCTTTGCCGAAAAGCAGGCAAGGATTGGAAAACCTGTCATTGTTCAAAAAATTACTGATGAGGAAACTGCTGATAATGATTATGTTTATCATACGGTGAGATATGGGGACACGGTCTGGGATATAGCAAAAAAATATTCGGGAGTCAGTGCCACCGATATCCTCAACCTTAATGGACTGAGCCAGTCGGGGAAAATTCATGCAGGGCAAAAACTGAAAATTAAGAAGAAAAGCTAACAGATCTTTTATGAGCTCATAATACCCAGGCTATGCGTCCATACAAGACCTTTCTTATTTTCCTGGTCTTAATGCTTCTCCTTTACGGGCCGGCATTTTTTCTCAGGGGCCCGCTTAAAATAGCACCCGGCATGTCTGTCAGGTGGCCGGATATCAATTTGGCTTATATGAGCAGTGATAAGCCGGGGGAAGAAAGCCTGAATACAATTTCACCTATCGATACATTAACCGGCAGCTCTGCTGCTGCAGATACTCTCACCCCGGGTTTAAAAACTGCTGAAAGCTATCTTTATGATTTCTCTGATTACCAGCAGCTAACGCATTCATTAAACAGTTTGGTAAGTAATGATACCGGGCAGCTGAGATTGATGTATTATGGTGATTCTCAGCTTGAAGGAGACAGGATTACCTGCCGCTTGCGTGAAGAATTAAGGAAGATAAATCCGGGGAGCGGACCGGGCTTGCTGAGTATAAGCCCGCTTGTGTCCTACACAAGAACATCCCATGTCAGGTCGTCAGGTAACTGGGATGACTATGATTATCTTGATTACCGGGACGGACTGATAAGCCATCAGAAACTGGGACCAATGATGAGTATCAGCAGGTTTACTAAACCGGGCAGGAGGGGAGAAACACCTGAAATAGCATGGTTCAGTGTTGAACCTTCGATATTCTCAGATAGCTTATCAGCTAAATATGATTTGTTCAGGCTGTTCTATGGCAACCTGAAAGATACCATGAAGATTGAAGTCTATACAGGTGAGTATTTAATCAGCAGGGATACCCTGATACCCTCGGACAGCGAAAGTGAATATTCAGTTCCCCTGGGATCATCTTCTTACATAAGGGTCGTTTTTGAAAGTAAGTCCAGTCCTGACTTTTACGGATTCAGTATTGAGGGTAAACAGGGTGCAGTGGTTGATAATATACCAAGAAGAGGAAGTGCTGGCTTTGAATATACAATGGTTTCAGAGGATAATCTTGCAAGCCTTTATGGAATGATAAAACCGGATATCCTGGTAATGCATTACGGTCTTAATGTGGTTTTGAATGTGAGATCGAGCTATAAGTATTATGAAGAAGGCATATACCGGCAGTTGCTCAGGTTAAAGGAGTTGTGCCCGGGAACAGTTGTTATACTTGTCGGACTTACCGATATGGCCCATAAGGTTGACGGAGAGTTTCAATCATATGAAAATATTCCCCGGATAAGGGATGCACAAAAAAAAGCGGCTGAAAGGGCAGGGGTATTATTCTGGGATTCATGGCAGGCCATGGGTGGTGAAAACTCAATAATAAAATGGAGCCGGAAAGTTCCGGCTCTGGCATCCGATGATTTCACTCATCTTACATATGCAGGTGGTGATGCCCTGGCCGATTTAATTCTCAGGGATATTATTACGGTTGAAACACCGCAAAAAAAGGAAATTGCCCAAAGGGTAATGATTTCCCCGTCTCTATATGCTGATACCACAGCTGAAAAATCAGACGATGAAAAAAATCTCCGGGCTGCTGCCGGACGGATGTTTCTTGACATGATTTCATACGACCAGGGCAAACCCCTGCTGTTCTCAAGAGCCTCATTCTGGATCTTCCTGTTCATAGCCCTGATGTTTTACAGCCTCTTATTTACTAAACCCTTGCTCAGAAACACCTATCTCTTCCTGTTCAGCCTGTTTTTCTATTACAAGTCGGGAGGGGTTTTCTTCTTCCTGCTGATAATATCCACGCTGACAGATTATTTCGCGGGACTTATGATATACAGGGCAAGAAGAAAAACAGTGAAGAGACTTTTCGTTTTTTTAAGCTTGCTGGTTAACCTGGGCATGCTTTCATATTTTAAATATACCGGTTTCTTTACGGGTATCTTTAATAATATCTTTAATACTGACCTGCCTGTAATTGACTGGTTTGCTGCTCTTTCCAATTTCTACCTTGGGACGGGTTTCAATATTGACGTAATTTTGCTTCCCGTTGGAATATCTTTCTTTACCTTCCAGACCATAAGCTATACCCTGGATGTATACAGGGGAAAAACTGAGCCTGTGAGGAATATACTTGATTTCGGTTTTTATGTTTCTTTCTTCCCTCAGCTGGTTGCCGGACCCATAGTCAGGGCATCTGAATTTGTCCCGCAGCTTTATGCACCCTTCAACCTGTCAGAAAGGGAGTGGGGTCATGCCCTCTTCCTTATAGTGGGGGGTCTGATAAAAAAGGTGGTAGTATCTGATTTCATTTCTGTGAATTTTGTTGACAGGGTATTCGATACGCCTTTAATGTATTCAGGGCTGGAGAACCTTATGGCTGTTTATGGTTACGGCCTGCAGATTTATTGTGACTTTTCCGGATATACTGACATTGCCATCGGTATAGCATTAATGCTCGGATACAGGTTACCGGTCAACTTTAATTCACCTTACAAGGCATATAATTTAACTGATTTCTGGCGAAGATGGCACATATCACTTTCGCGATGGCTCAGGGATTATTTATATATCTCCCTTGGCGGTAACAGGGAGGGCCGTTTCAGGACCCTGGTGAATTTGATGGTAACCATGTTGCTGGGAGGCTTATGGCACGGGGCTGCATGGAGGTTTGTCTTATGGGGTGGCCTGCATGGACTGGGCATGGTGGTGAATAAGTTATGGATGAATATCTTCCCCCGCAGAAGAGGACCGGGCAGAATAAAAAGGTTTATATCTGTTTTTATCACTTTTAATTTTGTAAGCTTCTGCTGGATATTTTTCAGGGCTCCTGATATGAAGGGTGTTTTAATAATGCTCAGGCAAATATTCACAGCTTTCAGCCCGGGTAGCCTGATCAACGTTTTTACTGCCTACAGCCAGGTGATAATAATAATTGTCTGTGCTTATATTCTTCATTTTATGCCGGTAAAAGTGAAAGAATCATACAGGGGACTTTTTATCAGGCTTCCGCTTATTGCAAAGATTATTCTTGTATACCTCGTGGCCCTGGTTCTTTATAATGTGCAATCCGCAGATATACAGCCCTTTATCTACTTCAGGTTCTGATTAATACTATAAATATTCTTCCCAGCCGAGGTCAGGTCCGGTAAAGGGGGCAATGGCCCTCCTGTATATACCCTGCACCCATGCTATGGTCATCCCGTAGTTGGTCACGGGTATGCCTGCTTCTATTGCCGGCCTGAGCCTGTTATGCAGTTGTTTACGCGTTATCATGCATCCTCCGCATTGTATGACCAGTGAATAATCTGTCACCGGTCTTTTGGATGCGTCAAGTCCTGCCACAACATCAAAATGCAGTTTTTTTCCTGTGAAAGCACTTAGCCACCTGGGTATTTTAATTCTGCCAATATCATCACATGACACATGATGAGTGCATGACTCAAGGAGCAATACACGGTCCCCGTCTTTGAGGTCTGAAATTTTTGGTGTGCCCCTCAGGTAACTGCCAAAATCACCTTTCAGCCTTGCAAGGACTATGCTGAAACTGGTAAGGGGTATATCCTGTGGTACTGAAGCATCAGCCTTAACAAATATTTGTGAGTCAGTTACCGCAAGTGCAGGTTTAACAGCAGATCTTTTCAGGAAGGTGTCTATTTCCCTCTCCTTTAAGACTATTGCAATGGCATCATTATCGATAATATCCCTGATAGTCTGAACCTGGGGAAGGATAAGCCTGCCTTCCGGGGCTTCAGCGTCAATTGGAGTTATCAGGAGCACCATATCACCTTGCTTAAGAAGATCACCCAGTAAAGTTGGTGCTTTAAGTGCATGTTCTGGTATAGTGTACTTTATCAGCTTAATAAGCTTTTCGTAATTATCTTTTGTCACTGCAGAAAAACTTATCAGCTCTTTACCCGTTATATTTTTTACCTTTTCTATAAAGCCTGCCGAGGGTGCTTCAATATCTGATTTGGTTTGGACAATAATATAGGGGGTATCTGTATTCCTGAAGCTGTTTATAATCATTTCTTCATACTCATCCCACAAATTATTGTTAAGCAAAAGTATTCCGAGGTCGATTATTTCCAGTACTTTAAGTGATCTTTCCACACGTTTGGATCCCAGCTCTCCAATATCGTCTATACCTGCAGTATCAATAAGTATCACCGGGCCGAAACCGCTTATTTCAAATGATTTTTTTACCGGGTCGGTGGTGGTACCGGCCTGTTCAGAGACAATAGCTATTTCCTGCCCGGCCAGTGCATTTATAAGGCTGCTCTTGCCGTTATTCCTCCTTCCGAAAATACCAATATGGGGTGTGCTTTCCCTGCCTTTATTCATAGTAGACGCAAATTATTAGTAATTATGGCTGCTTATATCGTCAAGGGAAAATCCCATTTTGAGCAGGTTGGCAGGTTTAAGTATATCATCCAGTTTTTTACTTTCGAAGTATCCTGTCTGTTCACACGCCTTAAAAATATCAGTATTTTTTTCTTTCATGTACAGTGCAATCTCAGTAGCCTTATTATAACCTATATAAGGAATTAAGGCGGTACTTATGACCGGGCTCTTAACCAGGATCTCGTAGGCTGCCTTCCTGTTAACCTTAAGATCATAAATAAGGTTCATCGACAGGCTCTTATTTGCATTTATTAGCATTTTGAGGCTTTCAATAATACTATGACCTATGACTGGCAGGTATGCGTTAAGATCGAGGCAGCCCTGCCCGCACAGGTTAGCCAGAAGCATATCATTGGAATAGATCTTATGAGCAGTACTTATTACAAATTCGGGTATCACCGGGTTAATCTTCCCTGGCATTACAGAGCTGCCCTTCTGTCGCTCCGGTATACTTATAAGGCCTGACCTGCTTATGTCAGATGCCATAAGCCTTATATCCGATGCTATTTTTTCAAGGTTTACGGCATGGGATTTAAGAGTGGCGTGTATTTCAACCCACCTGTCAAGGTTTGATGTTGCATCATTTAGATTTTCGCTTCGGGTAAGTGGTAGTGAAGTAAGATGTCTAAGTTCCGGTACTACTTCTATTATAAAGAACCGTGGTGTTGCAAGTCCGGTTCCTGTTGCTCCCCCACCGAGATTTACAACCTTAATTCTTTCCTTGCATTTTGAAACCCTCCACCAGTCGCGTGATAAGGCATCATTATATGCGCTGAACAGCCTGCCGAAAGATGAAGGAACGGCTTCCTGCATCTGTGTATAGGCGGGACGCAGGTGTTCCCGGTATCTTGTTTCCAGTGTTTCTATATTTTTCCTGAGTGAATTTATTGCTTCCTCGAGTTCTTCAAGAAGCTTCATAGAAGCAATGGTAAGGGCCGTGGGAATGACGTCATTTGTAGACTGGTAAACATTGGCATGCTCGATAGGATCTATAAACTTATAATCACCTGCATTGTTCCCGCTGTTTATAAGTGCTGCATTTGTGATTATCTCATTTATATTCATATTTATGCTTGTGCCGGCACCACCCTGGATGGCTGGTACGATAAAATGACTGAAATACAGTCCGTCAGATACTTCGACCGCAGCATTTTCGAGTGCATCGATAATTTCCGGTGGAATAATTTTAAGTGGAGAATCCCCGTCATATTTCTTTTGTACGGCTTCGGAAAAATGCCTGTACACGCGATAGCAGGCCTGTTTTACCAATCCGGTTGCCCTGTACCATTCCTTCTGGAAAGGTATATCTCCCGGGAAATTTTCCACTGCCCTTATTGAGTTAATGCCGTAAAGGGCTGCTTCAGGTATTCTTACTTCCCCAAGCTTGTCAGATTCAATACGATCCATTGGCTTAATTATTTCTCATCCACAAATTTAGTCAAAAAAAGCGGCCCGGTCATTCTTAAGCCAGTACAAAATCTCCTTTATCTGTATAATCTGCATAAATCAAAGTAACTCAGCGCAATATGTATCCTCAGTTACCGAACCTCGGGTTTACAACATTATTGTATATTGAACCGAAAGAATAAGTAAGTCCCAGTTCAAATGAGTAGGAATAACTTGTTTTGAGTACCCTCTGTCGTGTAAGGACTTCCTGTTCGGTGGCATCACCCTTGACCAGGTTGCGCTGATCGTGTATCAGGTTTGCCCTGCTCTGGACATTAACAGACAGGCCTTTATATATCCTGTAATAAATACTGGCCCTCAGCCCGAGATTATTTTCGGAAAAATCATGGAGGTAGTTTGACCATGTCATTGATGCCCACCCGGAACCCCAGGGCTGGTTAAAGCCAAGAGAAGTGCTGAGATAATGACTCAGCAGGAATTCACTTGTTTTAAAGTAGGTAGTTGTATCGTTGTAATTATTGTATTTGGCATTAAGTCCGTACTGTATCCTGAACTGTCTTTTAAACGACTCTTCATACGGGAAGAGGTTATATTCAATAGCCGGCCCCACGTTTGTTGCAAGCTTATAATTGTTATAAGTGTCACTTTCTATTGATACACGTCCTCCGGCCGACCACTTATACCCCAGGCTTTTCACCAGTAGAGATTGTATGCTCCAGTTTTCCCGGTATGATTTGCTTCTGGTGCTTGTATAATAGGTCTGCCTGTTTGAATACCTCAGGTCAAATTCCATTTTAAGATCCGGAGTTACCCTGTCAGCAGACAGTGAGGAGCTGGCCCTTGATGTTTCATAGTTTTCATCTTTTTGAAACTCCCCTGAACCACTGAGCCTGAATATCCAGCTCTTCCATGGATCATCCTGAAAAGAGCTTTGAATTCCTCTGTTACCATCACTACCCGTACCATCATCTTCATAGCTGATTCTTATATTTTTACTCATCGGAGTACGGGCCACATATTTCATGAGCCCCATGGCTAAGACATTTGCCCTGGCCTTCCTGGTCTCATCTGCAGTCTGGTCAATGGGTGAGAAGAAAATCATTTCTTCCTGAATATCCAGGAATTCACCCTGTCCGATAAAGTCGATAATATATTCACCTCCTCCGCCTCCTGTAACTCTTCTTCGCACAAGGATATGTACGTCGGCTTCATCCTTATTATTAACATAATTAACAAAGGGGATTGTCTGCTTGATATAATTCCTGTCGCACCACCGGCAGTCTAAAAATATGTTCAGGGCCTCGTGGCGGAGACTTGTGTTTTTAGTATTTTCCTCCTTCACGCCGGCACCTTTAATATCCTGTGCAAGGGAGACATAACTTACTGCCAGTAAAAGGAATATGGTAAAATATCTTTTCATGTCATTATAAGTGTAAAAAAGTGAATTACAAAGCTATCCAAATACCCACTTATTAATGAAGCATGGCTGTTAAAAAAAGTTAAGCAGATAATCCGGTGGTATTATTTATTACCGGAGATGGGATGTGCATAAGCAACCACATCCCTGCCTGTAATTTTTTCGGGGCAAAGTATTATCAGGCGTTCAAGCACATTTCGGAATTCCCTGATATTGCCGGTCCATTCTATCTTTTTTAACTCCCTGATGGCAGAATCTTCAATAGTCCTGAGACTTATTCCGTATTCATGACAGATAAGATGGTTAAAATGTTCAGTCAGAAGGGGTATGTCGTCAATCCTTTCATTTAGTTTCGGGACATCTATTAATATAACACTCAGGCGATGGTACAGATCCTCCCTGAAGTTGTTTTTATCGATTTCCTCACTTATATTTTTATTTGTTGCGGCAATGACCCTGACATCAACCTTAATGTCTTTATCTGAGCCAACACGGGATATCTTGTTTTCCTGCAGTGCTCTCAGGACTTTTGCCTGTGCAGTGAGGCTCATATCTCCAATTTCATCGAGAAAGATAGTTCCCCCGTTTGCCTGTTCAAATTTCCCTATCCTCTGTTTATGGGCAGAGGTAAAAGAACCTTTCTCATGTCCGAAAAGTTCACTTTCGATAAGCTCTGAAGGTATGGCAGCGCAGTTCACCTCAACGAATGGACCTTTGGACCTGCTGCTTTTTTCATGTATCTGGTGAGCCACAAGTTCCTTCCCCGTTCCGCTGGCCCCTGTTATCAGAACCCTGGCCTCTGTGGGGGCTATCCTGTCGATCATTTCTTTTACCCTGACTATTTTTTCTGATTCGCCTACAATCTCAAACCTTTTGCTTACCTGTTTCTTCAGAGTCCTGGTCTGTGTTATCAGCGTTGATTTGTCCATGGCATTTCTCATGGTAATTAAAAGCCTGTTCAGGTCAAGTGGTTTTTCCAGGAAGTCAAAAGCTCCTTTTTTAATTGCTTCAACGGCTGTATCAATATTTCCATGCCCTGATATCATTATCACCGGGATGTCATCAGATACATCCTGGATTTTCTCAAGAACTTCTATTCCATCCATTTTGTCCATCTTGATGTCGCACAGGATAACATCATAGTCGTTCTCTCCGAAAAGCTCCAGACCGCTGATCCCGTTTTCGGCAAGGTCAACTTCATGCTTCTCGTACTCAAGTACCTCTTTCAGGGTATTCCTTATTGCTTTTTCATCGTCTATTACCAGTACCTTGGCCATTATAGTTTAGAAGTTTGGAGGTTCAGGGTTTTTTAAGGTGTTGTTGAATTATTGAATCGTTTAATCTCGCCTCACCCTTTATATCTTATCCATTTCCACATTTCCTTATATGTAACTTTCTTACCGTACATTAGTATTCCAATCCTGTATATTCTTGCGGCCAGGTATACAAAAGCTACAAATGTTGCTATAAGGACTGCTATTGAGACTACCACCTCCCAGACCGGAACCTCAAAGGGCAAGCGTGCCATCATCACTATGGGAGAGGTGAAGGGTATCATTGAAAACCAGAAGGACAGTGAACTCTCCGGATTTTCCATGGTCCCAATAGCCACAAAAAGTGCAAGAATTATGGGTAGCATTATTGGGAACATGAATTGCTGCGTATCAGTATCTGTATCCACGGCTGAGCCTATGGCGGCAAAAACAGAAGCATAAAGCAGGTAGCCGAATATGAAATAGAAGAAAAACGAAGTGAGGATAAACGGCCAGTTTACATTCATCAGGTTATTGAAGATCTTTGCAAATTCCTGTTCCTGTGCTGAAAGGTCCGCGGACTGCATGAAAGCTTCATTATCCATGCCTGCCCGTGCCTGGTTCATTACACTCTGGGAAATCTGTTCGCTCATTGCCTTCGGATTATCCGGAAGGACTTTTGACTGTATAACTGTAAGTATACCAAATGACAGGATGATCCATATCGAGAACTGGGTAAGTCCTACCAGCGCTATCCCGATGATTTTTCCCATCATGAGCTCGACAGGTTTAACCGATGATATTATTACTTCAACGATACGGTTGTTCTTCTCTTCAAAGACACCTCTCATAACCTGTACTCCGAACATGATTACTACCATGTACATTAAGAATGCTCCTATATAAGCCAGCACCATGGATATTCCCGTGCTTGTTTCTTTAGTTTCCCCGGCATCATCGATCCTGATTGTCTGCACCGCAACGTTAGTCTGGACACTTTTCAGGATTTCATCCAGATTCTCTATATTGTAGGCAAGCAGTTTCTTATTTTCAATATCCTGTTCGAGCATTCTTTCGATGTACTGGAGCAGGTCCATGGGTGGTTGTTTCTTTGATATCAGCTGTACAGCCTGAGGTACATTTGTCACCACGGGTGATATATATAGTATACCGTAGTAACCTGCTTCTTCGAATGTTCCTTTCAGCTGATTAATATCTGCATTGTCAATGTATTCAAAATCAACATCGTCCCTGTCCTTTAGCACTCCTTTGAAGAGGTCACTGCCGTCTTCTATAACTGCTATTTTTTTAAATTCTTTATCCTGGTTGCCCATTATCAATACAGGTACCAGAAAAAGAGCAACAAAAATCAGGGGGGTAAGGACAGTCATTAATATGAATGATTTCTTCTTAACCCTTGAGGTGTATTCTCTTGTTATTATGGTTGATATGTTTCCCATGATTTTGAATGTTTGGGTCAGTTGTTTTTATTAGCTTCAACTACACGTATGAATATTTCGTTCATTGAAGGAAGGGTAGGATTAAAAGACAGCACCCTTCCCTTATCGGTCATATCCCTGATAATATTGTTAATATCAATATCACCTGGTGTTTTAAGCCTTACAGTGGTTCTGCCATTATTACTTTCACTTTTAAGAACTTCGTAATGGCTGTTTCCCAATATGTTGGCTTCGCCCCTGAATACCACATCGTATTCATTTGCAGCCCATTCTTCCCGTATTTTTGAAACACTGCCCTCGAGTATCGACTTTGACCTGTCAATCAGGGTAATATTATCGCACATTTCTTCTACAGAGCCCATATTATGTGTAGAGAAGATAACAGTAGCTCCCTTTTCCCGGAGTTTAAGTATTTCATCCTTCAGAATACTTGCATTAATAGGGTCGAAACCACTGAAGGGCTCATCAAAGATTAGCAGCCTGGGTTCATGAAGAACCGTGGTGACAAACTGAACCTTCTGCTGCATTCCCTTAGATAGTTCCTCCACTTTTTTGTCCCACCAGGCAATTATTTCGAGTCTGGTAAACCAGTCTTTGAGTTTGACCATTGCTTCACTCTTACTCAGTCCCTTCAGGCGGGCCAGGTAGAGAGCCTGTTCTCCTACTTTCATCTTTTTATAGAGGCCTCTTTCTTCCGGAAGATATCCTATATTAGCGAGGTCATTCCTTGTAATCTTGTGACCGTCAAGCAATACCGTTCCGCTGTCGGGAGCAGTAATCTGGTTGATTATCCTGAGCAGGGTGGTCTTTCCTGCTCCGTTGGGTCCCAGGAGTCCGTAAATGGACTGACTTGGCACTATCATACTCAGATTATCCAGTGCCAGGTGGTTTCTGTACTGTTTAATTACATTTTCAGCCTGCAGAAGTGACATTTGTTTTATTTTAACGCGTTAAATATTGAGTGTGTAAATATATAAAACAATTGTTATTCAAAGTATGATTTCATACGTTCGAAGAATCCCCTGCTATCTTTTCCCGGTTGCGGGGTAAACGATTCTGAGTTGCTCATTTTCTCAATTATTTTCTGTTCTTCGGCGCTTATCTTTTTAGGTATCCATACATTGACATTGACAAGAAGATCCCCTTTACCATATCCGTTTACTTCAGGGAGGCCTTTACCCCTGAGCCTTAATATCTTACCCGGCTGGGTACCCTGTTCTATCTTAATTTTAACCTTGCTTTCAACAGTTGGTATTTCAACATTGGTACCCAGTATTGCCTCGGGTACACTTATATAGAGGTTATAAATAAGGTCTTTGCCTTCCCTGTAAAGATCGGGGTGTTCTTCCTCGTCAATCATAACAAGCAGATCCCCGGGCACTCCTCCGCGTCTTGCTGCATTTCCTTTGCCACTGACAGTCATCTGCATCCCTTTGCCCACACCTGCTGGAATATTGATCTTGATTATTTCCTGGTCTTTGATTATTCCTTCACCAAAGCATTTACTGCACTTTTTTATAATGATCTTACCTTCCCCTCCGCAGGTCGGGCAGCTTGAAGTACTCTGCATCTGCCCCAGCAATGTATTGGTTACCCTGGTTACGTGCCCTGAACCCCGGCATGTATCGCAGGTGGCGTAACTGTTACTGTCGGCAGCACCTGAGCCTCCACAGTCAGAACAGCTAACATATTTGTTCACCTTTATTTTTTTCTCGGTACCATTAGCTATTTCTTTCAGGTTCAGTTTTACCTTAAGCCTGAGGTTTGAACCCCTGTTCACTCTCTGTCGTCTTCTTCCGCCGCCACCAAAGCCACCAAAGCCACCGAAGTCCCCGAAAGCGTCACCGAAGATATCACCGAAGGAAGAAAATATATCTTCCATGGTCATGCCACCACTGCCAAAACCGTTTTGACCGCCAAGGCCGGCATGACCATACCTGTCATAACGTGCCCTCTTATCATCATCACGTAAAACTTCGTATGCCTCGGCTGCCTCCTTGAATTTATTCTCCGCTTCCTTATTACCCGGATTTTTATCGGGATGATATTTCAGAGCTTTCTGCCGGTAAGCTTTCTTTATCTCTTCTTTTGTTGCATTCCTGGATACACCCAGTACTTCGTAATAATCTCTTTTACTCATCCTCTCTGTTATTATTCTCCCACTACTACTTTAGAGTAACGTATGATCTTATCATTCAAATAATAGCCTTTTTGAATCACATCTACAATCTTTCCTTTTTTCTTCTTTTCAGAGGCTGGAATCTTAGTTACTGCCTCGTGCAAATCGGTATCAAAATCTTTATCCATAGCTTCTATTTCCTTTACACCATTCTGTTTGAGGAAATCCTTCATCTTGCCGTAAATGAGGTTTATCCCTTCCTTCATTGCCTTACAGTCTGATACATTTTCCATCAGGCTCATAGCCCTGTCAAAATCATCCATTACAGGCAGGAGCTTAACCAGGATGCTTTCACCCGCTGATTTTGTAAGTTCTATTCTCTCTCTTAATGTTCTTTTGCGGTAATTATCAAATTCAGCAGACAGGCGCAGATATTTATCCTGCAATTCTGCCAGTTTTGCCTCAAGATTTTCCCCGCTTTTTTCACTCTTGTCAGCTACCTCTTCTTTTTCAAGCTCTGCAGCCTCCTGGCTGCTTTCTCTTTCATTTGATTCCTTTTCCCTTTCCCCAACAGGCTCCTCTTCTGCCTGTCTTATATCAGGCCGTGCTTTATTATCTTCTTTAACAGTCTGTTGGGCCTCAGATTGCCTGTCCTTTTCTTCCTTTTTACCGCTGTTCTTCTTGACCATATGTTTTCATTTTTCAGTTAATCATAAGTGGGAACAGCAAATAACCTGCCATATGACTTGTGGGGACAAAATGTCATGAAGTGTTGCCAATCTATGAATTAATTGTAGTTATTTAATTTTGTACGAGTCTAATATATAAAAATGTGTGCCAAAGATCATGGATGAAATTGCAGATAAGATTTATTCAAACCAGGACATCATAAACAGGATATGCTTTGCCTTTTTCAGTGAAAGGGCCGACAGGGAAGACCTGTTTCAGGAAATTGTTTACAGGGTTCTTAAATTTTACAGAGGTTTCAATGAGAAATCTTCGTTTACTACCTGGTTGTACAGGATTGCACTTAATACAGCAATAACATACAAGACGAAAAAAAGACCTGATTTTCCTGAGGATAAGAGTCAGGCAAAAATAGAAGACAACTCTGAATCGAATGACCTTGACGAAGATATCAGAATTCTCTATAAGGAAATCGGACAACTTGCTAAGCTTGAAAAAGCAATAATCCTTCTTTACCTTGATGAATATTCTTACCGGGAAATTGCAGAGATTACTGGCCTTTCTCCAAAAAATGTAAGTGTTAAGATATACAGGATAAAGAAAAAGCTGCATGAATTATATATAAAGTTAACTGTTTAAATTATTTAAGTTATGGAAGAGATAAACTTGAAAAAAATTTGGAAAGAAAAGAATGTGGAAACTAAATCAAAAATTCTTTTGACAAGGGAACAGATCTCCGGGCTGGTAAGAAAGAGAGAAAGTCAGCTTACAGGATCGGTAAGGTTGGCTGTTATAACGGGATTATCCATTAAGTTTTTGTTACTGATTGGAATACTGGTATTCTCGTTATTATATTTTGAATCCTCCAACATGGGTTTTTCAATTTCAGCATTATTTATTATTACAACAGGGATGATTATTTATGACTTCTATCTTCTGAAGTTACTGGCCGGCTTGAACAATTATGCTGATACTATTGAATCCAGGCTTGGTAAATTTAATGATTTCCTTTCGGTGCATTTTCCGGTGTACCAGATTGAGAATTCATTATCGACGCCTGTTCTGGTTATTATGGGTATGTTTTACTATCACTTCATAAAATACTCTGAATTTAAGTTCAGGTCATATGATGATATTATCGTTTTTATTTTGGTTGTTTTAATAAGTTTTGCTGTCTCCTTTTTAGCAACCAGATATAGCCTGAATGCCTTCAGAAAAGAAGCCATGGAACTATTGGAAGCAGGAAATGAGCAGGATGAGATTGTGGATTTTGAAGACAGAATGAGAAAAAATCGCAGAAAGCGACTGCTCATTTCTTTATTGATACTTTTAGCAGGCCTGGCTTTATTCATACTTTTGCTGCTGTTATAGGTTACTCTACCTGCTCTGGCTAAATTCAGGATAGCATTGAATGACCTTATGAGTTATTTTTTTACCAGGTATTTAATCAGGGTCAGAACATATTTAATGGTTTACTGTTATTGCTGATATAAAATTAAAGAAAAGAACAGATCAGTATGGAACTTGAAGTTTTTTTTGAGGGGAATAAGAAAGTGAATGCAAGGCTGAACGGTCATATAATAGCAACCGATCAGCCCAGGCGTAGTGGTGGTGATGAATCAGCACCGGAACCATTCAGTCTTTTCCTGGCATCTATTGGTACATGTGCAGGTATTTATGTCAAGTATTTCTGCGAAAAGAGAGGGTTAGATGCAAGTAAAATAAAAATAATACAGCGTCATAATTTCAATCCTGAGACCAGGATGATTGACAGAATAGAACTGGAAGTGATTTTGCCTGAAGATTTTCCCGGGAAATACAGGAGTGCTGTTGTAAATGCCATGGACCTGTGTGCTGTTAAAAGGCACCTGAGCAATCCTCCTGTGATAGAAACATTTACAAAAATTGGCAGGTAGAGACATTGCATGCAAGATCTCTGCGACCGGTCATATTGCTGCAACAGCTTCAATTTCGATAAGTACCCCGTAATGCAATTCCTTTGTTGGCACCACTGCCCTTGCAGGTTTATGTTTGCCAAAGAATTTTCTGTAAACCTCGTTCACTCTTGGCCAATTCGCCATATCAGAAATATAGGCTGTTGTTTTCAGGATTTTTCCCCTGTCTGAACCGGCATCCTTTAGGATTGTTTCGATATTTTCCAGAACCTGCAAGGTCTGGTCTTCTATATCACCTTTTACCGCTTCTCCTGTAAATGGATTCACAGGCAGCTGGCCGGAAACAAAAATAATATTATTAAACAGTACCGCCTGGGAATAATGACCCTTCGGTTCTGGAATATTCGGTGTATAAAGTTCTTTGATTCTTGGATCTTTCTTTGACATATTAATTGGTTTGAAAGTTCTTGAACTGTTAAACTGTTGAACCGAACCCAGGGTCTCCCGGTGTGAGCCCGAAGAAGCCAATCGGGATTCCCGGCTCACCGCCCATCACTCATCTGGTCAACGTTCATCTCTCATACCTCATTTCTTCTCAATCTTCCCTCACGATCTTCGCTCCCAGCGCATTCAATCTTCCGTCTATATTCTGGTAGCCCCTGTCTATTTGTTCTATATTATGGATGGTACTGATGCCTTCTGCTGACAGGGCGGCCAGCAGCAAGGCAACGCCAGCCCTGATATCAGGGGAGGTCATTGTAGTAGCCCTGAGCCTGAATTTTCTATCAAGTCCTATGACAGTGGCCCGGTGTGGATCACACAGTATTATCCGGGCGCCCATATCAATGAGTTTATCAACAAAGAAAAGCCTGCTCTCGAACATTTTTTGGTGGATAAGCACCGAACCTTTTGCCTGTGTGGCCACAACCAGGAATACACTCAGCAGGTCAGGTGTCAGTCCGGGCCATATAGCATCTGAGACAGTCATTATTGACCCGTCAATATAAGTTTCTATTTCATAGCAGGGCTGTGCAGGGATGTAGATATCATCTCCTTTTTTTTCGAGCTGTATACCCATGCGTTTAAATGAATAGGGTATTATTCCCAGATTCTCATACGAGACATTGTTGATAGTGATCTCGGAGCCGGTAATTGCAGCCATTCCGATGAATGATCCTGTTTCAATCATATCCGGTAATATTGTATGTTCACAGCCCCCCAGGTCACTGACTCCCTGTATATGAAGAAGGTTCGATCCTATTCCTTCGATTTTTGCACCCATTGACACGAGCATGCGGCATAACTGCTGAACGTAGGGCTCGCATGCTGCGTTATAGATGGTGGTCTGGCCTCTGGCCAGCACAGCTGCCATGACAATATTTGCAGTACCCGTTACCGATGCTTCATCAAGGTGCATATAACATCCGGTAAGTTTTTTTGCCGAAACGAAATATATTGATTTCCCGGGGTCATAGTTGAAACTGGCGCCAAGGTTTTGAAATCCTGTCAGGTGTGTGTCGACTTTACGCCGGCCTATTTTATCCCCTCCGGGTTTAGGCATGCTGGCTTTACCTGATCTTGCAAGAAGGGGGCCGAGTATCATGACAGAACCTCTGAGGGCAGAACTCTGTTCAATGTAATGAGGCGATTCGAGGTATTCAAGGTTAATGCTACGGGCCTGGAATGAATAAGTTCCTTCTTTGAGCTTTTCCACATGGGATCCCAGGCTGGATATAAGTTCAATAAGTTTGTTTACATCTCTTATATCAGGGATATTGTTTAAAACAACTTTCTCAGATGTGAGCAAGGTGGCGCAGATAACCTGAAGGGCTTCATTTTTAGCCCCCTGTGGCTGTATTTTACCTTTTAGTTTTCTGCCTCCTTCAACTATGAACTTACTCATTGTCGCCTCGACTGATATTTTTTCTTGTGCTGGTTCTTTTGTTTAAGCGGTGGTTTTTTCTTTCTTGGACCCAGTAAGTCTTTAACATCAAGCAGTTTCATGTTTTCAGGGATGTTCAGTTTGTTACCTGACATATCCCGCAGGTCTTTCAGAATGACGTCGTCATTTACCTGGCTGCGATTCCATGTTGCAGAAGCCTTCTTCATCTGGTTAGCTATAAGCACTATAAGGTAATCCTTCTTTTCACCTTCTTCCATCTTACAGGCCTCATCTATCATCATTTTCATGATTCTGCCGTAGTGCATGTATTTAACGTCACCTTTCTTATAGGCTATTTCCCTTGGTTTTTCAAGCAGAATTTCCTTTGCCGGTGGCGGATAGGGAGCATCGATATCGAGTTCAAAATCTGCAATAATTGTCAGGTGGTCCCACAATTTATGCTTTACATCACCTGAATCCCTGAGGTTGGGGTTCAGGTTACCCATTATCTGTATTACTGACCTGGCGGCACGCGAACGCTCATCCCTGTCTTTAAGGGTTTTTATATGATCAACCATTTTTTGTACATTCCTGCCGTATTCGGGAAGCGCCATTTTCTTTCGCTGGGTGTTATAATCGTGGTTCATTAATATAATTTTCTACAAAGCTAATTAAATAAATGTAATTTGCTCGTCAAGACAGCTTAATTTGTCTGGCTTTGCCAGAGCTTGATTCATAAGAATACCTGCACCGGGCTTAGGTAGGCGTCCATAATTTTTAAAACTTGTTAAATACCTGCAGTAATATTTACCTCGGGGAAATGTATCATCATTTTACTCTGAATTAATACTATCTGATAGTTTAATAAATTACCTTTGCAGCCAGTAAGTGTAAAACCTGAAATTATGAGAATTATTACCGTCATAATGTTTATCCTTTTATCATTTCCTCTGGCAGGGACTGATAAATACCCCGTCAACAGCAGTATTGATGTTGTTCATTATGAATTCACCATATACCTTTCTGACAGTTATAATATTATAAGGGGAGAGGCAAGATTAAGTATAAATCATACCGGAAGTACAAATAAAATTATTCTGGATTTTGTTGATCTTAATGATGATGGTAAAGGGATGAATGTTGAGACAGTGAGGCTTGATGATGCACCCGTGGACTGGGAACACAGGGATGACAGGCTACAGATTGACCTTAAGAGGGTGAAAACCGGAGGGGAGACATCAAACCTGTATATCAGTTATTACGGGATTCCCGCTGATGGTCTTATCATATCAAGCAACAGGCATGGTGATCGCACCTTTTTTTCCGATAACTGGCCCGACAGGGCCCGAAACTGGATCCCCTGTGTTGATCATCCTTCGGATAAGGCTTTTGTCGATTTCATAGTACATGCCCCCGAAAAATACAAGGTTGTTTCTAACGGTTACCTTTATGAAGAAAGCACCCTGCCTGAAGGAATAAAACTCACTCACTGGAAGGAGGAAATCAGCATACCAACAAAGGTTATGGTAATAGGGGTTGCCAAATTTGCTGTACGTATGGCAGGGAAAATAGGAGAGACAAAGATTTGGACCTATGTTTTCCCTGAAGACAGGAAGGCCGGTTTCTCTGATTATTCCGTTGCTCCTGAATCATTTAAGTGGTACAGTGAGAAGATAGGGCCCTATGCATATGAAAAACTGGCCAATGTACAGTCAAAAACCATATTTGGTGGAATGGAAAATGCAGGATGTATATTTTATTCCGAGTCTTCGGTAAGCGGACAGGGTATGGCTGAACGCCTGATAGCCCACGAGATTGCTCACCAGTGGTTCGGGAATTCAGTTACTGAAAAGGACTGGCATCATATATGGTTAAGCGAAGGCTTTGCCACATATATGACAGCTCTTTACCAGGGTAGCAGGGAAGGAGAAACACGACTCAGGGCTGTTATGGACATGGCCAGGCAAAGAGTTATCGCCGCAGATAAGAGGAGGCAATCACCCGTAATTGATACCACCATTTTTGATTTTATGAAATTGCTCAACACAAATTCATACCAGAAGGGTTCGTGGGTTTTGCATATGCTGAAAAATGAACTGGGAGATGATCTTTTCTGGACAGGCATACAAACATATTATGCCAGGTACCGTAACCGGAATGCCCTGACCTCTGACTTTGTAGAAACAATGGAAGACGTTTCGGGCCGTGACCTGCGTGGTTTTTTTGACCAGTGGCTTTACAGGTCCGGTCATCCCGAACTTAAAATAAGCTGGACATATAACAACAGGAGAAAGGAAATAAATATGCTGGTTGAACAGTGTCAGGAAGGCTCTGCCTATGAATTTCCTCTGGATCTGAAAATAATTGACCAGAGCGGTTCTCGGATGGAAAGGATAATGGTAAGCCGGGAGGTTCAGTCTTTCATTATTAAAACCACAGACTCCCCGGATGATATAATACCTGATCCTGAGGTAAGACTCTTATTTGAGCTCAGGAACTGAACAGGTTAACTAATCACTTGCTTCTTTTAATAAATCTGACATTCCTGAAGCGTAAAGCAGTCCAGTCCTCGTCAATGGATACCTGTCTGACAGGTCCAAAACCATAGGAGTTAAGAAGTCCCCACCCCTTATCCCTGCTTATATCGGATTTATACTTACTTGAGCTTTTCTTCGGATATGCAAACCACAGCACTCCGTCTTCTGCAAGATTATGAATGCTCCGGGGAACAGTATCTGTCAGTTCTGACTCATATTTTGTGAAAATAAGACAAAACTCATACAGAAACTTTGGATCTATCTCCCTGTCAACCCTGACAGAGGGTCTCAGACTGTTTATTTTTTCAACGAAGCCGTTATTTGCGTTAACTATGCAAATTCGTTCCTGTTCTTTGTAGTTAAGCTTCTTTAAAAGATATTCCATGGTTTTACTCCCTGCAAATAAAATTTGCAGGGCAAAAGTAAGAATTTTTTACAAATGATATGATCCTCCTCATATTTGCAGACTCATATTAATCTTCTTACCTTTGTAATATCAAAAAAATGGGGTGCCTTAATATACGGGCTGAGATTATACCCTCTGTACCTGATACGGATAATGCCGTCGTAGGAAAAGAGACCTCATTCTTTTGATTTAAGTTTAATAAAATCAAAAGAAAAATGAAAAAACTCTTACTGAACTTTTCACTTTTGTTTCTTATTGCAATAAGTGTTTTTCCCGGGCAGCAGGAACAAAAATATATCCTCAGCGGAAAAGTAACGGATGATAAAGGGCAGCCCCTTGCCGGCGCCGCTGTCGTTATTAGAGATACTTACCTGGGCACTACTGCGGGTTCTGATGGAACATTCAGGTTTAAACCAATAAAAAATGGTGAGTATACGATTGAAGTATCTTACCTGGGTTATGAGTCTGCAGAAAAAGAAGTAATCCTCGATAGTGATGTTTACCTGGAATTTAAACTGAGGGTAGCACTTTTCCATGCCGATGAAATAATGGTTGTTGGAACCAGGGCTACGGAAACCACACCGGTGGCTTACAGTAATCTTGAAAGAGAAGAAATAGAAAAGCTGAATACAGGACAGGATCTTCCCTTCCTCCTTTCTTCAATGCCATCGCTGGTTGAAACATCGGAAGCAGGTACGGGGATGGGATATACCAACTTCAGGATAAGGGGGACCGATCCCAGCAGGATTAATATCACTATTGACGGAATACCCATTAATGACCCTGAATCACAGCAGGTTTTCTGGGTTAATATGCCTGACCTGGCATCTTCAGTATCGAATATACAGGTCCAGCGTGGTGTCGGGACATCGAAAAATGGAGCGGCAGCCTTCGGGGCAAGCGTGAATTTTCGTACCGAAATGCCTTCCGACGAGGCCTATGCAGAAATAAGCAGCAGTATAGGTTCATTTAATACATTCAAGGGAACAGTTAAAATGGGTACGGGACTGATAAAGGAAAGGTTTAAATTCGACCTCAGATTGTCAGGGCTGACAACAGATGGCTATATTGACCATAGCGGATCTGACCACAGGTCCCTGTTTTTTACTGGATTATATAAATCCGGAATAGGCACTTTTAAAGCAAATGTTTTACTGGGTGAGGAGGTAACGGGGATAAGCTGGTGGGGCGTTCCCCGTGAAGTGCTTGATACAGCACGAACCTATAATCCCGCAGGAGAATATACAGATGTCTTCGGAGATAAAAGATATTACGACGATCAGAAGGATGATTATAATCAATACCACTTCCAGTTATTTTACAGGAAGGCTCTTAACGATCATATCCAGCTTAATGCTGCATACCATTTCACATATGGAGCAGGATTTTATGAACAGTACAGGGAAGATGAACTGTTGTCAGATTACGGCCTTCCAAACTGGATGGCAGGTCCCATCCTGATCGACAGGGTTGACCTGGTACGCAGGAAGTGGATGCTCAATAATTTTTATGGGGGAATAGCTGATATAAAATACAGTAAGGGTAAAGTGGATATCAGCATGGGAGCAGGTTTCAATAAATACATAGGTGACCATTTTGGCAGGGTTATATGGATAAGAAATGCGGGTTGGACAGAGAAAGACTATCAATGGTATTTTAACAGCGCCTCAAAAGGAGAAATAAATGCATATGCAAAAGTTGATTACAGGATGACAGACCGGCTTAGCGCATTTGCTGATGCACAGTACCGGAATATCCATTATATAATGGACGGGGAGGATGATGACCTGTTGGATTTAGGGCTTAACAGGTACTTTGATTTCATTAATCCAAAGGCTGGATTATTCATGGAACTTGATCCAAACCAGGATATCTTTCTATCAATATCAGTGGCCAACAGGGAGCCCACAAGAGCAAATTACAAGGATGCAAAAGGAGATCCCGCAGCCATGCCTCATCCTGAGACACTGTACGATCTGGAGGCAGGATATAAGCTCAACAGGTCAGACTTCAGGGCGGGCATAAACCTTTACTATATGCATTATGATGACCAGCTGGTGCCAACCGGCGAACTTAGTAATACGGGATATCCCATTATGACCAATGTTGAAACATCGTACAGGACAGGGGTGGAACTGACAACAGCCTTTAAACCCCTGCAGACCCTTGAATGGAACATTAATGCAACATTAAGCCGAAACAGGATAAAAGATTTTGTAGAGCATTATCTTGATTATAATACTGCAAGCTCAGAGGAAATACCAATGACCAAAGAACTTGGGGATGTCTCTATAGCCTATTCTCCGGGACTCATACTCAACAGTGACATCGCCTGTTACCCTTTTGAGAATTTCGAAATGCATTTTATAAGCAAGTTTGTGGGAAAGCAATATTTCGACAATACCAATAATGAAGACCGTACTATAGATCCGTATTTTGTTAATAATATAAGGCTTGATTACAGGTTCTCATTAAGAGGCTTTGAAAGGATAGCACTCCAGCTTCAAATAAATAACCTCTTTAACTCATTATATGAGAGTAATGCTTACGGAGGCAATTACTATATTGACGGCCAGGAATATACATGGGCTTACTATTTTCCGCAGGCAGGGATTAATTACCTTCTCAGATTGTCGGTAGCTTTCTGATTATTATGGACTGGCTTGCGGCTCATTATATCGAAGTATTCGGTGCTCTTACAGGTATCCTGTATGTTGTGCTGGAAATCAGGCAAAGCATATGGCTGTGGCCTGTAGGGCTGATTACTTCGGGTGTATATATCTGGGTCTTCTTTTCAAGCAAATTTTATGCTGATATGGGCCTCCAGACCTATTATGTGCTAATAAGCATATACGGGTGGTACTGGTGGCTGAAGGGGGGAAAGAAGTATGAAAGAGAATCTCTGCCCGTAACCAGGGTGTGTACAAGGATGGCAGCTGTTCTTTTAATTGTTTTTATTATACTTTTTGCGGGAATATGGTATATCCTGGATAAGCATACCGATTCACCCCTTCCACTGGGAGATGCTTTTACTACAGCCTTATCTGTTGTTGCCACCTGGATGCTGGCCCGGAAGATTATTGAGCACTGGCTTTTATGGCTTGTAGCAGACCTTGTTTCGATGGGACTTTATATCTACAAAGGACTCTACCCAACGGTTATACTCTTCGCTGTATATACAATGATGGCTGTAATAGGCTACCGTGAATGGCGGAAGAGCCTCTCTCATCCCTGCCCTCTGTCATCCTGAGTGAATCGAAGGACTTGTGTAATGGCAGGGAGCAGAAGGCAGGGCTTGATTCATTGACTACCTGGCAGTAACTTTGGGGTGGTTCTCTCTAAGTTGGTATCTCAAGAAATACCAGTACCCTCCCCTTGTTAAAATCCAGGCTGAAATTATCTCCCGTGGATTCATTCAGTGTGCCCATCCACCAGTTTTCCAGTTCAATGTTTTTAAGTGGATATTTAAGGCCTGTTGAGCTTATGAACATTCCCTTATCAATGGCAAAGATTGATACCTGCTGGCCTGGCCAGCTACTGATGGCTTTACCTGGCTTAGCAGGGATGAATATACCATAGTCGGTCACCATCCTGACAGAAACAGACTCTGCATAATCTGCCAGCAGGGAGATATTTCCAAGTGTATGATCCTCCCTGAGCCCTGTGGCACCCAGTATGACTATATCAGTTATACCCTCCTCAAGACAGAACTTAACGGCTTTGGTCAAATCGTTTGTTTCCTGGTCATCAGAATGATAAAGCCTGGCAGCATAAGTCTTCCTTAGTTTATCAGGTACTGAATCCAGGTCACCGGCTATGGCCCATGGTTCCAGTCCATATTCAATAAGGTTGGCAACAGAGCCGTCGCAGCAAACTATACGTTCAGCATTATTTAGATATCCCAGTGCCAGTCCGCTGCCGGGAAACCGGCCGTTGGCTAATATTATAACTGGTTTTGACATAGGTTAAAGATAAAAGATAAAAGCCAAAAGGAAAAAGCCAAAAGGAAAAAGTGTTGGGAGGAAGCTCCCTTCCAATGCTTGTCACCGCCAGGTTATTCATTGAACAGGTCAATCATAGTCCCGGCCATTGCCGCTACTCCTCCACGGAAAGTAGGATAAAAGTCGGGGCAGAAGGCAGCGTTGTGCAGGCCGGGCAGGGGAGTACCATTTTCAATATGATCAGCATATTTTTCATGCTGCACGCCTCCCAGCCAGAAGAGGGCTATTGGCACCTGCTCCGCTGTACGGCCATACCTCCCAAAATCTTCCCCTACGGTATTCGGATTGACTTTATTTATGTTATCTCTGCCGAGCATTTTCTCCATTGATAATACGGCCGTATTGACCAGTCCCGCGTCGTTTGCCACCGGCGGGGTAAGACCTTCCAGGGTAATAACTTCCGGCATTCTATTTTCAGGTAAGCCTGCAGACAGGGCGATGCCCCTGGTAATGCGTTTCAGGCCCTCAATGATCTGCTCATATATCTTATCCTCAAAGAAGCGTACCGTAAGCTGGAGGTCCACCCTGTCGGGGATGACATTATGCTTTGATCCGCCATGAATTGATCCTACGGTCACAACTGCGGGCTGGAAAGGTTCTATCTCCCTGCTTACCAGTGTCTGGATGGCCATTACTATTCGCGAGGCCAGCACTACCGGATCTATGGTTGTGTGCGGCATGGCTCCATGGCCGCCATAACCGTATACGTGAATATCCACCGAGCTCACCCCCCCGAAAATGGGGCCGGGATAGTAACCAATGGAGCCTGCGGGTAATTCTGCATTAACATGGTAAGCCAGAGCATAGTCGGGTACGGGGAATTCACGGAAAAGACCGGCCTCAATAAGCCTGTTTGCCCCGGCACTGATTTCCTCAGCCTGCTGCGCAATGGCTATGATCGTTCCTGACCACTGCTGTTTTAATTGCACCAGTGTTTTCAATGTCCCCAGCCACACAGTCATATGCATATCATGTCCGCAGGCATGCATGGCAGGCACCATGTTTCCATCAGCATTCTCCTTTACCATCCTGCTGGCATATGGCAGGCCTGTTTCTTCCCTGATTGGAAGGGCGTCCATATCAGTACGAAGCATAATGACAGGCCCTTTCCCATTTTCCAGCACTCCCACCAGACTGTTGCCGCTAAAATTACGACTTACTGAAAAGCCCATATCCTTAAGATGCTCAGCCATTTTTGCCGAGGTCTCAAATTCCATGAGCGATAATTCGGGGTGAATGTGAAGATATTTGTATGTTTCGTAATATTCATCTTCAATGCTTTTTATAATGGATTCTATCTGGCTTTTCAAATTATCCTGGGCTACTATAATAAAACTGTAAAAAAAGCATAGAAAAAACGGCAGAAATATTTTTTTCATAGTTAAATTTTTAGCTGATAATAGTAAAGATAAGTAAATAATGCGAGCCTTTATGCTCAAATCATAATCAGCCGTAAGGCACCAGTATTTTGTACAGTCCTGTTAATAGGGGTAACTTTACCCTGCTCATTACCCCCTGCCCTGAGTTACCGGTACAGGTATAAAAAACCCCTGAACTCTTTCCCTTCGTAGACCACATCATCCCATCCCCGGGCACGTATGATATAGAAATAGACACCCGGGCTGGCCTTGCTGCCACCAATGGTGCCATCCCACCCCTGCCAGTCTTTAAGCGCATCACCGCGGCCGTCAAAGACATACACCCGTTGCCCGTTACTGCTGAATACCCGGACAAATATGCTTCGCAGTGATTTATTGTCAACATAAAAATAATCATTAATACCATCGCCATCGGGGGTGAAAACGTTTGGTATATTGAGTGATGAGGGTTCCACAATAAGCTTTACACTGGAGGAGTCTCTGCAAAACTTGTCACTTTCAATAAACAGCCTCAGGGTATAATTGCCCGGTATATAATAAGTATGTGAAAAAGGTTCTGCCTGGTATGAAACGGAATCATCCCCGAATTCCCACCTGTAAGTACTCGCGCGTACGGAGTTATCTGTAATGAATACCTCAAGTGGTGCTTCCCCCTGGGTGGGGTCTATTTCAAAATCTGCCTTTACATGAATTGATTCATAGAAAAATGATGAATCAGATGTACACCCAAAACTGTCAACAACATGGAGGTTATACCATACATCTTCAAGAGGTGGGTCAAAGGTCTGGGGATTAATTTCAATCTCGGGGTAAGGAATTGAAGATGCAGGTTCAGACGACCACCTGAACCTGTAATCGTTGGGAAGTATTATTGCAGTCCCGTTATTAAGGTCAGTATAATGAAAAGTGTCAATAGCTGCAAATCCTGAGAGGGCCACATAATTGCATTTAAAATCCCTCAGACTCGCAACTGATCGGGGCTTGTCAAGGTGTACCCACGCAGTAAGTACGGTATTATAACCTGTATCATCTGATATCTCAACCCGGTAAGCCCCTTCGCCAAGTCCTGAAATTTCTGATGATAAGACATCATAATGCTGGGCAACCGGTATGGAAAAAGAGAGAACTGACTCATCCCATTTAGTCCATATAAAATCAAAAGGACCGGTCCCTCCGGGGCTGTTGGCAATCAGACGTCCCGTTACATTACCATCGTAATTGCAGAAAATAAAAACAGGGTCATTGTTGCCTGTTGAGATATAATCGGTATACCTTGTCGTGCCGGAGCCTGGTGCTGTTATCTGGGCATTGGCATTAAGTGTGAAGGCCAGGAATATTATTATAATATGGGATCTCACTCTGTATATGCTGATTAGTCAGAAAAATAACGGTTAGGGCCCTGATTTGGTATATTAATGTACAAGTATAATAAATGTGCTTCGCCTGTGCAAGCTATGATTTACCTATTTTGATGTTAATAACCTGGCGGGCTAATACACTTCTGAGTTTTACTTATTATGATCTCTTTTAGTACCTTTGTGCTCACCTTAAATGTGGATTTATTTCGATGGCAGCTAATTATCTCAATGAATTAAATGAAGCACAAAAAACAGCGGTTGTTAACACTGAAGGACCTTCACTTGTTATTGCCGGAGCAGGGTCTGGTAAGACCAGGGTGCTTACTTACCGGATAGCCCACCTTCTGCAAAAGGGCGTTCCCGCTCACTCAGTCCTGGCCCTGACCTTTACCAATAAAGCTGCCGGGGAGATGAAGGAAAGGATAATCAATATAGCCGGTTATGATAATAGCAGATACCTGTGGATGGGAACTTTCCATAGCATATTTGCCAGAATACTCAGAAGCGATGCAGATAAACTTGGTTATCCCTCCTCATATACCATCTATGATTCCACTGACACCCGCAGTCTTATAAGGACAATTATCAGGGAAATGGGACTTGATGATAAGGTATATAAGCCTTCTTCCGTTGCGGCAAGGATATCCGCTGCCAAGAATAACCTGGTAAGCGCAAGGGATTATGCATCAAACAGGTCAATAACAGAGAGAGACCGTATGGCAAAAGTCCCAATGCTGTCAGAAATATACCTCAAATATGCCGGTAGGTGCTATAAGGCGGGTGCAATGGATTTTGACGACCTGCTCATGAATACAAATATTCTCTTCAGGGATTATCCTGAGGCCCTGGCAAAATACCAGGCCAGGTTTAGTTATATACTGGTTGATGAGTACCAGGATACTAATTATTCCCAGTATTTAATTATCAAAGCCCTGTCTGAGAAACACAGAAACCTGTGCGTTGTGGGCGATGATGCCCAGAGTATCTATTCATTCAGAGGTGCACGTATTGAAAATATTCTCAATTTCAGGAATGACTATCCGGATTACGCACTCTATAAACTTGAAAGGAATTACAGGTCGACAAAAACAATTGTTGATGCAGCCAACAGTATTATCCGCCATAATAAGGGACAGATAAGCAAAACTGTATACTCAGAAAACATCAGGGGTAACAGGCTCAGGATAATGGAATCAATGACCGACGGGGAAGAGGGATTCAGGATAGCTTCCGATATTTTTGACCGCAGCATATCGGAACAGGTTAAATGGGAAGAATTTGCCGTGCTTTACCGCACAAATGCACAGTCAAGGATTTTCGAGGAAACTTTCAGAAAGAAGAATATACCATATAAAATATATGGCGGATTATCATTTTATGAAAGGAAAGAAATAAAAGACATACTGGCCTACCTCAGGATGATAATTAATCCCAACGATGAAGAAGCCCTGAGACGTACCATCAACTACCCGAAAAGGGGAATAGGAAAAACAACCGTCGACAGGATATTCGAAGCTGCTGCCGGGAAAGAACAAACGGCATGGGAAATTATATCCGAACCGGCCGGTTACCAGTCGCTCCTTACACCGGCTACTTTGAAACGTATCAAAGTGTACACAGACCTTATAAATTCCCTTTCATCAGAGTGTTCAGGTATAAATGCCTATGATGCAGCCCTCAGGACAGCTACGGCAACAGGTATAATGAAGGAGCTCAAGGAAGGTGAAACACGTGAAGAGGTAAGCAAGTATGAGAACCTGCAGGAACTACTCAATGCAATCAGGGAGTTTACCGATGAGGCAGAAACTAACGGTGAACCAAGTGGCCTGGCATCTTATCTCGAATCGGTGGCCTTGCTTACCGACCGTGATACAGAGAAAGAGGAGGATAAAAATAAAGTTACCCTTATGACGATGCACTCGGCTAAGGGACTGGAATTTAAACATGTATATTTAGCAGGGCTCGAAGAAAATCTTTTTCCTTCGGTAATGTCCCTGTATGAAGACAGGGGGATTGAAGAGGAGAGACGTCTTTTTTATGTTGCCATAACCAGGGCAAAGGAACAGGCAACGCTCAGCTATGCTCTTAACCGCTATAAATGGGGTAAGCTCGAGAACTGCAAACCCAGCAGGTTCCTGGCCGAGATTGATGAGGATTATATTGAGTATCCTGATGACAGGGGTAAAAGCAGTAAGATCAGTTCAGGCAGGATCAACAGATCTTTTGACCCTGGAGCAAAAAGTATCAGGGACCGGCAAACTGAACATCGAACTGTTCCTGGCAGAAAACTTAAAAGAGTAGTATCCCCGTCAGGTTTTAATCCCGCCCACAATCAGCCGGCTGTGGAGGCAGATCTTAACGAAGGTTCAATAGTTTACCACGAACGTTTCGGACGAGGTACGATAATATCAATTGACGGTGAAGCCCCAAATACAACAGCACTGGTCAATTTTGATGATTCAGGGGAAAAGAAACTTCTTCTCAGGTTCGCAAGGCTCAAGCTTGAAAGAAATTAAAAAGGGGAAACCATTTTCAGGCTTCCCCCGGTCAGGTATAAAAACAGGTGTTATTTGTACTACTCTGATTCAGGTATATCAGGTAGCTCACCTTTCACTGTAAGTACATCATTGTAAAGGGTGGCAAACGATCCGGCAACCCACATTATAGCAGGGAAGATCCCTATTATCAGCATCAGTATACCAAACAATATTATAAAGAATGATACCAGACCCATCCCAAAAATAGTCCACCCGTATCCTTTCGTAAGCCTCCAGCTCTCCTCTACAGCAGTGATAGGTTCCATCTTCTTGTCCATGACGAGAAAGCTGACAAAAGTGAGGCGGCAGGCCACGATGATCCCTGGTATAATAAGCATAATTATACCAATCATGACAAGGGCAAAAACGAGTAAATTGGCCAGTATTATGTTTAGGTAGTTACCGGTAAAACCTGATACCAGATGTTTGAAATCAATCTTTTGCTTCCTGGCTGCATGTATAAATATAAGGTCGCTGCCAAAATCAAACACGGGAACAACAAGAAATGAGTAGGCAAGGGCGAAAAGGCCGAAAAAAGCAACAAACAAATTAAAACCACCCAGTTCTACGGTAAATCTTACAATCTGTATGGGAGCCTGTATGACCGCTACAACAATAATAACAAGGAAGAGAGGGAGGAAATTTTCACCAAGTATTTCAAGGCCTTTTGAAAAACTCCTGCCAAAAGATGGTCGTATTGTATTGTTCTCTGAATTTTCCATTTCTGATATTGCTTGGTTTCATTGACAAATATATGTTGAACTGTAATATCAGCCTGCATACTTAAGTATTGTTCTTAAAATATCCTACTTTAGTATTTACTTTACAACCAAAGTAGTGAGTATTTTTACCACACCAACTGTAAAACAGGAAATGCTAAATGCACTTTCTTATATAATCTTTGCACTGTCGATAGGCTTGACATTTCTGGGGTTAATAACTTCGGACCGTTTAAGAAAAGAATATCAGAACAGTTTTACATCCGCTCTGCTATATTTCCAGATTTTTGCCTACACTTTTGGCTTCTATGCTATATGGGGTCAGGTATTTGTTTCAAAATGGCTTGCTGAATACCTGCCTGCCAATATCATGTTAAGGCTTATTACCTGCCAGGCAATTATCGGATTACCTTTTATGATATTAAGCTGGTACATGATGATCAGGTTCGCTCTGAAGCTGCAAATGCATAAAATTGGCAGAGCATTCACTCTTGCTTACATGGCTGTAGCCGGGGCAGGACTGGCATTAGTAATCATTCTTGCCTTTGACTTTCAGGATGAATCACGGCAGTTATATATCTTCTATTATATTATCCTGGGCATGTCCTGCCATATCCTGACGGCAGTCATACTGTATACAAGGCCTGTCAGTAAAACGAGGATAAACAGGAAGAAGCTGAACCTGCTGGCCTCACTGGTGATATTGTCAGCAGTAGTACAGTCTTCTGTTCTCTATTTCTTTGAAATAAGCGGATATATTGCCCTGGGTTTCGTGATAGTATATTTTTCATGCTATGCATTTATCCCCCTTATACTGAGGTACCATGGGATCCTCACTTCATACATAAAAACAGGGGATGAAGAAGTTAATTTTGATGAATTCTGCAGGCTTAATGAGATATCACAAAGGGAGAAGGAAATAATCATGGAATTATACAAGGGCAAAACAAACAGGGAAATAGCCGATAGCCTTTTTATCAGCCTCCAGACCGTTAAAGACCATACTCACCGTATTTATATTAAAACAGGAATGCGCAACAGGGTAGAATTGGTAAACCGCATTCGGAATATTTCATAACTCATAACATTCCATTCACCGGTTTTAATTGAAATTTAACATTTAAAACTTTGGGAACTGAAAAAGTTTTCTCATTATTGCACCTTAAATTAAAAATAGATGGATTACCGGGAAAGAATTACACAGGAAGCAGCAGTTTTATTCATGAAATATGGAATAAGAGCGGTAACAATGGACTCATTAGCAAATCAGCTTGGTATGTCCAAAAGGACTATATATGAGCATTTTGCAGACAAGGATGAATTGTTGGTAAGCGTAATAGAAAGCATGGCGGCCAGGCAAAAAGATGTTTTCCGGAAGATAATGGATGAGGCAGACAATGTAATTGAAGCTCTGTTTGAGATCTTGCGTATTGCTACCACTCATTTCAAAAATACAAATCCTACTTTTTTCATGGATCTCAACAAATATCATCACAAGGTCTATGAAAGAATTTGCCAGAAAGGTGATATAAAGAATTACAAAATGTCACTGTCAATGTTACGCAGGGGAATTCAGGAGAAAGTATTCAGGGATGATATAAATGTTGAAATCGTAAACATAGGTATTCACAGTGTCCTTGATATTACCAGGGAAAGCAACACACTTTCCGCGGAGAAATATTCAAGGTTTGAGATAATTGATAACCTTCTTTTTAATTACCTGATTGGTATTTCAACTTCCGAGGGACAGGCACTTATTAATAAATATAAAGAACAGAAAAAAATTGAATCAAATGCATAGAATAATGAGAATAAGATGGTTGAATATAATTATGTTAACTGTGCTGAGCCATACGGTGACAGCACAGGAAGCTGATACGGTTCTGACACTTTCGTTACAGGAAGCACAGGAATATGCAGTGGAGCATAATAAAATGATCAAGGCGTCGCGCTATGATGTGCAGGCCGCGGAGATGTCAAAATGGGAGCTTATATCAAACGGACTCCCCAGGGTTGATGGCAGCGGGTCATTAAATGATAACCTGAAATTAATGACAACCCTGCTGCCCGGAGAAATCATCGGTCAGCCGGGTGAGAAGATCCCGGTGCAATTCGGTACCAAGTATAACAGTTCCTACGGCTTCCAGGCTACCCAGATGATCTTCAATGCCCCTTATTTTGTTGGCATTCAGACTGTCAAACTGGCTGAGAAAATGAGCCGGCAGTCACTTGAAAAATCGGAGATAGATATCAGGGAGCAGGTTATAAATACCTATTACCTTATCTTAATCTCCCAGGAATCACTTGATATACTGAATGGTACGAGTGAAAACCTGAGGGAGGTATATCAGTCGACAAAATCTATGAAAGAGGCAGGTATGGTTGAAGAAACTGATGTAGACCAGATGCTTTCGAATGTGAGGGGACTCGAAACCAATATTCGTTCGATGGAAAGGAACCTCGAATTCAGCTATAATATGCTGAGATTCCAGCTGGGAGTGGATATGACTGCAGAAATTGAATTAACTACCGGCCTTCAGGACTTATTGACCGAGGCAGGAATTGAAAGTTTGATGGAGAGTGATTTCAACCTCAGTCAGCATATTGATTTCAGGCTTACCGAGAGCCAGGTACAGATGCAGGAATTGACACTTAAGAATGAAAAGGCAAGTATATTGCCCTCTTTTTCAGCGTTCTATTCCTGGAATAAGAACGGTATGGGTGATAAGCTTAATGATTTGAGGTGGTTTCCCTACTCAATGCTGGGTTTCCAGGTGTCAGTACCAATATTTGCCAGCGGTCAGCGCTACTCCAGGATAAAGAAAGCGCAGATAGACCTTGAGAAGGCAAGGACCAATAAGAGCCTGGTTTCAGACCAGCTGAAACTGCAGGAAAAGCAGCTTAGATTTAACCTTATTAATGCCCGTGACCAGTATGATACACAGAAAGAGAACGTGGAGGTAGCCTGCCGGGTTTATCAAAGTGTTGAAAATAAATACAGGCAGGGTGTGGCCTCAAGTCTCGACCTCACCCAGGCTCATAATAATTATTTGCAGGCTGAAAATAATTACGTCAGTGCCTTAATGGACCTGCTCCAGACAAAGCTGGCACTTGATAAATTACTTAACAATATATAAGAATGTCAAAAATATTAAATATCAGAAATATGGAATCCATTAAATTATTGCCAGTTATATTAATACTGACAGCTGTAGTTACAGGATGTAATAAACAGAACCAGGCCGGTCAACAGGCTCTCACAGATGTTGAAGAGGCTGGTGAAAAAGAAATTGTCGTCAGAACACAGGCCCTTGAGCTGTCAACCATTGCCAGAACAATTGATTATACGGCAACTCTTGAGGCTTTCGAAGAGGTACATCTCGCACCTGCCTCACCCGGAAGGATAAACAATATCTATGTGGAACCGGCCGACAGGGTCAGCAAGGGGCAGAAATTATTTACCATGGATCAGACACAGTTGCACCAGGCAGAGATACAGCTTGAGAACCTGAAAACAGACCTTCAACGTTTGTCTACACTCCTGGAAACCGGAGATATTCCCCGGCAACAATATGATCAGATGAAAACACAAGTGGAAGTTACTGAAAGTAATGTTGACTTCCTGAGGGAGAATACGGTGATTTTTGCACCCTTCCCGGGTGTGATTACAGGCAAATATTTTGAGAATAGTGAAATGTACAGTGGTGCACCGAACACCCAGGCCGGGAAAGCAGCGGTAGTAACTCTCATGCAGATAAATCCCGTTAAGGCTGTAGTTTATATTTCAGAGCAATATATGCCCCTGGTTAAAAAAGGCATGGATGCGACAATCAGTACAGATGTGTATGAAGCGGAGGAATTCAGTGGAACAGTAAGCCTCATCTATCCTGTTGTAAATCCAATGACCAGGTCTTTTGAGGTGGAAATAACTGTACCAAACAATAGCATGAGACTAAAACCCGGAATGTTCGTCAGGGTATCAATGTTTCTTGGAGAGGATGAAGCTTTTGTAGTTCCTTCCAATGTTGTACTTCAGCAGGAGGGGACAAACAACAGGTATGTTTTTGTTGACAGGGACGGTATTGCCGAAAGATACCAGGTTCAGCTGGGCAAGCGTTATGACGAAATGGTTGAAATCATAAGTGATGAGCTTGTTGCCGGCGACATGCTGATCGTTAATGGACACACCAAACTCACAACCGGCGATAAAATTGATGTAGTTAATTAATATTAAGCATAATATCTTATGAGTATATATAGTACCGCAGTAAAAAGACCACTGACAACCATCCTTATCTTCATAGGTTTAATGGTTGTGGGGATATATTCTCTTACAAGGCTGCCTGTGGATCTCTATCCGGAAATTGAACTGCCCTTTCTGACAGTTTTCACTTCCTATCCCGGGGCAAGTGCCTCAGACATTGAAACCAATGTGACTGATTTGCTTGAAAACCAGTTAAATACGGTAAGTAACCTCAAAGAGATAACATCTATATCAAGTGATAATACCTCTATAATTTTCCTTGAATTCGAGTACGAGACCAATCTCGATGAAGCATCAAACGAGGTAAGGGATGCGATGAATTTCATAATAAACTTTCTGCCGGAAGATGCTGAAGACCCCACCATACTGAAATTTAACTCCAGTATGATGCCAATAATTTTTTATGCCATCACTGCAGATGAGAGCTATGAAGGCCTGGAAAAAATACTGGATGAGAAGGTGGTTAATCCGCTTAACAGGATTGAAGGAATTGGTTCAGTTGGTATTGCAGGGGCTCCGGGCAGGGAAATATACATAGAAGTTGACCCCCGCAGGCTTGAAGCATATAATATGACTGTTGAGCAGATAGGCAGCATCCTGATGGCCGAAAACCTTAATACCCCGGCAGGCTACCTGGAAATGGGTGAACTTGACTATCCTCTTCGTATTCAGGGTGAATTTGTCGACAGCGATGTCCTTAAAGACCTCGTGGTAGGGAGCTATAATGGCAATACTGTTTATCTTAGTGATATTGCTGATATAAAGGATACCGTCCGTGACACCAAACTGGAGGAACGAATTAACGGTGAACTTGGTATGCGTATGTTTGTGCAGAAACAATCCGGGGGAAACACCGTGGAGGTGGCCAGGGAAGTGAGGAAGACTCTCAAAGAGCTGGAGAAAGATTTACCACCGGATGTCAGGATAGAACCTATACTGGATTCATCTGAATTCATCGTAGGGTCAATAAAGAACCTGACAAATGCACTTCTGTTTGCAGCTATATTTGTGGTACTTGTAGTGCTCTTCTTCCTTGGCAGGTGGAGGGCAACTTTCATTGTTATCCTTACAATACCGATATCCCTTATAATTGCCTTCATTTACCTTTTTGTGTCAGGGAATTCAATTAACATAATTTCCCTCTCATCATTGTCAATAGCCATTGGTATGGTGGTTGATGATGCAATTGTTATACTTGAGAATATTACCAAGCATATTGAGGGAAAAAGCCATCCCCGCGAAGCTGCTATTTATGCTACAAATGAGGTCTGGCTTGCTGTAATAGTAACTACACTAACAGTAGTGGCTGTGTTCTTTCCATTAACCTTCGTAGGTGGTTTGACGGGAGTGCTTTTCAAACAGCTGGGACTTATCGTTACCCTGACAGTTGTCACCTCAACAATTGCAGCCATCACACTTACACCAACCCTGAGTTCATTGCTCCTGAAGATGCGGGTCAACAACAAACCCCGGCGCAGGTTTAGTTATGATAATACAATCAGGAAAGGGCTTGACCGTTTTGAAGGATTTTATGAATCAACCCTGAGATGGTCCCTGAGGCATAAAACTATGGTAACAGTTGCTTCAGTACTTGTATTTGCAGGATCAATGATGCTGCTGACCTTCGTAGGCACCGAGTTTATACCCCAGGCTGATGAATCAAGTTTAACAGCGAACATTGAATTGCAGACCGGTACAAGAGTGAGTGTTACAAAGGAAGTGACAGAGCGGATTGATGATATTATTGACTCGTCATTCCCTGAGGTGGTGCTTGTATCATCATCAACCGGAACAGGCGAAGGTTTAAATTTTGCTTCATTGTTCTCAACCTCCGGAACGCATACAATATCTTATACATTTCGACTGTCTGATGTAGAGGAAAGGGATAGAAGCGTATGGGATATAGCCGAGGCCTTCAGACAGGAGCTCGCTGGATTTCCTGAAATCGTGAACTTCCAGGTTGGCGCCGGTGGTGGCGGAAGTATGGGTTTTATGGGTAATAATATAGCGGTTGATGTATACGGCTACAATATTGCCGAAACAAACCTGGTGGCTGAAGAGCTGGCCTCAAAGATCAGTATGATAGAAGGAGCTAAAGATGTCCAGATAAGTCGTGATCCGTCAAAGCCGGAACTTCAGATTGTCCTTGACCAGAATAAATTAATAAGGCATGGTCTTAACACTGCCACAGTATCAAATGCCGTAAAAAACAGGGTAGGTGGAATGACAGCCACGCGCCTGAGGCAGTTCGGTGATGAATATGATGTGGTCGTCAGATTTAAGGAAGAGTCAAGAAATTCTATTACCGATGTTTTGAATATCAGTATTATGAACAGCCAGGGACAGAGCGTTAAACTTGGAGAAATAGCTGAGGTCAGAGAATACCTCTCACCCCCAAATATTGAACATAAAAGGAGACAGAGGGTCCTGAGCGTCTCAGCAACACCATACCAGCGTGCACTTGGTGACATAGCAACTGACATAGAAAAGGTTATTGCTGATCTTGAAACACCGTCAGGTGTACAGGTGGAAATATCGGGTACTATAGAGGAACAGGCAGAATCTTTTATGGATCTCGGACTCCTGATGATGGTCAGCCTTATTCTGGTATACCTTGTCATGGCTTCACAGTTTGAATCGTTGAAAATGCCTCTGATAATAATGTTTTCAATACCCTTCTCATTCGCAGGTGTTGCGATTGCACTTTTCATTACCGGCACTACACTGAACCTTATAGCAGGAATAGGTGCAGTTATGCTTATAGGTATTGTTGTCAAGAACGCTATCGTACTTGTTGATTTTATTAACCTTCAGCGGGACAGGGGACTTGAACTGTATGAGGCTGTCTCGGTTTCCGGCCGGTCAAGGTTAAGGCCTGTAATAATGACTTCTGCCACTACCATTTTAGCAATGCTCCCCCTGGCCATGAGCATTGGTGAAGGGTCAGAGATATGGAGTCCGATGGGTATCTCCGTTATTGGTGGGCTCATCTTCTCAACAATGGTTACCCTGATCCTTGTTCCCGTAGTTTATGTGATATTTGCCAGGAGAGGAGAAAGGGATAAGAAACGTAAATCCCGGGAGAAATACGATTTCCTTGATGAAGCGAAAGTGACAACCAGTTAAATGATTGATTATGAAAGCAGTATTTATAGTATATAACCAGGCCCATAATGAGAAAGTTGATTTCATCCTCGACACTTTTGGCATAGGTGGTTATTCCGAATGGAACAATATGAAAGGAAGAGGCAGCAGAGGAGGTGTTCCACACCTTGGTACTCATACATGGCCTGAAATTAATTCGGCAACACTGACTATTGTAGAAGACGACATGGTTGATAAATTACTCGACGCAGTCAGGAAGATGGATGAATTGAATAGCGATGTTGGTGCCAGGGCCTTTGTCTGGGATGTTACCGCTATGGTTTAAATATATTCTGTCAGGGTTGTGGGCTGTCTTATAAGTACACCACCTTCACCGGGTAATCGGGGCGGGATGGTTAAATGACTTTTATGACAGGCCCGATCCTTACAGGTTATTCAGGAACTCCACTGCCTTAATAATATCCTCCTCATCCCGTATCTTTAGACTACTGTCATTTAAGAAATTCTTTAATGACTTTTCGTTTTCACCGGCAATTTTAAGCAGGCTCCGTTTATTTTTAATAAATACAGGCTTATTTTCCTTATGAGCAATGAAGAATAAGGGATCCCTGTGCTGAAACATTGCAGGCTTTGGGTCCATATAGGGCTGGGCAGGTTCAGCTTCCTTAAATACAACCTGGTGTTTCTTATATAAAGTATATGTGCCCCTGGCAAGCAGTTCAAGATATCCTTCTCCTTCAGTTGAAAGGTATTCATATTTAGAGTATATGAAAGAGTGACCCGGAAGTTTTACGTTTGATACTATCCCGCCTCGCCTGAGGTTATACACGGCATCCTCCATCTGCACTTCGAAAAGATCATTATAAACATTATACCTTAGCGGAACTTTTTCAAACACCTGATTTTCAGATGAGGTAATGCTTGCCTCAGTGAATTCATCATCCATATAGGGCGAACCTTCGTAGTTTCCCATCTCACCTTTTACTGCCTGTCTGTTAAGAAGCTCGTCATAGAACCTCTGTCCTTCCGCACCAAGCCAGAGGTTCTGGGATGTTGCGGAAAGAGCCAAAATTGAAATAACTATACTTAAATATATTTTTTTCATGGTACTCCTGTTTTATTTTATTACAAAGGTAGTGAATTGAAAGAAAAAAGGCACGGATAAAATATCCATGCCCTGAAATATTTGCGTAATCTGCGCCAATCTGTGCTATTCTTCCTCCTGTTCTGCTGCATATGCCTTTATTACTGCATCCTGGACATCAGCCGGGACCTGGACATATTCAGCAAATTTCATGGTGTACATGGCGCGTCCTCCCGTAAGAGAACTGAGGGCCGTGGAATACTTATTCATTTCGGCCAGGGGGACTTTTGCCTTCACCACTTCAAATCCCTTTTCACTGCTCATTCCCAGCACCATACCGCGGCGTCCCTGCAGGTCACTGATGACGTCACCCATCCTGTCCGACGGTACCCTTATCTCGACATCATAGACCGGCTCCAGTATTTTTGGATTGGCAGCCTTGAAGGCAGTGCTGAAAGCATTTCGACCGGCCAGCTTGAAGGAGATCTCGTTTGAGTCAACCGGGTGCATTTTTCCGTCGTATACATATACCCGTATGTCGCGTGCATAGGAGCCGGTAAGAGGTCCCTCTTCCATTTTTTCCATTATGCCTTTAAGAATAGCCGGCATAAATCTTGCGTCAATTGAGCCTCCAACAATACAGTTCACATACTCGAGCACACCTCCCCAGGCAAGTTTATGCTCTTCTTTGTCTCTTATGGAGAGCTTGTATTCCTTGCCATTAATCTTCATGGCAGGATTTGGTGATGAGCCTTCTTCAAAAGGCTCTATTATCATATGCACCTCACCAAACTGACCGGCACCGCCCGACTGTTTCTTATGCCTGTAATCGGCCTGGGCTGCCTTGGTAATGGTTTCACGGTAAGGTATTTTTGGAGCATAAAATTCTGTTTCAATCTTGAATATATTGTCAAGGTGCCATTTCAGGATATTTAAATGGTATTCACCCTGGCCGTATAGTATTATCTGTTTGAGTTCTTTTGAATATTCAACAAGTATGGTTGGATCTTCCTGATGCATCCGGTTGAGGGCTTCGCCGAGCTTCTCCTCATCTCCCTCACTGATCGGTTTAACAGCTGTGCGGTATTTAGGTTCGGGAAATTTTATTTCAGGGAATTTCTGGCTGCCCTGGCTGTTAAGGGTATGATTGGTCTTTGTATTCTTCAACTTCACCATGGCACCGATGTCACCTGCAACAAGTTCGGCTGCCCTGGTTCTGTTTTTGCCTGCACTGACATACAATTGCGATAAGCGTTCCTTGGTGCTATTATTGGCATTCACCACATCCAGGTTTTCTGTTACTTTACCTGAGATTACTTTGAAATAATTTATTTCCCCTATATGTTCCTCCATTGATGACTTAAAAACAAACAATGAAGTAGGACCTTCGGGTTCGCATCTGACAGCCTTGCCATCCTCGGTTATCCATTCTGGCATATCAGCGCTTGCAGGTGCAACATTACATATAAATTCAGTAAACCTGTCTATGCCAATATTGCTCCTGGCGGCCGAACAGAAAACCGGGAAAATACCCCTCTGTACCAGTCCGGTCTTTATCCCGCTTTTCATCTCTTCTTCGGTTAGGGTGTCATTTTCAAAAAATATCTCCATCAATGACTCATCATTTTCAGCAGCTTTCTCGATAAGCTCCGACTGCAGTTCAGCTGCCCTGTCGGCATGCTCTGAAGGAATATCCAACTCTTCATATTTGCCTCCCCCTTTGGGATATTTGAGCATTTTCATCTTGATAACGTCGATGATCGAGTCAAATCCGTGGCCTTCATTTACCGGGTACTGCACCAGTGTGACGTTTCCACCGAAACGGTCCTTCAGCATCTCCACTGATTTATCGAAGTTTGTTTTTTCGTGATCCAGGCCGTTAATGCATATAATCAATGGTTTATCCATTTTCTCGGCATGGCGGAAATGTATTTCCGTACCTACCTCAACGCCGTTCTGAACATTTACCATTAACACACCTGAATCGGCCACATGCAATGATGATATTACACCACCGGCAAAATCATCAAGACCGGGAGTATCAAGGATATTGATCTTGTGGTCGCCGTATTCGGTATAGAGTACAGAAGAGAAAATGGAATTTTCATTTTCATGCTCTATTGGCCTGTAGTCAGAAACAGTATTTTTGTTTTCAACCGAGCCTCTTCTTTCTATAACTCCGCCATTAAAAAGCATTGCTTCCGCAAAAGTGGTTTTGCCTGAGCCCGAATTACCAAGAAGTGCAATTGACCTGATCTGTCCGGCTTGATATGTTTTCATCCCTTAAAAGTTATTATTAGTTATACAATTATATACTAGTTTTGAGCGCACAAAGTTAGAAAAAATATTTTAAATGTCACCCCGAGCAAAGCGAAGGATCTGAATATTTTAAGGATACATTAATAATGGGCTGATTGAAAACCGGATTGATGGAATAACGGGACCTGGTGGTTTAAACCGATTCATAATTTATAAATTATTTGCATATTATTATTACATTAGTAAGGAAAATGTGGGATGGTTGCATTTAAAGACAATCAACTAGAAATATATTATAGTGCATGAATTCACTGTTCCGGCAGTTATCCGGGAATTGCAGGTATAAGTGCACATGTATTTATACTGTTCAGTATTGACTGCGGCAGTTGCCATCGCAGAATGCCCGGGATTGAAAAAGTTGTAAAACAATTTATACGAAATAATAATAAGGTATTACCTATATTAAATGGAGAGAGCCCGGATACATTCTTAGCGGAACTTCCAGACCTGGTAAAATATCACTTGACTATATACTATGACAGGTACAATTCATTCAGATTCGAAAACTCTGTTGAAAACCCGGGGAGTATTATTCTTGTTATCCAAAACAAGAGGAAGATAAAGATATTTACACTTAACCAATACCTTATAATCCATAAAGTATAGAGTCTGGAGCCAGAATACAACCTGAAGCCAGCTCTTTGGTGTAAGAATTATTGCGCTCGCATTGAGAATAATTGGTCCTTCAACCTTTAATACAAGGTAATGGATATGCAGATCTGTGAATTTTAACATTATATACTATCTATTTAGGAGGAACAACAATCATTTATTAAGCGATTTTTCCCTGATTATTTGCACGGCACGAAAATTTTCCTTTTCTTTGCGCCGGTTTTTGAAACCCAGGAGTACCGGTTGTTTCCTCCTCAGTGTAAGTGAATAAAAAATATTCTCAGGGAAGCAGTCGGGAAGGAACCTGTTAGAAACTTACGTTTTTCAGGTAAATTAAAGATTGCGAAAACCAGTTTGCTTGCAGGTTGCAGCCGGGGTAAGCTTACCTTTTAGAGAGTGTGAAAATTTTGAATAAGAGTTTAATATAAACAATTGTATTTATGCCAACAATACAACAATTAGTAAGAAAAGGCAGGAAAAGGCTTGTTGAGAAAAAGAAAGCTCCTGCTTTGGATTCATGCCCGCAGAGAAGAGGTGTATGTGTACGTGTATACACAACCACGCCCAAGAAGCCGAATTCAGCCATGCGCAAGGTGGCCAGGGTAAGGCTCACAAATGGTAAGGAAGTTAATGCCTACATCCCGGGAGAGGGACATAATCTCCAGGAACACTCTATAGTGTTGATAAGAGGTGGAAGAGTTAAAGACCTTCCGGGGGTACGGTATCATCTCATAAGGGGAGCACTCGATACCTCCGGTGTTGAAGGCCGTACTCAGAGACGTTCAAAATATGGGGCTAAAAAGCCAAAGAATTAGTTGTTAACGATGTAAGGAGTTAGATAATGAGAAAATCAAGACCAAAAAAGAGGATCATTTTACCTGATCCCAAATTCAATGACCCTTATGTGACAAGGTTTGTTAATAACCTGATGCTGAATGGGAAGAAGAATCTTGCATTTAAAATATTCTATGATTCTCTGGACATTGTTGAAGGGAAAATGAAGGATGAAGAAAAGAGTGCCCTGGAGATATGGAAGCAGGCCCTGGAGAATATAACTCCCCAGGTCGAGGTCAAAAGCCGCAGGGTTGGCGGGGCTACCTTCCAGGTGCCCATGGAAGTACGAGGCGACAGGAAAATAAGTATCAGTATGAAGAACCTCATTTTCTTTGCCCGCAAAAGACCTGGCAGGAATATGGCCGAAAGACTGGCTGCAGAAGTGATGGCTGCCTATAAAGGTGAGGGAGGAGCATATAAAAGAAAAGAAGACACACACCGGATGGCAGAAGCAAACAAGGCTTTTGCTCATTTCCGGTTCTAGATAGCAGTTTATAAGTAATATGAGTAATAGCCTCGAATATACAAGGAACATTGGCATCATGGCTCACATAGATGCGGGTAAGACCACCACGACAGAGAGAATTCTCTTCTACACCGGTGTTACCCATCGCATTGGTGAGGTGCATAATGGTAATGCACAGATGGACTGGATGATCCAGGAACAGGAGAGAGGCATTACCATTACTTCCGCGGCTACAACTACTTTCTGGAAATACCGGGATAATGAATATAAGATAAATATTATTGATACTCCCGGTCATGTTGACTTTACCGTTGAGGTTGAACGTTCATTGAGAGTCCTTGATGGAGCAATAGCTGTTTTTTGTGCTGTCGGTGGTGTTGAACCCCAATCTGAAACAGTCTGGAGGCAGGCCGACAGGTACAGAGTGCCCAAGATAGCCTTTGTCAACAAGATGGACCGTGTAGGTGCTGATTTTTTTAGCGTAGTGGAACAGATACAGGAAAAATTCGGGGCTAATGCAGTCCCTGTTCAGATACCTGTGGGCTCGGGCGAGGATTTTACAGGTGTTATTGACCTTATAGAGAACAAGGCCGTAGTATGGTTCAGTGATGAGACACTGGGTACCAGGTATGAGTTGCATGATATCCCGGAAGAATTAAAAGAGGAAGCAGAAGAATGGAGGGCTAAACTGGTGGAGGCCGTGGCAGAAGCGGATGATACTTTGCTGGAAAGATATTTTGAAGATCCCGGTTCAATAACCAGGGAGGATATGCTTTCGGTAATGCGCAAGTCAGTCATAGATGGCCTGGCTGTTCCTGTACTCTGCGGATCGGCTTTTAAAAACAAGGGTATACAGAGGTTGCTCGATGCTATCGTTGCCTATTTGCCTTCACCACTGGAGGTGGGAGGTGTAACGGGAATAAATCCCAGGAATAACGAGGAAGCAATTCGTATGCCTGATGAAAATGAACCCCTCGCTGCACTGGCATTTAAAATAGCTACCGATCCCTTTGTCGGACGTCTGGCTTTCCTGCGTGTATATTCAGGGATGTTAAAAACCGGCGACATGGTGCTAAATATGCGCACCGGCAAAAGAGAAAGAATAAACCGCCTCTTCCAGATGCATGCCAATAAACAAAATCCAAAGCAGAGCATCTCAGCAGGTGATATATGTGCCGCCGTGGGTCTGAAAGACCTTAAGACAGGCGATACACTGTGTGCGATCCACAAGCCTATCTGGCTTGAGTCTATGGAGTTTCCCGAGCCCGTAATAGGGGTTGCCATTGAGCCTAAAACACAGGCTGATATGGATAAACTGGGCATTGCCCTGAATAAACTGGCAGAGGAAGATCCTACATTCCAGGTTAAATCTGATTCCGATAGCGGGCAAACCATTATCAGTGGAATGGGTGAATTACACCTGGAAATACTTATTGACCGTCTGAAAAGAGAGTTCAAGATTGAATGTAACCAGGGTAAACCACAGGTTGCATATAAAGAAGCACTTACTTCTTCTGTTGAACATCGTGAGGTGTTTAAGAAACAAACAGGAGGAAAGGGTAAATTTGCCGATATAGAGGTTGAAATAATGCCTGCTGAGGATGGATTTACAGGGCTTCAGTTTATCGATCAGGTAAGGGGAGGTAATATACCAAGAGAATTTATTTCTTCCGTGGAAAAAGGATTCAAAATGGCCATGTCTAATGGACCGCTTGCTGGATTCCCCCTATATAACCTGAAGGTTGTACTCAAAGACGGTTCATACCACCCGGTTGATTCCGATTCACTATCGTTCGAAATTGCCGCACGACAGGCACTGAGAAATTCAGCCCCCAAATGCCGGCCGGTATTGCTGGAGCCAATCATGAAGGCGGAAGTGGTAACACCGGAGGAATTCGTGGGTGACGTGGTAAGCGATTTCAACAGAAGAAGAGGAAAGGTCGAGGGTATGGAATCGAAAGCAGGTTCAAGGGTTATAAAAGCTAAAGTGCCGCTGGCAGAAAACTTCGGTTATGTTACTGTACTGAGAACCCTTACTTCCGGAAGGGCTACTTCTACAATGGAGTATTCCCACTATGAGGAGGTGCCTGAAGAAATTTCAAATAAAATTATAGAACAAATTAAAGGTAAATTCTATTAGAGATGAGTCAGAAAATTCGTATTAAACTGAAATCTTATGATCATAACCTCGTGGATAAATCCGCAGAGAAGATCGTAAAGACGGTAAAATCTACTGGTGCTGTCGTAAGTGGCCCTATACCGCTGCCGACCCATAAAAGGGTGTTTACTGTCCTCAGGTCAACATTCGTTAATAAAAAGTCGAGAGAGCAATTCCAGCTTTCAAGTTACAAAAGGCTGCTTGATATTTATAGCTCAACACCAAAAACAATTGATGCTTTAATGAAGCTCGAGCTGCCGAGCGGGGTGGAAGTAGAAATTAAAGTGTGAAACCAGTAAAGATTAGAAAAAATGCAGGGATTAATAGGCAAAAAAGTTGGAATGACTTCTGTATTCGATGAAGACGGGAAAAATATTCCATGTACGGTAATCGAAGCCGGCCCTTGTGTTGTTACCCAGGTCAAGACTAAGGAAAAAGACGGTTACAACGCACTGCAGCTGGGCTTTGGAGATAAGAAAGAAAAAAACAGTACTAAAGCTGAGATAGGTCACTTTAAGAAAGCCAATACGGGTCCTAAAAGAATGGCCGTTGAATTTACGGGTTTTCCTCAGGATAAATATAAAATCGGTGATGTTCTTGATGTAAACCTCTTTGATGATGATACCTGGCTCGACGTCAGGGGATGGTCAAAAGGAAAAGGATTCCAGGGCGTGGTAAAACGTTATGGTTTCAGGGGTGTGGGTGATAAAACACACGGACAGCATAACAGGGAAAGAGCCCCCGGCTCACTGGGTGCTTCTTCTTATCCGTCAAAGGTCTTTAAAGGAATGAGAATGGCCGGACACATGGGGAATAACAAGGTGATGGCTATCAGCCTCAGGGTTATTAAACTCATTCCTGACAGTAATTTATTGATAGTTAAAGGATCGGTTCCCGGTCCCAAAGGTGGTTACTTAATAATTACAAAGTAATGGAAATAGCAGTATTTGATATAGAAGGAAAAGATACAGGAAGGAAAATCAGCCTCGACGATTCAATATTTGGCATCGAGCCCAATGATCATGCCATATACCTTGATACAAAACAGTATATGGCCACTAAAAGACAGGGTACTCATAGCTCCAAGGAAAGAGGGGATGTTACAGGCAGTACACGTAAGATCAAAAGGCAGAAAGGGACAGGTACAGCCCGTTTTGGTGATATTAAAAACCCCATATTCAGGGGAGGCGGACGGACCTTCGGACCCAGGCCAAGATATTATGGCTTCAAGATTAATAAGAAAATGAAGCAGCTGGCCAGAAAATCAGCCCTTACATACAAGGCAAAATCAAACAGTATTATTGTCCTTGAGGATTTCAACTTTGAAGAACCTAAAACGAGGGAAATGGCAAAACTTGGGGCTAATCTTAAGCTGACAGGTAAAAAATCACTGATAGTTTTTCCTGAACAAAATAAAAATGTATATTTGTCATCTCGAAATTTGAAGGGAGTTGAAGTCGTAACTAGCGATGAGTTAAATACTTACATAATTACAAGGGCTTCGGTTCTCATACTTGTCGAGAGTGCAGTTGACGTTTTGCATTCAACATTTAAAAATTAGAAAAATTTAGTAATGGATATCTTACTGAAGCCAATTGTAACAGAGAAAATGACTGACCAGGGCGATAAATTCAATCGCTACGGGTTCATAGTTGCAACGGATGCAAATAAATTGCAGATAAAAAAAGCCGTTGAAGAAATGTATGATGTAACCGTGGAATCGGTGAAAACAATGATTTATAACGGCAAGAAAAAGATGCGCTATACAAAATCAGGTGTGATGAGGGGTCGAACACCTGTTTATAAGAAGGCTATCATAACGGTAGCTGAAGGAGATACGATTGATTTCTATAGCAATATATAACAGATTATGGCAGTTAGAAAGATAAAACCTGTAACACCAGGTCAGAGACATAAAATAATCGGTGCCCGTGATAATATAACGAGTACTGAGCCTGAAAAATCCCTGCTTCGCCCGCTTAAGAAAAGTGGCGGAAGGAACAACAGCGGACGAATGACTATGCGGTATATCGGCGGTGGTCATAAGAGAAGGTACCGTGAAATAGATTTCAGCCGTAATAAGGATGGAATGACGGCTACTGTGAAAACAATAGAGTATGATCCAAACCGTTCCGCAAGGATAGCCCTCTTGTTTTATGAAGATGGAGAGAAGAGGTATATACTGGCCCCACAGGGCCTGCAGGTTGGTCAGACAGTTATATCAGGGCAGGGAGTAGCACCCGAGGTGGGTAATGCCTTACCACTGTCGGATATTCCGCTGGGTACCATAATCCATAATATTGAATTAAAGCCCGGCAGGGGCGGAGCAATGGCAAGAAGTGCCGGTTCCTATGCCCAGCTCGTTGCCAGGGAAGGTAAATATGCCACTGTTAAATTGCCATCCGGCGAAACAAGGATGGTTCTTGTTAAATGCAAGGCTACGGTGGGTTCGGTATCAAACCCTGACCATTCGCTGGAAATCTCGGGAAAGGCTGGCCGCAGCAGGTGGCACGGTCGCCGGCCCAGGACAAGAGGCGTGGCAATGAACCCCGTTGACCATCCTATGGGTGGAGGAGAAGGAAGAGCTTCGGGCGGACACCCGCGTTCACGCACAGGATTGCCTGCAAAAGGATATAAGACCAGGAGCAAAAAGAAATATTCCGACAAGTATATCATAGAAAAAAGGAAAAAATAATTGATTCAATATGAGCAGATCTATTAAAAAAGGCCCGTTTATCGACTTCAAACTTGAAAAAAGAGTGCTGGAGATGAACGATTCAGGGAAAAAATCAGTAATTAAAACATGGTCACGACGCTCAGTGATATCACCGGACTTCGTCGGACATACAATTGCTGTTCATAATGGGAATAAATTCATCCCTGTCTATATTACTGAAAATATGGTAGGTCATAAACTGGGCGAATTTGCCCCTACACGTACTTTCAGGGGACATGGAGGTAAGCAGAGATAATAAAATATTTTGAAAAGATAAAAAACCTGTGAAATGGGTGCAAGGAAAAGAATTTCAGCTGAGAAGCGCAAAGAGGAAAGATTAAAAACCTACCAGGCAGTACTGAGAAACTGTCCTACCTCACCACGTAAAATGAGGCTGGTAACTGATATGATTAAAGGTATGGAGGTAAACAGAGCCCTTGATGTGCTTAAATACAGCTCCAAGGAAGCATCACGTAATGTTGAAAAACTTCTTCTTTCTGCAATAGCCAACTGGCAGGCAAAAAATGAGGGAGTACGTATTGAGGAAAGTAATCTCTATATCAGGGAAGCTTTCGTTAACCAGGGCCGTACTCTGAAAAGGCTGCAAACAGCCCCCCAGGGACGTGCTTACAGGATAAGAAAAAGATCAAATCATGTAACCCTGGTACTTGATAGTTTAAATAAAGAAGAAATAGAAAATACATCAAACTGAAATAGATGGGACAAAAAGTTAATCCGACAGGAAACAGACTTGGTATAATTAAAGGCTGGGACTCAAACTGGTATGGCGGCAGGGATTTCTCCGGCAAACTGATTGAGGACGCCAGGATAAGGGAATATCTCAATGCAAGGCTTGCAAAAGCCAGTATATCAAAAATTATCATTGAGAGAACCCTTAAGCTTATTACAGTTACTGTGAATACTGCCAGGCCGGGTATTATTATAGGTAAGGGCGGACAGGAAGTTGATAAGCTGAAAGAAGAATTGAAGAAAATTACCAGGAAGGAAGTGCAGATAAATATCTTCGAGGTGAAAAGGCCCGAACTGGATGCTACAATAGTGGCAAACAATATAGCACGCCAGGTTGAGGGAAAGATATCATATCGCCGTGCCATAAAGATGGCCATCGCTTCCACGATGCGTATGGGCGCAGAAGGTATAAAAGTACTTATATCAGGCAGGCTGGGTGGTGCAGAAATGGCCAGGAGTGAAACTTATAAGGAAGGACGTATCCCGCTGCATACCTTCAGGGCTGATATAGATTATGCACTTGCTGAAGCCCTTACAAAAGTCGGATTAATAGGAATCAAGGTGTGGATATGTAACGGAGAGGTGTACGGGAAGCGTGATCTGTCACCTGATATTGCCATTAAGAGTCAGAAAGCGGCAGGCAGGGGTGCCGGTATGAGGAAAAGAAAGAAATAATAGTAGAGACACGCTGAAGCGTGTCTTAAAATGAGGTGTAAGGCTTTGTACCTCAGAGACAAAGAATATAGGGAGCAGGAATATAAGAATACAATATATTAAGACAGTAAAAAATGTTACAACCTAAGAAGACAAAATACAGGAGGCGCCAGAAAGGGAGAATGAAAGGTAATGCCCAGAGAGGTAACCAGCTTGCTTTCGGTTCCTTTGGCATCAAGGCGCTGGAGTCAGCATGGATTACAGGAAGGCAGATAGAGGCAGCACGCCAGGCTGTTACCCGCCATATGAAACGTGAAGGACAGCTGTGGATACGGATCTTTCCCGATAAGCCTATTACCAAAAAACCTGCAGAGGTAAGAATGGGTAAGGGTAAGGGTGCACCAGAAGGTTTTGTGGCACCTGTTACACCGGGCAGGATTATTTTGGAATGCGAGGGTGTGCCTTATGAGGTGGCAAAGGAAGCGATGAGGCTCGGAGCACAGAAATTGCCCATACCCACCAAATTCGTGGTAAGGTATGATTATGTTCAGGAATAAAGAGTTTTAACATGAAAAGTTCAGAAATAAGGGAATTGACAACCCAGGAGATCCGTGAAAGGATCGATAATGAGAGAATCTCACTCGTGCGCATGAAGCTTAATCATGCTATAACTCCGCTTGATAATCCCAATATAATTAAGGAAACAAGAGGCAATATAGCAAGATTGCTGACTGAATTGCGAAAAAGAGAGTTGAATGAACAACAAAATAGCTAGTGTCAACAATGGAAAGAAATTTAAGAAAAGAACGTACAGGTATTGTTGTCAGTAATAAAATGGACAAATCAATTACCGTGGCCGTAAAAAGAAAGGTCAAGCATCCTGTTTACGGTAAGTTTGTAAACAGAACAAAAAAACTTCTTGCACATGACGAGGAGAATACCTGCAATATTGGCGACACTGTTCGTATAATGGAAACCAGGCCTTTAAGTAAGAGAAAATCCTGGAGATTGGTTGAAGTAATTGAAAGAGTCAAGTAATTATGGTACAACAGGAAAGTAGACTATCTGTAGCCGATAACACCGGGGCCAAAGAGGTGCTGGTAATAAGGGTGCTTGGTGGAAGCAGAAAAAAATATGCATCCATTGGCGATAAGGTAATAGTTACAGTTAAAAGCGCCATCCCCTCAGGTGAAGCAAAAAAGGGAATGGTTTCCAGGGCTGTGATTGTAAGAACAAATAAGGAAATACGCAGGCCCGACGGTTCATATATCCGTTTTGATGATAACGCTGTTGTATTGCTGAATAACATAAATGAGGTTCGCGGCACACGAATCTTCGGACCTGTGCCAAGGGAATTACGTGAAAAATATATGAAAATTGTATCACTGGCACCTGAAGTGTTATAACAAATTAAGAACAATGCAAGAAAAACTACATATCAAAAAAGGAGATACTGTTGTAGTGATAACAGGTGAATCAAAGGGACAGAAAGGTCGTATCCTGGAAGTGAACAGAAAAAAGAAAAGGGCCATTGTGGAAGGTGTCAATATGGTTTCCAAACATACCAAGCCAAATGCCCAGAACCCCCAGGGTGGAATAATAAAAAAAGAAGCTACCATCCATATTTCAAATCTGATGCTGGTAGATCCTGCTTCAGGTGACGGAACACGTGCCGGCAGGAGATTGAATAAGAAAAATAAGCTTGTCCGGTATTCTAAAAAATCAGGAGAGGAGATTAAATAATGTATACGCCTACTTTACAAAAGAAATACAGGGAAGAAATAGTACCTGCTCTCATGAAGGAGTTTGGTTATAAAACCATAATGCAGGTTCCCCGCCTGGAAAAAATTGTTATTAACCAGGGAATAGGCCAGGCTATTGCCGACAAGAAACTTATTGAGGTCGGAACACAAGAAGTTACGGCTATTGCTGGACAAAAGGCCGTTCAGACTCTCTCATCAAAGGATATTTCCAACTTCAAACTGAGAAGAAATATGCCTATTGGTGTGATGACAACGCTCAGAAAAGAAAGGATGTATGAATTCCTTGAAAGGCTTATCAGGGTGGCCTTGCCACGTATACGCGACTTCAAGGGTATCAGTAACAAGCTCGATGGCAGGGGTAACTATACCCTGGGAATAACCGAACAGATCATATTTCCTGAAATTGATATTGATAAGGTGGTAAAAATAATGGGTTTGCAGATAACATTCGTTACCACGGCAAAAACGGATGAGGAAGGCTTTGCCTTACTGCGTTATTATGGTTTGCCATTTAAAACAACGAAAAACTAATAAATTATGGCTAAAGAATCAATGAAAGCCCGCGAGGTAAAACGAGCCAGACTTGTAAAAAAATACGAAGCCAAAAGAGCCAGGCTTAAAGCTGAAGGCGATTATGTGGGATTAAGCCGCCTTCCGCGAAATTCCAGCCCCATACGCCTGCATAACCGTTGCAGTATTACGGGCAGGCCGAGAGGCTATATGAGACAGTTCGGAATAAGCCGTATCACCTTCAGGGAAATGGCTTCGGAAGGACTTATCCCTGGCATTAGGAAAGCCAGCTGGTAATATTAATATTTAAAAATTGAAACGATGACTGATCCAATTGCAGATTTTCTTACACGAATAAGGAACGCTATTTCTGCCGGACATAAGGTGGTGGAAATTCCTGCATCGAATCTGAAGAAGGATATTACAAAGATATTGTATGACAAGGGATATATCCTTAGTTATAAATTTGAGGATGAGGGTCCTCAGGGTACCATTAAGATAGCCCTCAAATATCATCCGAAAAGCAAAATGCCGGCTATTAAATCACTCGAGCGTATCAGTCGCCCCGGCCTGAGAAAATATGCGGGCGTGGATGAACTGCCAAGGGTGCTGAACGGACTGGGGGTGGCTATACTGTCAACCTCACAGGGAGTTATGACAGATAAAGAAGCCAGAACCCTTAAAGTTGGTGGCGAAGTATTGTGTTATGTTTATTAAAAAGAGGATTATTTAAAATGTCACGAATAGGAAATCTACCGGTAAGTATTCCATCAGGTGTAACAATAAATGTAGCTGATGATAATACAGTGAACCTTAAAGGCCCGCTGGGTGAATTATCAGTAAATGTTGATAAGGATATAATGGTGGAAGTGGAAGGCAATGAATTGAATGTTAAACGTCCTTCTGAATCCAGGAAACATAAATCACTGCATGGTTTGTACAGGGCCCTTATTAATAATGCCGTGGTGGGAGTATCTGAAGGTTACAGGAAGGAACTTGAACTGGTTGGAGTGGGCTACCGTGCCGAGGCTGACGGCCAGAAGCTCTTGCTCAGCATAGGACTGTCGCATGATGTTATAATCAAGTTGCCGGGAGAAATAAAGGTCGAAACAAAAACAGAAAGAAGAAGTAATCCCATTATTACTCTCACAAGTGTTGATAAACAGCTTATAGGCAATGTTGCCGCTAAGATCAGATCACTCCGTCCACCCGAACCATATAAGGGTAAGGGTATTAAATTTGTAGGCGAACATATCAGGAGAAAGGCCGGTAAATCTGCAAGTGTTTAATATTTAAAAATTGAGTGATGAGCTTAACTAAAACAGAAAGAAGGAAGAGGATAAAACTGAGAATAAGGAAAAAAATTTATGGCACTTCAGACAGGCCAAGAGTTTCAGTTTTCAGGAGCAATAAGCAGATTTATGCCCAGGTTATCGATGATAAAACCGGGAAAACAATCCTGTCAGCCTCTTCAAGAGAAAAAGATATAGCCTCTGCCGCTAAAGGCAATAAGACAGACCAGGCAGCAATGGTAGGTAAATTGCTGGCAAACAAGTGCAGGGAAGCCGGTATTGAAAATATTGTTTTTGACAGGGGTGGTTACAAGTATCATGGAAGGGTTAAATCGCTGGCTGAAGCAGCACGTGAAGGCGGCTTAAAATTCTAAATATATATGAATAAAGAAGTTAAAAGAGTAAAAACCATTGATCTCGAGTTAAAAGACCGACTCGTTAGTATCCAGAGGGTTACCAAGGTGACCAAGGGAGGTCGCACCTTCAGCTTTTCTGCTATTGTGGTGGTTGGTAATGAAGATGGTGTGGCAGGCTACGGACTGGGTAAAGCCAATGAAGTGACCGCGGCAATAGCCAAAGGAGTCGAAGATGCAAAGAAAAACCTTATACGGGTGCCGGTAATTAACGGTACAATACCGCATGTACAGTATGCCAAGTACGGAGGTGCTTCTGTCTTCCTTAAACCTGCATCCGAGGGTACGGGTGTAAAAGCAGGTGGCGCCATGCGTGCCGTGCTTGAAAGTGTGGGTGTAAGAAATGTGCTTGCAAAATCCAAGGGATCATCAAACCCCCACAACCTGGTGAAAGCTACCTTCGAAGCCCTGACTGAACTCAGGGATGCTTATACAGTGGCTAACCAGAGATCAATATCATTGGATAAAGTATTTAACGGATAGAAAGATATCGTTATGGCAAAGATAAGGGTAACGCAGGTAAGATCTAAGATTGGAAGGCCGGAACGCCAGAAGAGGACACTGGCAGCACTGGGTCTGAAAAAAATGCACCAGAGCATTGAACATGAAGCCACTCCCCAGATAATGGGTATGGTGAATGCTGTTAAACACCTGGTGAAAGTTGAGGAAATTTAAAGAAAACAAAAATCTTGTTGAAATGGACTTAAGTAACTTGAAACCGGCTGAAGGGACGGTAAAAAAAGACAGGCGCCTGGGACGCGGCGAAGGTACAGGCAGAGGTGGTACGTCCACCAGGGGCCATAAAGGGCAGAAATCACGCTCGGGCTACTCAAAAAAGGTTGGCTTCGAAGGTGGACAGATGCCCCTCCAGAGAAGGGTTCCCAAGTATGGCTTTACGAACCTGAACCGTGTTGAATATAAGGGAATTAACATTAGCACTCTTCAGGCTCTGGCTGAAAAGAAAAACCTGGACGTCATTAAGGTGGAAACAATGATAAACGCCGGACTGATTTCAAAAAAATCAAGAGTTAAGATACTGGCCAAAGGCTCTCTCGATAAGAAACTTGAGGTGCATGCCCATGCTTTTTCCAAAGCAGCAATTGAAGCCATTGAAGCCCAGAAAGGAAAAGTAGTAAAAATAGACTAGGATGAGATTATTTCAGACAATACGAAACATATTCAAGATAGAAGATCTCAGGGCAAGAATAATTTATACCCTGGGTATTATTCTATTGTACAGGTTTGGTAAATATGTTACCCTTCCGGGTATTGACCCTTCACAGCTTGATGCTCTGAGAGACCAGACAGCATCGGGTATCATGGGACTGCTTGATATGTTCTCGGGAGGCGCTTTTTCCCAGGCATCTGTTTTCGCCCTGGGGATAATGCCTTATATCTCGGCTTCTATTGTTATTCAGCTTCTGGGTATTGTATTCCCATACTTCCAGAAACTGCAGCGTGAAGGTGAAAGCGGAAGAAGGAAAATGAACCAGTATACAAGATATCTTACTGTGGCCATCCTCCTGCTCCAGGCACCTACTTACCTGGCAAACCTTAATGCCCAGCTGCCGGCAAGCGCCTTTATTCTCAGCGGAGCATTGTTTAAAGTCTCTTCTGTTATAATTCTGACCGCAGGTACCATGTTTATAATGTGGCTGGGAGAGAAGATAACAGACAAGGGAATAGGTAACGGTATTTCACTGATTATTATGATAGGAATTATTGCAAGACTGCCCCAGGCCTTCGTTTTTGAACTGGGTGTACGGCTGGATGGATCGGGCGGACTGGTAGGGCTCCTCCTGGAAATGGTCCTTCTATTTGCGGTTATACTTGGAACAATACTCCTCGTACAGGGCACACGCCGGATTCCTGTTCAGTACGCCAGGAGAATAGTTGGTAATAAACAATACGGAGGTGTCAGGCAGTATATACCACTGAAAGTGAACGCTGCCGGCGTTATGCCTATCATTTTTGCCCAGGCAATTATGATGTTGCCTATAATAGTAGCGGGATATGCTTCCGCTGATCAAATGTCAGGTTTTGTATCTGCTTTTTCAAATATGTATGGATTCTGGTATAACTTCGTAACAGCCCTGCTGATAATAGCTTTTACCTATTTCTATACCGCTGTGACAATAAACCCCGTTCAGATGGCAGAAGATATGAAAAAGAACGGAGGATTTATTCCGGGGGTAAAACCGGGAAGGAAAACAGTTGAATTCCTTGACCAGGTTATGTCAAGAATCACACTGCCCGGATCAATATTTCTGGCTATTATTGCCATCCTGCCCTCCATAGCTGTTAAATTTGGAGTTAGTTCACCTTTTGCACAGTTTTATGGAGGAACATCATTGCTGATCCTGGTAGGAGTGGTGCTGGATACATTGCAGCAGATTGAAAGTCATCTGCTGATGCGTCATTACGATGGTCTGATGAAATCGGGCAGGATAAAAGGCAGGGCCGGTGCTGTATCGGCAATGTAATAAACGTTCTTTGATGTTACATCTGAAGACAGAGGAACAGGTTGAGTTACTGAGGGCAAGTAACCGGTTAGTGTCGAGAACACTGGCTGAACTGGCCAGGATAATAAAACCGGGGATAACAACCCTCCGCCTCGACCTTGTGGCAGAAGAATTTATCAGGGATAACAAGGCAATACCTGGCTTTAAGGGATATAATAATTTTCCAAATACACTCTGCACCTCTGTTAATGATGAAGTGGTCCATGGCATCCCTTCAGATTATACCCTGAAAGATGGAGATATAATATCCATCGATTGCGGCGTGATACTTGATGGGTTTTATGGCGATAGTGCCTTTACATTTCCCGTTGGAGAGATTAGTGATGAAAAAAAAAGGCTTCTTGAATACACCAGGGAGTCACTGGAGGAGGGAGCAAGACAGGCCATAGCCGGAAACAGGGTGGGAGATATATCATGGGCAGTACAAAATAAAGCCGAAAGCGGAGGCTTTTCTGTGGTTCGTGAACTTGTTGGACACGGACTGGGAAAGAATCTGCATGAGCCTCCTGAAGTGCCTAATTACGGAAGAAGAGGAAGGGGACCGAAACTGAAGGAAGGACTTGTTATCTGTATTGAACCTATGATTAACATGGGAAGCAGGAATGTAAGACAGATGAAGGATGGATGGACAGTGAAAACAGTTGACGGTGAACCCTCATCCCATTTTGAATATGCTGTGGCAGTAGGTACAAATGAGGTTGATATATTAACGACATTTAAATTTATTGACGAAGAATTGAGTAAAATTAAATAATATGGCTAAGCAACCTTCTATTGAACAGGACGGAACTATCATTGAGGCTCTGTCCAATGCCATGTTCAGGGTCGAGCTTGAAAATGGTCACGTTATTACAGCTCATATCTCAGGAAAGATGAGAATGAACTATATAAAAATATTGCCCGGTGACAGGGTCAAGGTTGAAATGTCGCCTTATGACTTAACAAAGGGCAGAATAACATTCAGATATAAATAAAAAATTATTGCGGTAATGAAAGTAAGAGCATCTGTAAAAAAGCGTAGTGCCGACTGCAAAATAGTCAGGAGGAAGGGACGCTTATACGTTATAAATAAGAAAAATCCCAAGTTTAAACAGAGACAGGGATAATTTATATAACTTTGCACACATTTTAAACAAAAGCTATATATGGCACGAATAGTTGGTGTAGACTTACCAAAAAACAAAAGGGGTGAAGTAGCCCTGACATACATTTATGGAGTTGGACGAAGCAGTGCCCGTGATGTACTGACAAAGGCCAAGGTTGACTGGGATAAAAAAGTTAAGGACTGGAATGATGATGAATTAACCAGGATAAGAAGGGTCCTTAATGAGGAATATAAGCTTGAAGGTGAGCTCAGGTCTGATGTACAGCTCAGTATCAAACGGTTAATGGATATCGGCTGTTACCGGGGCATTCGTCACAGAACGGGAATGCCGGTAAGGGGTCAGAGTACTAAAAATAATGCCCGAACACGCAAAGGCAGGAAGAAAACTGTAGCTAATAAGAAGAAAGCTGTTAAATAATTAGATTATGGCAAAAAAATCCGGAGCATCAAGAAAAAGAGTTGTGAAGATTGAACCTGTAGGCCAGGCTCATATTCATTCATCATTTAATAATATAATTATTTCATTGACAAATAATTCAGGCCAGGTAATTGCCTGGGCCTCGGCGGGTAAGATGGGATTCAAAGGATCCAAAAAGAATACCCCCTATGCTGCTCAGATGGCAGCTGAAGATTGTGCAAAAGTAGCCTATGACCTTGGCCTCAGAAAAGTTAAAGTCTTTGTTAAAGGACCGGGTTCAGGAAGGGAATCAGCTATAAGGTCAATTCACAACAGTGGTATTGAAGTAACAGAGATAGTCGATGTTACACCTATGCCCCATAATGGATGCAGGCCTCCTAACAGGAGAAGGGTATAAAAAAATTGAATAATAAAGGAGAATAAAACTATTTTTTAAATGGCAAGATACAGAGGACCAAAATCAAAAATAGCCAGGAAATTCGGGGATCCAATCTTCGGTACTGATAAGAATCTGGAAAGGAAAAATTATCCTCCCGGACAGCACGGTAATATGAAAAGAAGAAAGAAAACTTCCGAATATGGCATTCAGTTGAGGGAAAAACAAAAAGCAAAATATACCTACGGAGTGCTTGAGAAGCAGTTCAAAAATCTTTTTGAGCGTGCATCAAGAAGTAAGGGTGTAACAGGTGAAGTGTTGCTCCAGCTACTCGAATCAAGGCTCGATAATGTTGTTTACAGGCTGGGCGTTGCACCATCACGCGCAGCTGCCAGACAAATGGTTTCACACAGGCATATAACTGTTAACGGGGAAGTGGTTAATATACCCTCATCTCTGGTAAAAGCAGGAGATATTGTTGGCGTCAGGGAAAAATCCAAATCGCTTGAAGCAATACAGGATTCACTGGCCGGTAAAAGACATTTGAGCTATTCATGGCTCGAGTGGGACGACTCGCAGATGGTAGGCAAGTTCATGAATATCCCCCAGCGTGAAGACATACCTGAAGATATAAAAGAACAGCTGATAGTTGAATTATACTCAAAATAATAATATATAAGATTGCATATATGGCCATTTTAGCATTCCAGAAGCCCGATAAAGTAATAATGGTTGAAGCGGACAACTATTATGGTAAATTTGAATTCCGCCCCCTTGAACCGGGATATGGGATTACCGTAGGTAATGCCCTGAGAAGGATATTGCTTTCATCACTTGAAGGCTTTGCCATATCAACGGTGAAAATCGAGGGCGTCGATCACGAATTCTCAACAATACCCGGTGTTACCGAAGATGTAACCGATATAGTTCTCAATCTTAAACAGGTGAGATTTAAACAGATGACCGAGGGAATAGACAGCGAGAAAATAGTTGTTACTATCAATGGTCAGAATGAATTCAAGGCAGGCGACATGAATAATTACCTCAGCAGTTTTGAAGTCCTAAACCCCGATCTGCTTATTTGTTCCATGGAATCAGATGTAAAACTCCAGATGGAAATAAGCATAACAAAGGGAAGAGGATATGTGCCGGCTGAAGAAAATCAACCCGTTGATTCAGAGTTTGGACTTATTGCTGTGGATTCAATCTTTACACCTATTAAAAATGTAAAGTATGCAGTAGAGAATTACAGGGTAGAACAGAAAACTGACTATGAAAAGCTCGTGCTTGAAATAGATACAGACGGTTCAATACTTCCCAAAGACGCTCTTAAAGAAGCTGCAAAAATACTCATTTATCATTTCATGCTTTTCTCTGATGACAAAATTACCATCGATTCAGAGGACAAACTGGCTAATGAGGAATTTGATGAGGAAGTGCTGCACATGAGGCAACTGCTTAAAACAAAACTGGTCGATCTGGACCTCTCTGTAAGGGCACTGAACTGCCTTAAAG
>DRFJ01000051.1 GCA_011050615.1 Bacteroidota bacterium
ACTTTTTCTACAAGCTTCAACATGAGCATACATCTCGGCCTTGGTGTGTCTTCGTATTTTTCTCATGCGTCAAATCTACAAACTAAGCTGCCACCAGGAAAGATGGGTTCGTAGGACGGATACGTTTAAACCCTTGAAAGTTGTGTACTATTGTTACCATTTTCTATGCACTCTTATTTACCGAAAACTCTGCAGTTGTAATTTCCATTTACAAGGGACGACATTATCAGCATTTTTACAAGAAAAGATCTGGCAAAAGATCGGGATGCAATACGAGGCTATCTGGAGCCTGGATAATAAAAGAGAAAATTCCTTTGAGAAAAGTTTTTCCAACTTCAATTGTACAGCAATTGATTTAGCGAAATTAGGCAGATTATATTTGAATAAGGGTGTATGGGATAATGAACAAATTCTGTCAGAAAGTTATATTTATGATGCTACCAGAAGAGACACTACTAATGGAAGTAGCTGGAACTTTCAATATAATTTTAAATTAGGACCCAAACAATATGAGAGCTATTATACAAGAGGCCTTTATGGACAGTTATTATATATCTACCCCAAAATGAATGTAATAATTGTACGTATTGGGGAAGTAGATCTTAAATATAATCCACAATTTATTAATAATGTGGTCATTCAAATCATTGACCAGATTTGAATTACTAATTAGTTAACCTGGTCCCATGTTCCCATATGGAGATTTGGGAACTCTGTTTCTATAAGCTTAGTAACTTGTTGCTTGGTTAAAGTACTACCCATTTTTGATAAGTGAAGGATTAGGGAATTATAAAATAGGTTAAGATTTAATGTTGTATATGTAATGTGTTGACATATAAACATTTAGATTTTCAGGGATCTTGGGATTGATTAATTAAGCTTGCCAACGGCCTAAACGGGTACAAGAAGAAAAACGAGCTTGATCTGCCGTGTCTGAGTCCTGAGGCTGTTGAAGGTTGGCTTGACCAGATAATTAGAATAATTGTTGTAAGGGAAAGCCCTAATCTTATGAATAGGGCTTTTATTGTCTTCTATTTGTGCTCCCCTTCTTTTTCACCACCATGCTCACTTCCTCCTACTTCGGCATGAGTCGACCAAGTTTCAAAGTCCTTTTCTGATCCTTTCAGCATAACATCAGCCATAGTACCAGGTTGCATATTAAATGGAGTTGTAGGTCCTAACTCCACACCATTTGATAAATGAACTTCTACACGAACGCTTTCAATTACTTCTTCTGTCATGTTAGCGACAGTGCCTTTGAAAACGTTATTCTCTGCATCATATGCCAGAACAAGGTGAACACCTTTCTTAACAACATCATAAACATCTGTTTTACTGAATTGAGTTCCACCCTCTTCACCTTCACCTTTTTCTCCAACATCAGCTTTATGCTCAACCTTATCTGCTTCAAGAGTTTGTAATTCTTTTACCCTTTTGCTCTTGTGTTCATTAGAACAACCAGCAGAGATGACAGCCAATATGATAGCTACTCCTGCAATAGTTTTTAATATTTGATTCATGTTATTCTCGGTATAAAAATTAAGTGAAAATGAATGACTTCCAATATTACATTTTATTTTAAGCCGCTCCAAAATAATTCCCTGATTTAACAATTTTTTTAGGATCGGTCTCGATGTGATGGAATCACCCTTCCCTTTAATCTCAGGCTGCCCCCGGGATTGAAAATAACCTCCGGTGTATTCACGGTGGGTAAAATATGAAGTTTATCCGGGTTCATTTATACAGTTGATTTTTTATTCGCGGGCAAAATAAGCCAAATATTTCTAATGCCAGTTTTCAATATGCCAAACAGCATGTTTTTCTAATGTCAATAGCAAGTTGTTTCCAGCCGGGCTTATTAAGCTGTGGGTCCCAAAAGCCCGGGAGTTCATCCTTTGAGACCAGGACCGGGATTTTTATTTATTCATTACCTGTTAGGCTGATTGCAGGATGGCTATTTCAGAAAAGCTGACAGGCTGGTTTTATCAATAATCCGGATATTTTTCCCCATGGAGCTGATAATGCCTTCATCGTTCAGCTTACGAATAGCCCGTGCTACAGATGGGCGGGTAACACCAAACATCTCCGACAGTTCGGTTTGTGTATGCGGGATACGTATCTCGTTTTTACCCTGCTCCTTCACCTGGCCGAGAAGATAGTGGGCTATCTTACCCTTTATTGAGTTCAGACCGAGCAATTTCAGGTGCATACTCAGGAACTGGGCCCGGTCGGCCATAATATCCATGAAATTTTTCAGCACTGTCCTGTTCCTGGCAAAAAGCTGCAAGAGATCATCCCTGGGGATGAAAAGGAGACGGGTTTCCTCCAGGGCAGTTATGGTTACAGGTAAGCGGTTGTTTTCTCCAAAAAGAAAGACCGTGGCAACAGTTTCAGGGGCAATGCGTTGTTCAACCCTCAGTACCCTTCCTTCAAAATCCATCATCTCCCCCACTACAGAACCTTTCACTATCATAATAAGCCTGTCGCAGGTGTCGCCTTCGAAGGCAATAAGCTCTCCCCTTTTATATTCTTTCACGCTGTGGTGAACACCTCTTATTATATTTCCAATTTCATTCTTCCCCAGGCCCCTGAACAATGAATTAGCTGATAAAACATCAGTATAATCCAGGAAGCAAAAACTGCATTGTTCATTGCACGGTTCAACGAAGTTACTATCATAATTATTTTGTAACATTTGATACATTTTGTGAGCAAATCTAATACTATTTTTGCATGTATAAAATCATATGATAAAGATGCTTAGAGAAATTATAAAAATAGATGAGGATCTCTGTGACGGATGCGGAAACTGTGTCCCCGGTTGTCACGAAGGTGCTCTGCAGATCATTGACGGTAAAGCGAGACTGGTATCAGAGCTTATGTGCGACGGCCTGGGTGCCTGCATTGGAGATTGCCCGCAGGGTGCCATAATTATTGAAAGAAGGGAAGCCGAGCCATATAATGAAACCAGGGCAATGGAAATTTTGCTTGATAAAGACACCAGAATAAGCTTCAGATCGGAGCTGGCAAACTGGCCTGTTCAGATGCACCTTATCAATCCTTCGGCATCACATTACAGGGATGCGGATGTTTTACTGGCAGCTGACTGCGCAGCCTTTACGGTGCCGAATTTCCACAGTGCATTTTTGAAGGGTAAAAAGCTTGCAATAGCCTGTCCCAAGCTGGACCAGGGGACCGAAATATACATAGAAAAGATACGCAGTCTTATTGACGAAGCAAATATCAGGTCCTTACACGTCCTGGTTATGGAAGTACCATGCTGTGGCGGCTTAAGCCGGATGGTCCAGATTGCACGGTCACAAGCCCGCAGAGATATCCCGGTAGAGGTAAGAGTGGTTGGCATACATGGCGAATTACTAAAGTCAATCAATATTTAAACTCAGTTATCAGCATGACAAATCAAACATTCAATCATTCAGAGATATACAGTTTAAAAGGATCAGTAAAATATTCAAAAGGATCAATAGTAAGCAAGATAATTCAGAAGAGTGACGCAGGCAATCTTACCCTTTTTGCCTTTGATGAAGGGCAGAATCTCAGTGAGCATACAGCTCCGTACGACGCAATGGTCCAAGTTATTGACGGCCGGGCCAGGGTTATTATTAATAAGAAGGACTATCTGCTGGAAGGGGGCAGTTTTATTATCATGCCGGCAAATATTCCTCATGCACTGGAGGCTATAACAGAATTCAAGATGCTCCTGGTGATGATCAGGGGATAATGTTTTTATTTCCGGGGTGGAACCCGGGCTATCCTTATTTTCTTCCCTATTTTTTCAGCAGATCCCTTACATGAAATATAATAAATATCATTATTGCAGGATAAACCATACGTTTTCAACATTATGCACCAAGGGTTCAAAAAAATCACACTCTGAAGAGTTCCTTGAAGTTATTCTGAATCATAACCCTCCTGATTATTTTAGAAAGGCTTTCTGTTAAATTCTCGTGCTTTTCCTTTACAGCTAAGCTGTATTTCTCAAGTTTATCATCACCTTCTGTCTTATAATTACCTGATTCAAAAATATCAGCAAGCTCAAACAATGTATCCAGAATAAAACGGTTTGCTTCCTTCTTCAGTTGTTTTAACCCGTATGAAAGAAAATGTATCCTGCTCGTATTACCGCTAAAAAATTTATACACGTTTATAAAGTTCCTTGCCCACATTGATGTATTAAGCAGACCTCCCGGATCCTGCAACCAGTCTGAAAAAATATTAAATACAAACCCACAGTAATCGTCAATAGTATTCTCCAGGAAATCATAATCCTGGATGCCGGATTTTTTCTTCAGCCGTCCCTGCTTTTCAAGTTGAGCTTCAACCTTTGTAGCAAAATGGGGCATCATTTTCAGGAATGTCACTGACAAATATCCGTCGGTACAGATTGTATCAAGGAACATCAGGTTCCTTCGCATTGAATCAAAGGTTGAATCAGGCTGAAAAAGCATAAATCCATAGTCTATGCCAATCTCAAGGTCCTTTAATATTTCAATTCCGCTAATGGTATCTGCAGAAGTTAGTTTCTTGTTCATCTTCTTCAATCCTTCATCCGTCCCATCTTCAATACCCAGGAATACCTGGTACAGACCGTGATCTTTCATCATCCTGAAAACTGAATCATCAACCTCATCAGGCCTGCAATTGATTTTCCAGATTATCTTTCCCTTGAGATCATTCCCGGATAATCCTTCACAGAATCTTTTCACCCAGTCATTATCATCAGAATGAATTACAGGAAAGTCATCATCCTGGAAAAGAAATATTGAACATCCTTTTTCATTATAGAGGTATTTCATTTCCTCAATTACTTTCACAGGGCTTCGGATTCTTTTATACGGTCCCGGTGGGGGCCCGTAAAATTCCCTGATATCGCAGAATATACAATCGTGAACACAACCTCTGCCGGCCAGAATTGTAGCATAAGTTTTACCAAGTGCATATTCCCCTGGTATATTCCTTACCGGCCATGGAAAACTGTCCAGGTCAGGCTCCAGGGGCCTCAGATCATTCTGGATTAATTTGCCATTTTCAATATATGAGATGCCCTTTATTTTTTTCCATTCCTTCCCTGAAACCAGGGCTTCAAGCAGTTCAACAAGTGTATATTCCCCTTCAAACCTTACTAGTGAATCGAGTTCCGGGATAATATCAAATAGTTCCCGGGGCCTGAGGCTGGCAAAATGACCGCCCGCAGTAAAATGATCTTTAATACCATTATCCCTCAGATATTTAACCAGGTCAATAAAATCTCTTATATGATACTGGAAAATAACAGAAAAGCCTATGAGGACAGGCTCACATTCTTTTATTACATTAAGGATGGACTCCCGGGATTCCCGGAGATCAATTATTTTTGACTTATAACCTGCTTCTGACAACACTGATGCCAGGTAAGCAACACCAAGGTTATCACGCTCCTCGAAGGCAATAAAAACTACTTTATTATTGTTCATAATAATCAGAAAAAGTCAGGATACAAGTCCAAGAAAGACTCTATTAAGCACCAGCTATCTTACTTACTTTATCCTTTGTTTTCCTCTTCTCCTGTACAGGGTTCTTCCAGAATCCTATCTATATCGCTGTATAGTTTCATTTTCAGCTCTGTGCACCTCTGGTCGTACTTGAAGTATAACTCCGCAATTTGATACCCTTTATTGCGTTTACAATCATCAGAAAATACTCCCATTTTTTTAAACAGTTGTTCAAATTTGCATGGATCCATTACCCAGTCCTGTGTGTGTCCGCGTGGCATAATTTAATGGTTTTAGTGGTTAATTATTATAGTTATTGGCAATCAATAATTAGTTTCTGGCCTGTTTCATTAATTGAACAACAGTTACATTGTTTCTTATTCTTTCAAAATCGGGATCAAGGTATACAAGGTGCATTGAGAAAGAAGATCCTATCTGTGTAAGTTTCTCTATTAACTCTATACAAAGATCCTCCTCTCCCACCAAACAGTATATCCGTGCAAGGTCAAATAACCTGCCGGGACCATTTATCGCATCCTTTTCAACAGGCATTATTTCAGTAGCTCTGATGCCATATTTAATGGCGTCCATTATTTTTCCTGCTCCGGCACAGGCTATCCCCAGTTTACTTAATTCTACACTTAATGCCAAGGAATCTTCAGGTTCATTTCGCATCTCGGCAGTATAATAATCTATTGCTTCAGAATAGTATTTCAGTGCATCATCCCGTCTGCCACAGTGCATATTAATCATGGCCTTGCGTAGTATTAAGTCTCCTTCCGGTGGGGAATTTTCAAGGTATGCTATATTGACATTCTTCAATGCTGACTCACAATTACCATCATACAAATCCAGTCTTGACAGTGTTGAATATATATTATCTCCGGTGTTTTTAATGTTTTCCTCCAGGATAGCCCTGGCCTTTTCTATATCGCCGCTTAACATAAGGACAGATTCAACTTTATTATTATAAGCAGCAGCCCATTCAGGTAGAATATCGATAGCACGGTCATGACATTCAATTGCTTTTTCGAAATCATGCATGTAATCAAAGGAAAGGCCAATATTGGTAAAAAAGAGTGCATTGGCAGGATTATTCCCGAGAGCTTCCGAGGAAAACAAAGCCACCTTATCCCAGTTGCCCATTCTCCTGTGAACAAGGGATAGATAAAAAAGGCATTTGACATCATCCTGTTGTTTTGTCAGTGCACGATCAAAATATTTAAGTGCATTCCCGTAATCTTTTAAACCATAATAATAGTAGAAACCCATTGCGATATCCGCTTCAGTAAGGGCAGGTTCAATACTTGTAGCTTTCTCAATATCATCCCTGCATTTTTGCAGGTGGCTATTATCATAGTATCCCGTATAAATACCCCATGATCTTGTTTTTGCCCTGTTTGCATAGGCCGCTGCAAAATCAGGATCTATTTGAATGGCCTGTGTATACAGATCTATTGCCTCATCAAAAACTGATAATTCTGTTTTCCTGTTGCCCAGTTCATACAGATACAGAGCATTCTGAGCAATGTAAGAACCTTTGTATGCAATAAAGGATGCCCTGGGTGATCCCGGTATTTCATTTATAATTGCTCTTTCCTCCTGTGATAAAAATGTCTTCAGTCTCCTGGCAACGCTCCTTGATATATCAGGACTAATATTTGATATTTCTGTCCAGCTTTCTTCCAGGGGATAATCATGTGACCATAGCAGTTTCTCATCACCGGTATTGAACATGAATATGGTTACCCTTTTATTACCATCAATTTCAACTGCTTTCCAGTCTATGAGAAGATTTGCATTGAGTTCCTTCCCTATTTTATTATAATTTTTATTTCCTTTCTTATATTTACATGTAAGCCTCCATGGTAACACATTAAATGTATGTATCTTGCTCAGGCAGGCGGTTATCTCTTCGCCTATATAATTAAATACAATAGATTCATAACCCTCGGGCACCAGGCCAGTGAAGGGAAGGACAGCCATAGTTTTTTCCAGTCTTCCGAATTTTCGAGATTTTGCATTATCAATAATATTAAATGACAAAAGACCTATAATGACTATTACACTGAGGAAGGTTGTTAACCTGTAATTCTTTATCTTTTTACTGACTATTGGAAGTTCCTTTTGTTCCAGCGGTTCAGTTTTTATTATCCCCCCGGGTGTAATGTCATATATCCATGAAAACAACAGTGCAAGCAGGAAACCGATCCCCAACAATATTACCACCCATTTCGGAACCTGTTCTATACCAAAGGCATTGCATATTATCTCCGCTGCTTCAAGTATTACTAAAGAGGAGGCCCCATAAGCTACAATCCCCATAAAAACTTTTCGACGCTTAAGCTCCTGCCAGAATTTGGTAAATCTTGCCTGTTCCATATACCAGGTCGGGTTAGTCAATTTGAAATTTCGGACTTTTCTTTAATAAATCCAAATAAATAATTGATTTATTGATATTTGTACTGGCAGAGATACGAGAAACAAGGCTCTCCCGTAAACCGGACTATAGTGAAAAAGTTAATGCTCCTGTTACCATCCTGGTATCAGGTTAAAGCCAAATGAGAGATTATCAAAGCCTCCGTTCTGGAAGGGAACTGCAAGGTAAGGTTCAACAACAATAATCCCCATAAGGTTCACCCTGGCTGATATACCTGTGCTGTATACAGGTATACGTTTATCAAATGAATCAGGATTCCAGTCGAAACTGATCTCAGAATCTTTGTCCCATGCCAGCCCTGCATCAAAGAAAAGGTTAAGATCAGTAAAAAAGCGTTTTGATTTTATGGGTGCCAGTCTTTCGACACCGGTCACAGGAATTCTCAACTCGAAGTTGGCAACAAGCAATCTTGAACCACTCAGGTGACTTATGTTAAAGGAACCCTCCCGTACACTGTAATCATTGCCTATAAAGGAAATATTCTCATAACCTCTGATTAACCAGGGATAAGCCAGATACAAAGGAGTAAGTATCTCGCTGCGTCCTGACCGGCCATACCTTCCGTAATGATATATTCTGGTTGCAAGACCCAGGGGTCTGGCGAACCAGTACTTCCTGTAATCCACAAGGGCGGTATACATATTCACTGCCCCAAAATACCTTGTTAGCTGCAATCTTGATCTGTGACCTTCCATGGGGGAAGTCATTCCGAAACAGGAATTATCTTCGACATAAGACACAGTTAGCTGCTGATAATTGTCTCCGCCAGGAGCAGGCATCTTCTCTCGTGTCTCAAAAAGCCTGATGCCTGTATTCGTATAATAATTATTAAACCGGTCCCACCTGTAATAATACCAGGAAGCAGAAGCAACCGCCTCAAATCTTCTCGTTTGTGAAAGGGGGTAATATGCGAAAACGGAAATATTATCTTCAAACATTCTTATGTAATCCAGCCTGAAGTTAGTGGCAGGAATAGTGTCGCCATAAAACATAACTGTATCAAGCACAATATGCATAAAGCCGCTGCGATAGGGAACATGAGACACTGTTGCGCCCCATTTAAGTTTACCTTTCTGGTTAATATATGAAAAAAGGCCTCCAAAGTCGTAAATTTCACCGTTCAGGGCCAGTGATGAAAAGAGCTGGTTATTTCCTATTATATCACTGAAGATCATATTTACACTGCCCTGCATTATACTTCCGTACTGGCTGGTTGACACACCCATTCCTGTTGAATTTGATATGTAATCAAGCCTGAATTTTGCTTTATAGGGAACAGCTTTTATTGAGTCACGAGGCAGGTCGTACACCGGATCCCTGACATACAGGTTTGTATCGATAAGCAATTGCGACGTACTTTGCAGGGGAGGCAGTGTTGCGGGTCTGAAATCTATGCTGTCTGAAGGTACTTTTACCGGATCGAACATGCTGTCGTTTGCCAGGTAAATTTCATACTTGTTATTATCATAATAAGAGTAGGCAATGATATCTTCAGAGTAAACCCTGCTGATAGCGGGTGATATATGTGTAATACCGCTTATACCTGTTGCATAATTGGTAAGGCGGTAAACCATCCCGTCGCTTATGTCAAACCTGTAAAGGTTTCTGAATCCGTCTGCGTCAGATATGAAATAGATTGATTTATTATCGGGTGAAAAGAAAGGGTTAAGGTTTTTTGCTCCCCTGAATATATCAAAGACTCTTTTTTCTTTTGTCTCTGCATCTACAATTGCCAGGGCATAACTGAATTTACGTATGCCGGGCGAATCAGTTATAATTTCCTGGGAATATACGATATTCCTGCCGTCGGGCGACCATGCCGGGTGAATATTGCCCGGGATATCCTCCGTTAGCTTTTCAACATTACCCGAGTTGATATTATAGACATAGAGGTCACATCGACCTTCCGCCATTCCTGAAAAAACGACCCTGTCACCATCGGGCGACCATGAAGGATTAGAAAATGAAGGAATGCCATCTATCCCGATTTTTTTTGTGATCCTGTCTTTTTCTACATCTATAACAGCAAGTTTATTTATTCCCTTCTCGAATATTACAAATGCAAACATTTTGCCATCGGGAGACCATGTTCCGGCAGACTCAATAAAGTCATAATCATCAAAATCATTATTCTTTACTATACCTGCCAGTTTCTTTATGATCTTACCTGATTGTGCCTCAGCGAGGTAAACATCAAAAGTAAAAATGTCCCTGTCGGAGAAGAATGCAATATATTTCCCGCCGGGGCTTATGGCCGGCGATACATTTATTCTGCCTGCATTGGTGGCTGATATTATTTTTCGCCCGGCAGGCTCCCTGCTGGTATTCCTTATATACCTGTCAAAATGAGTCCGGGTAACGCTTTCCCAGAGTGATGACAGGGTGCTGCTGCTTATACCTAGCAGTGAATCTATGGCGTCCTCATACTGGTACTCGGCGGTTTTTTCAAACAGGGGCATTATTATGGTATCGCCCCAGGTCTTGCCCACCATAGCCCAGAAGGCATGTCCGAACCTGTAGGGAAAATATTTCGATTCTTTTGTCAATTGTTCCAGGCTGGGGAAATCATCATTAAGCAATGCATCCCTCATCCACATGGCTGTATGAGGATCGACGCTTCCTATTGAAAGGTACTCAGCCATCCCTTCGATCATCCACAGGGGCAGGTTATTAACTGAATAATTCTTACTCGTATCAGCTGTCAGCAGTTTATTAAACTGGAAGGCATGTACGAGCTCGTGCCCGAGCACATGGTCGGTTTGAGAGAGTGTCTTTGAAAAAGGCATTACAACCCTGTTTTTCAAGCCCTCGGTAACACCTCCGGTACCTGTTCCGATTAAGCTTGAAACGGCATTTGTCTGCTGGAAGTCGGCATGTGTATTATAAAGAATGAGAGGATTTTTCTTTTCAAAGGTATCCCTGAATATTACCTGGTGCATATTGTACCACTCTTCAGCCCATGCCAGGTAATTGTTAAGCAGGCTGTCATCCTCAAGGTAATGATATAGTTCGAAATGAGGTGTCTGAACGACCTTATACTCGAATTTTTTATACCCCGGCTTATTCCTGCCAAAATACTGGGCCGGAAGAAGAGTGGTAATATGTACCAGTAAGAATACGAGTGTTGATCTTATGCTTACATTCATATTCATATTTGCCTTCCTCCTTAAGGTGCTGAGGGAAGGTGTTTTTCCAGAGGATGATTATAAGCCGAATGCATAGTAATATACACCGGGGTAATCTTCATAAACCCCCTCGAACATCACTCCTCCTTCTTTCTCTTTCATAATGTTTATAAATTCATCTCTGGAGTTTATTTGCTTCCCATCAACCCTGGTGATTATATAGCCTGTTCTTATATCGGTATTATTTCTGAGCTTCCCGGGATACATGGAAGTTATTTTCACACCGCCGGGTATATCCAGTTTCCTTGCCGTGCTTTTATCTATATCTTCCACTTCAATACCCAGTACTTCCAGAATCTCAACCTGTTCTGACCTTGCTAATGTGGTGCTACCTTCACGTGACCTCAGAACCACGTTAAAGTCCCTGCTTTTGCCATAACGGTCTATCGTCAGGTTCACTTTATCTCCGGGTCGTTTTCGGCCTACCAGTTCAAGCAGTTCACCGGATGATTTCACTTTATTGCCATCAACTTCAGTAATAACATCTCCAACTTTGATGCCAGCCTCTCCGGCTGCACTCTCAGCAGTGATACTGTCGACGTAAACCCCCTGGGTTATATCCAGGTTCTTCTCCCGTGCAAGATTACCGTCGACACTGCGTATCATCAGGCCGAGGTAGCCCCTCTGCACTGATCCGTACTCCATAAGGTCTTCCACGACCTTTGATACAATATTTGATGGAACGGCAAATCCGTAACCGGCATATGCGCCCGTAGGACTGGCTATTGCCGTGCTTATACCAACAAGACCGCCCTGCAGATTTACCAGTGCGCCGCCGCTGTTACCCATATTTATGGCTGCATCGGTCTGGATAAACGACTCTATGGCACTCTGATCATGAAGAATGTTTATATTCCTTGCCTTGGCACTTACAATCCCTGCCGTTACCGTTGAATTAAGGTTAAAGGGATTACCTACTGCAAGGACCCATTCTCCCACTTCAACATCATCGGAATTGACGAAGGGTATGAAGGGGAGTCCATTTTCCTTTATGCGTATCAGTGCCAGGTCAGTTGAAGGATCAGTACCAATAACCCGTGCTTTGTACACCCTGTTGTCATGAAGGGTGACTTCTATATCGTCGGCATTATCTATTACATGGTTATTTGTAACTATAAAACCATCCGAATTAATTATAACACCTGATCCTGAGCCCACCCTGGGTAAATAATCTCCGCGTTGCTGCCCTCCCGGATCCATATAAGGGCCGAAAAAACGTTCCATGATATCATCATCGAAAAAATCCCTGAAAGGATCGGGTATATTGCGATAGGGTCTGGCAGAAACCTTTCTCACCTGAGTTGACTTAATATGAACCACGGCAGGCATAACTTCAGCAGCAACATCAGTGAATTCGAGAGGTATAATTTCCCCTTCATCATTGACTGTATAAGCAGCACCTACCACTGGTGCTCCACTGATATGCTGCACCCTTACCTGCTCTATTCCATTCAGGTCAAACAGGAAAAAGGAGCCTATTGTGAGGGCGCTGCCCAGTATTGCAGATATTATAAGATTTCCAAATTTTTTCATTTTATATGCCTCCTTTCCATGTTATTATTAACGGGGTTGCTGCATTGAATCTGATTCTTAAAGCTGGCAGGGAAAGTGAACTGAAGAGCACATAAGGATCGGGCGATCCGCGCCGGCAGGGAAACATCCCCCTGACCCTGTTGACTCCCTTCAGTCATCGAGCTCGTCCCGTTTGGCGGTCCCCGGTTCAAAGGGGAATCATGCCTATTCAATCGATGAGCTGCAGCCTTGCCAGCCCATTGAATCAGACCTGATCAATCAAGCCAACAGCCCCGTCCCCCTGCAAAAGGGGGCAAGGTTTATGAAATTTTGATTTCTTTCGAAGGTTTTGGTTTCATTTCTTCACGTTTAGGTAATGTAACATGAAGAATGCCGTCGGTGTATTTAGCATTTATCTTATCAGTGTTCACCATGTTCTCAGGAACATTGAACGAACGCCGGAATGACTGATAGCTAAATTCACGGCGAGTAATCCTTTCACCTTCTTTTTCAGTTTTTTCATCCTTTTTCTCGGATGAGATTGTCAACCTTTCGTTGTCGTAATTCACACTAAAATCACTCTTCTTCAACCCCGGTGCTGCCAGGTCAATTATTATTTCATTTTCATTTTCCCTGACGTTTACAGCCGGCAGGGTTGAATCAAGTTCTGCGAAATTCGACAAATTCGAGTCCGTCAAATTTCCCTCAAAAAATCTGTCCAGTAATGAAAGAAATGACGGAAATGGCCTGTTTTCATACTTTGTAAGTGTCATAGCTAAACCCTCCTTCATTTTTAGTTAGACATATTTTTTCATTCGTTAAAAATTTTATAATTAACTGAATATAACTTAATTAAAAATTTGAGAACGAATGCAAGCGCTTACTCACAGTAAAGCTGTTCATGAGTTCGCTGTGCCCGGTTCGCTCCCGCATGAAAAATTTAATCATCTTCTATTGTGAAGTAAGAGATTAAATTTATTCATGCTCGTTTCATTAAGAAAAGAGCAAATCATATACCACGACAAGGAAGGAATCCTGATAATCTGAATATATAATATTGTTTTACTGTGTTTTACGATCTTATAACAGATAGAAAAACCTTAATTTTAAGACAGACATTTTTTCATAGGAATGTCATTTTGTCGCAATAAACTTATAAGGTATACCACTAAGTTTAATCACCCCTCCCCTTACGGAAGAATTCCATAAGGGCTTTATTTTGAGATTTCAGTGCTTCCGGGAGAGTACCTTCAAAAATAACTTTTCCCTGGTCGATAAAAATTATCCTGTCGGCTACCCTGAATATACTCGACACCTCGTGGGTTATCATAATGACCGTCATTCCAAGCAGTTTCTGAAGGTTGAGTATTAGATTATCCAGTGAAGCAAGAGATACAGGATCGAGTCCGGAGCCTGGTTCATCGCAAAAAAGAAGAGGGGGATCCATAATAATTGCCCTGGCCAGGGCTGCTCTTTTTAGCATACCGCCGCTCAGGCTTGACGGGAACATATTGTATGATCCCTGGAGGTTGACAAGTCGTAATTTCAATTTAACGAGTCTCTCAATGAGGTCAGGGGGAAGGTCGGTATGCTGGTGCAAGGGGAGTGCCACATTTTCACCTACCGTAAGAGAGTTCAATAAGGCTCCGTTCTGATAAAATACGCCGAGTCTGGTATAAAAGTGTTTCTGTTGCCCCTCATCCAGCTGCGACGGATTCAGTCCCATAACTGAAACAGCATTTCCCTCACCGGGGTATAATCCCAGGAGGTGTTTAAGCAGTACTGTTTTCCCTGAACCGCTGCTGCCAAGTATAGCTGTTACATCACCACTATAGGCCTTAAAACTGACATCCGAAAGAATAATTTTATCATCAAGTATTGCTGTCAGCTTTTCAACTTTTATTACACTATCAGTTTTCATATCGCCTGCACGTTTCTAGTAAAAAATAAGTCCCATTATGCTGTCAGCTATTATCACCAGTGATATTGCCACAACGACAGCCTGGGTGGTTACTTTACCAACCAGGTCAGCACCCTGTTTGACTCTGAAGCCGAAGTAACTACCGGTGACAACAATAATATATGCAAAGACAAGGCTTTTTATCACGCCAAATAGTATATCCCGCATCAGGAAGGCTTCCTGCATCCTGTGAATAAAGACCAGTGGTGAAATATCAAGAGATGTTACGGCAATTACCAGTCCTCCCCCTATACCGCACATATCAGCAATAATCGTAAGAAAAGGTAAAGTAATAAGCGCACCGTGCATTTTGGGTACAATTACAAAGCGTACGGGGTTCAGTCCCATCGTTCTGAGGGCATCTGTCTCGCTGGTAACTTTCATTGTAGCAATTTCTGCAGCTATAGACGACCCGCTCCTGCCGGCAACCATTATAGCAGTAATCAGTGGACCCATCTCACTCATCATAGCTATGACTGTCAGGTCCACTATATATATGTTAGCCCCGAAGGAGCGCAGCTGTGCTGCCGACTGGAGGGCCAGCACCAGGCCTATTATAAAAGTCATTGCTCCCACAATAAGGACAGCATTCACCCCTATTAATACAGCCTGGTTAATGAATTCACCCTTCCTGGATGTATGCCTGCGGAAAAGGTCGCTGACCGACCAGTAGGTTATATCCGCAGCCAGCTGGAAGAAACCCGCTATAAACTCATTGAATACATATGACACTCCGCTGCCCAGTTTTTCAAAAAGGCCTGTTTTATCTGATCCTTTCTGAATATTTTCAGGTTCTGTCCCGAATAATTCCAGCTTGCGATTAATATCCTGTGCGCCACCTCTTATTTCAACATTTACTCCTTTTGCCGTAAGTTTGTCTTTAAAATAATAAAGAGCCGTTACACCCGCACTGTCTATAAAAGTCAGGTTTTCCAGATCAAAGACCAGGTTTGTATCCATACATTCTCCAAGTGCTTTATCTATATCATACAGTGATTTATTCAGTTCCATGATTGTTAACTCACCATACAATTTCAGGACACTGTTTTCAAGGATACAGGAAGTATTGTTCTTTTCTTTTCCCGTCACGATGGCTAATAATTAAAAATATTCAGTCTATCCCCCTAATAAGTCCGGCAAAAACATCGAGTTCTCCACAGATTATTTTACTCACCTCTCCGGCAAACAGGTTAAGGTTTTTTGTCCCAAGCGGCTCAGTTTTGTCAGCCAGGTGACTTACGAGTATGCTGTCGTTTTTATTCATAAGCAGCACAAATTCGATTTTGACATGAGCCGAAAAGGATTTATTTTTTTCAATAATTTCGATTTTATCAACCAGGGTTTCTAAGCTGTAATCGGGTATAGACCTGCTGTACCCGGAAGGAATATCTTCAAAGAGGTTTATATTTTTCAGATATCCGCGCAATAATTCCCGGATTGCCTCATCAGGTCGTACAGCCCATTGATGATACATATAATAAGTTATTTCATGGGAGTCATTACGGTTTACTATCTGGCTTCTGTCATAAACAGGGTTAATGTTTACCTGTCCTATTTCACACTTACCAGGTAGTGGAGGGATTGTGTCAGATCCCACAATGATTCTTTCTTCGGGGATTTCCAGGGTATAGTATTTCCTTATGACGTTTCTTTCTGAAATACATGATGTTAACAGCAAAAGGAAGCCGGCAAATGTAAGTATAAATGTTCTCATCCAGTATTGAATAGCATTTTTAATTATTTCCGTAAGCTTATTTCTTCAGTCTCCTGTCGGGGATATCTTTATCACCCAATCCCCTCAGCAATACTGAAGGATCAGAATTTATCTTGTTAGATGCTTCCTCAAGATTGGAAAGAGTAATTCTCAGCAGCCGTACACTCTCAGACAGTTCCCGGCTGTTTAAATCCACTTCCCTGTCGATCCTGTAAAGCAATTTTCTTGTTTGATCAGTAACTTCGGCAAGGTCAGAAATAAATACTTCCAGGTCTGTTTCCCTGAGGTGTTGTGAGAGTTCATAGGCATTGCCGAGTATTTGTTTTACACTATCGCTTCTTATAATATTATTTATCCCTGCAATTGTTTCGTTAAGTATCAATACAGAAGTGTCCAGCCTTGTAGCCACGAGGTTAGCCGTCGATACTGCCTCTCTCACCTCTTTCCTGTTTTCATTTATAAGGGTATCGATCATTTGCATGGTTTTATTCAGCTGTCGGGCAAGGATATTAATGTTCTCAGCGGCGTCAGAGAATTTGTCCATATTTTCAGGTTTGGTAAATAATTGAAGATTATTTATCACTTTTTCTGCTTTTTCTGCAATGATGTTTGCCTTACCTGTTATTTCCTGGGATGTTGAACTGCCCGATTGCAGGAATTCTCCACGTTTAAGGACGGCAGCCTCGTTGCTGCCGCCTCTTATTTCAATTGTCTTTAATCCTGTAATGCCAAGCGACACTATGTCTGCATAGGCATCTTTCTTTATAGGGGTTCCCGGTCGCAGTGACAGTTCAACAATAATAGACCTGATATCCTTGGGGTCAATAAAGATATTTGATATTGTACCTATCTTTATTCCCAGATAATTTACCGGGCTTCCCACTTCCAGTCCGCTTACAGAAACATCATGGTATGCCACATAGTAAACATCGGATTTTTCGAACAGTTTATTTGCGGCAAAAAACAATACCACTACAATCAGGATTGCGCCGCTGAAAAAAATAAATACACCAAGCCTTACTTTCTGGGTACGGGTTTTCATTTCTTATATATTGTCCTGATCCTCAGAAGTATAAAAGTGTTGTTGATAACATGCTTCAGCTTCAGTTTATTCATTTCTAAGATCAAGGATTTGTTTATCAATATCTTCAAGTTCTTTCAGTAGCGATACGAACACTCTCTCCCTGAGGATATTATCAGGAACTTCATTATCATTGTTTTTCACTTCAAGGTAGAATTTCATTCCGAGCTGTGAAGCGACATCCTTTTTCTGCCTGTTCAGCCTGCCCATTTCTATATTATCCCTGAGCTCATCGGCCACGGCCTGTGCTTTATTTACCCCCTCACGTGTGAGGTTAAACCCGGATTTAAAAGTTTCTGATGATTTATCCCTTATCTTGCCGAAGAGTCTTTCGGAATAGGCTGAGATTTTCTCACCCACCTTACGGGCTTCCTCACCTGCTATCTTTGTTCCTTCGGAAATATTCTCACCTGTTTCTTCCCGGCAGCCTGATTCGGAGACGGACTCTCCTGCCTGTCTGAGGTTTTCTTCAATATCTTCTGCTGATTCTTCAAATTCTTCCTTTACGTCCTCAGCTTTATCTTTAATTTCATCTACTTTATCTTCTGCTGTTTTCTTTATTTTTTCAGCTTCATTTTTAACTTTTTTACTCATTTTCTTTTTTTTGAATCTTTACTACCCATAAATTATTGTTTTTTTATTTTTCGACGACCCAGCGTATAAAGAACACCAAATTAAAATGATGCCAATTACTCCGATTATTAAAACAGTCTTCGTCACATTCCTGACATTTTTTGCCCTCCGGGCTTCAATCTCGGACATCTGCTTTGAAAGCTGTGCCTAATCTTCAGCAATTTCTGATCTCAGGATATCTATCTGCTTTCTCCTCAGCTCAATTGATTCTTCAATTGATTCAAGCACACCGGATTCGGCATCCAGCCGGGTGATTCCTTCAATCTTCTCAGGAGCTTCCCTCTCATCCAACATTTCTTTTTCACGTTCAGCAAGTTGAGCCTGCCGCGCTTCCAGGTTGGATATCTCATCAATGATTTCATATAACTCCTTGCTTTTAACAAGTTCCGTTTCTTCTTCAAGGGCTATAATCCTGCTGTTCAAGTTAGCTTTTTTTTCTGACAATTTACTCTTTAGTCTGTTAAGATTTTCAAGATCCTGATCAAGAGCCAGTCGTTCTTTTTCAAGCCTGTCTATCTCCTCCCTGGTAAATCCGGCAATAGTTTTATCCCTGTCATACTCTGAGTCCATCATGTCTCTAAGTTTTTCCCTTGACTCCGATTTCTGCTAATCAAGCAACTTCTGTGCTCCCTTCTCTGACTTCTTGCCCGGACATGAACCGATTACCATTATTAAGATAAATAACGGGATCAGTAACCTGAGCACCCTGTGCAGTTAAAATTCATTTTGTGTTCCTCCATATTTTAGTAATTTTTATTTGTTATCAGTTTGTAAGATGTAACCATAATAATTTTCCAGTGATCGAAAGTCCCTTTTAAAACTAAATATTAACATATGTAAATAACATACACATTTTTTCAGGATTTCCAAATTTTTCTTTCAAGAAGGGATTCAGATTCGTGATTTCAATCTGATTTTTTTACATTTACTGGTGTTTCAATACAAGTTAATATTCAGTAAGATGAGCATTAAAAGAATAATAACAGTCCCTGTGTATATCTTCTGCCTGCTTCCATTGATTTTCGGGAATATTGAGGTTATTGGGAAAGATAATCTTTCAGGTCCATCGCGACAAGATAAATCCACGCCATGGGAAGAAATGAATTTCAGGGTAATGAAAATCAATGACAGACTTGTTCGATTCATTGTCAGTTCCGAGCTTGATCCTGTCGATCCTTTTGGAGGAACAGGGAACTACGGAGGACATAAGCTCTTCGATGATGATTCTGCCACCGCCTGGGTTGAAGGGCTTGGTGGTCATGGTGAAGGCGAGTATATAATTGCAGGTCTTGGTAAAAATTTACCTCTCACTTTAAATATTCAAAACGGCTACCAGAAATCGGAAAAGCTGTATAAAATGAATAGCCGTCCCCGTGTACTCAGGCTAAGCGTTTATGCAGGTATCTTCCTGGAAGGTGACCAGTCAGAAATAGCCTGCCGTTACAGGATAAAAGAACTTCCCCTTGAAAAATACATTGAACTGGATGACAGAATGGGTAATCAGTCTTTTGATATAACTTTCCCCGGAAATTACACTAATTACAGGGATTCCCTTGTAACATTATTTAAATCGGACTTTGCAGAGGAACTGGAACAGAGAAGGAATATGTGTCCCACATGCGATCTGGCTCCTCGTTTAAATTTCTTTATGAAACTTGAAATAAAAAGTGTCTATCCAGGATCAGAATGGGACGACACCTGCATTTCAGGAATTTCATTTGATTATCCTCAAGGGAGGCATGAAGTGATCAGCAACAGTGACATTATATTGAAGGTATACGAGGACAAAAACCCGGCATCCGGGAAGATCTATGTGGACACGGACAGGGAAACAGGTATTGTTCTTATTGACAGGACAGAGCTTTCTGAATATGCAAACATGGAAGATAACGAAAATATAAGTGTGGTCCTTATGGCTGTCAGCACCGATAAAGAATGGGCCCAGGTAGATTTTATTATATCCGGAGAAGGTCAGGGCAGAGCCGAAGAATATTCGGCACTTTACAATATAAGAATGCTCCGCAGGGTTGATGAGTCCGTACTTGATATAAAATACGGAATGTTTGGTTTTGTTGAGGATAATGGGAAGATATGGCTTGATACTATAGATGGGTTCGTTGATCTTGACAGGGTGAGGGAAGAGATGAGAAATGAGAAACCATTTTAAATCTCGCAGCTTATTGAGTATAGTTCCATTTTCAAAAGGTCAATGGCAGTCAGATCACCCAGTCCGTATTCTTTCCCGTAAACGCATCCTGTATCAATATTTATCACTGAAGGAGATTTTTTAATCTGTTCCTTCAGTTCTGAAAGAGGATGGGGCCTGTGTCCATGAACAATTATTTTACCTTTGAAGACAGGTGAATGATATTCATAGCGTCTTTCCCAGATCATACTGTAAGTATCCCGGAAAGGATCCTCAATATCGTCATTAAAGCCCCCGTGAACAAAAATAAAATTTCCTGTCTTATGATAAAAGGGCATTGACAACAGGAAATCCATATACTTCCTGTCAATCTCGTTAACTGAGGATACGCCAAAGCTTCTGAGAGTCTCATCGCCCCCGTTCATCATCCAGTTATAATTATCAAGAGGACTTCTGGGGGCATTAATCATCATATTTTCATGATTGCCCATGAGGGTCACCACTTCATAACCTTCAGAAGCCAGTTTCATAATCAGGTCAAGCACTCCCTTACTGTCGGGCCCCCTGTCAATGTAGTCACCCAGCAGTATTAGCTTATCTTTTTTTGTTAGTCTTACATGGTCATTTATCAGGACGTTCAGTCTGTCAGAGCAACCATGAGAATCTCCTATTGCCAGTAAGCGCCCATTCATACTCAAATTATTTCAGAAGTTCGTATACATGGGAATATATCCCGTCAATCCAGAGGCCGTACATCTTACCCGAGGGATACAATCCATCTGCGGCCAGCATTGTATCATCAGCAGAAGCTTTCCTTGATATGTCAGTTATATCAGAATATTTCACTCCTGCATAGCTGCATTCCTCCCTGACCACATTATTAAATGCATCAGTTTCAGAAGCTATTTGCTGACTGTCCCTGTCGGCGGCAAAGGGCATCACACCCCAGTCAGGTATTGAGAGCATGATAATATTTGCATCATTTGTCTTATTACTTGTATCATAGCAGTTTCCGGAGAAGATGCTGGAAACTGTTATTGCCATACCCGGGAATCTGTTCATAGTTTCTTTGTCAATGTTTACTTTAATACAACAAATGAATAATCCTTCCTGTTTTAATATTATCTGAACTTTATAAACAGTATTCGAAGGTAGTAAATCCGATCCTAAATTCTTAACTTCACCGGTAAACTGAAAAACACCTGTCATGAAAAAAATAATTATTGCTTCCATTTCATTTCTTTTCATTCTTTCATGCAAGAGTGACAGGCAATCAGGAAAAGAAGATTTCAGGATTGGCATAGCCACTTTTTCACACGAGACCTGCACTTTCTGTCCCCGGCCTACAGGGACAGAGGAGTTTGAATATTACGGTGCCCCGCTCAAAGGCGACGAAGTATTGAATTCCGATTCATATATAAAGGGCTTCGTTGATCGCATTCATGAGTACGGTGGTGTGCAGCTCGAGGGGATAACATCGCCGAGGGATGCTGTCGGTGGTTCCTCGGGCAGTTGGATAACAAAAGAAGCTTTTGACAAATACACAGGAGCCATGCAGGATGATATTAAGAAGAATGGCCCATATGACGGTATTTATCTTTCTTTGCACGGCGCCATGGCTGTTACCGGAATTCCAAAACCTGAAGCAGAGATAGTCAGGCGGCTTCGGAAGGTTGCAGGTGATATCCCGGTAATAGTAACTCTCGATCTGCATGCTAATGAGGACCATGAACTTTCGGATGCAGCAACAGGTGTTATAATAATCAAGAGGTATCCTCATTACGACACTTATAATCAGGGGGCCAGGGCAGCCAGGCTGATGATAAATACACTCAGGGGTGATTATCTTCCGGTAATGGCCACAAGGAAACCGGGTGTTATAACACCAAGTGTATACCAGGGTACCGGCGTTTCACCGGCAATGGAAATTATGGAAAGGGCAAGACGATGGGAGGACCGGGTACCCGGTGTTTACGTTTCGGTTGCTTTTGGTTTTGCCTATGCTGATGTACCAGACGTCGGAGCCACGACAATGGTCATAACAAACAATAACCAGGAGCTGGCTGACAGTATAGCCGATGATATGAGTGGATACATCTGGAGGGTGAGGCATCAGTTTGCCGGCAAAAAATTACCCGGCACCGCAGAAGGGGTTCGACTAAGCATAAAGGCGGCAAAAGAAGGCAGGACGCCGGTGGTGATAGCGGACCACAGTGACCGTACAGGGAACTCAACGCATATACTGGCCGAACTGATAAGGCAGGGTGCTGAAAATTTCTGTATAGCCACAATTGCTGACGAGAAATTAATTAAGCAACTGTTGGAGTCGGACACAAAGGCTGGCAGCATGATTAAGGTAATGGTTGGAGGGTATGCCGACGAATATGCCGGTGAGCCGGTTCCAATAGAAGGCACACTTGAATATTTTGACAGCTACGGCAGGTATGATAAGGCTGCTGTGATCAGATTCGGCAAGGATAACACAATAATAATCACCCCCGAACTGCACCAGGTAACTGACATCGGCATACTTGGCGCTATGGGTCTTGATATTAATAAAATAGATATAATTTCGCTAAAATCAAGGGTACACTTCAGGAGAGGCTTTTATGAAAACGGGCTGGCCGGGGCGATATATGAAGTGGATGCACCGGGTCTCGGACCTGCCGACCTGACAAGTATTGAGTATAAGAATATACCAGAAGATATATACCCGGTTTACAGGAGAGAATAATCATGCACCATAATCTTAGCCATGAACAAAAATACGGGTAGGGGAATGTATCATTTTTACTGACAGCCCGATACTTAGCCTGTCAGTAACGAAGATTCTATGCTTATTTAAACTTCTGAAGTATATTGATAAGGAGCATCAGGTTCTCTTTTGATTCTTCATCAAGGTTTGACCTGGTAATTTTTCCATTATTCACCTCCCCGAGGAATTTGCTCAGGAGGAAATTCCTGGGAAGTTCATTTAAATTTATATGCTCAGAGTTGGATACAGTAATTCCCTCCCTTGTTTTCAGGATAAGGTTCTTAAAATCCAGGGTTGAAAGAAGATCTTCCGCATTCATGAATTCCTCGGGCATAATAATAATATTTTCATTTTCCCCGGGTTTATTTGTAAACACCATCTTCTCGAGTTGCCTGGCAATCTCTATCTCCTTATCGTTATGGAAGAGGAGGACTGCAAACTTCATTCCCCAGCCCATTAATATGTTGCACATCAGCGGTATGGAGGAAGAATTCGTGGATGGGATGAAGTGTATTCTTCCTTTATAACCTGTTAGTTTAACAGCAGCATTCATCATATAGAAGGTGCCCACATTATTAACGATGATATTATGTTTATCGACTGAGAATTCCTGGTCACCAACAGGATTACCCATGATACTCTGCAAGGGTGACAGGGTATCAGGTGAAGCATCACCAAGTCGTGCAGCATCCAGTAATACGGTTGTTGACCTGTGATCTGCCAGGTCATTCCTTTGTACAGCCAGGATCCTGTGTAATTTATTTATATCGACAAGGTGAGGTGAATGTGTTGTATATATTATCTGTATATTTTCCTTTATGTCTTCAAAGACTTTCAGCACATCTTCCTGGGCACGTGCATGAAGGCTTACCCCCGGCTCATCCACCAGGAGGATAAGGTGTTTATTAGCCCTCCGGGATGCAGCCATCAGTTCAAGGTAGAAGGAAAGGAACCATCTTACTCCCCTGCTGCGCTGCTTGGGATACAGTCTCTCACCTTCATCCTTTACCCAGAATTCAAGGTAAGGTTTTCCGGCCTTCGCACCATGGTTGGTACTGTAATGGTCGAGTTCAAAATTGATTCTTATCTTATTGTGCCTGCCAACATACTGTTGCCAGAAATCCTGGAAATCAAGTGTGATTTTTGTATTAAGATTCTCAATTTTCTGTTTGAGTATCCTGGATGAGGGCTGCTGGAAAAAGGAATAATCAAGCTCTGCCAGGGTAAGAAAATTCCTAGCTGCCTTATAACCTTCAATATTCTGGTTATCAGAAACCAGGTCTTCCATGTCTATCCGGTTCGGGAGCAGGCTTCCAAAGTCTTCAAATATTTCAAAATGAGGACAGTCAGCGGACAATATCTCACCCAGCTCCCTTGGAATGTATTCAAGTTTCCTTTCGTCCTCAATTTTTTGCAGTTTAATTCTGGCCTTTTCTTCCGGAAGACCGTCAAAAATGAAACCACATAATAAGGTCTTCATGTCCAGCTCCTTTTCAAGTCTTTCCTTTTTGCTTACCGTTGATTTAAATTCTTTCAGCACTTTCTCCCATTCACCACGGGAAAGATATTCAAGTGAGGGGCCTGACAGCAAGGTCATAGTCTGGTGCCTTTCTTCCAGTCTCATTGAAATATCATCAAGCTTTTTATTAACAGACTCAAGCTCGCTCTCAGTCTTCAGGCGATCTTCAACAACACTGACCATGCTGCTGTTGTCTTCCAGGAAAGAATTTACCTTATCCAACTCACCGCGTGTTTCTTCGAAAGACTCGCTAAGCTTTTCCAGGGTATTGTCAGCATCGTCTTTCAGGTCAGTCTTCTTTCTCCTGAAAAATCGCAATCCGCCTTCTTTTGCCGGATGTTCATCAAGTTTTATCTGTATCGAATTCAGTTTGTCAGTCAGTTTTTGTTTTTTCTTCCTTGCCTCATCCAGTTCAGAATAAAATGCCTTAATTTTTTCACCTGTCTCAATCAATTCCTTTTTCCTGCCATTTTCCACTTCCTTAATATAATCGAGTAATTCCCCTCCTATATCCATCTGGGATTCAAGGTCAGCCTTCCATGAACGTATAAGGGTTATATTGTTTAATGAATTTACAAGTTTATCAAATTCATCATTTACAGGGTGCAATTTACTTTTAAGGTAAGCTTCAGGTACTTCAAAGCTACAGGTAACTTTAGGCAGTGAAAGATCACTCCTGAGCACATCCTCAGAGATCACCCCTGATGAAAATACTTCCAGTCCTTCAAGTATTGAAGTTTTCCCTGACTCGTTCTGGCCTATCAGGCAGGTTATGTTATCGGGTGATACGGTTTGCATGCCGGTATCGACAATTGATCTGAAATTTTCTATTCGGAAAGCTTTTAATCTCATATTCTTTAAATTTCAAAACCCATTACGAGTACATCATCTACTTGGATGGCACTACCTTTCCATTCATTAAATATTTTTTCTATATGCTCTTTTTGCCTGTCCATGCCCCAGTCTGCTACATGTGAAATCAATTGCCTGAAGTTTCTTATTTTGAACTTTTTATTTGTCTTTTCACTGAACTGGTCAGGATAACCATCGGAAAACATATAAAAACGGTCTCCTTCCTTTACTTCTATCCTGTGGTTAGTAAACGACACTTCTTCGAGGGGAGCCACACCTATTGGCATTTTATTTGGCTTAATTTCTTTCAATTGTCCGTCGCTTACCATTATAAGAGGCCTGTTTGCCCCGGCAAACTGAATTACCGACCCGTTAGGTTCATAAACACAGAGAGCTATATCAATACTGTCTTTCTGTTCATATTCCTTACCCCTCTGGTCAAGGGCATCCATTACTTTCTCCCGCATCCTGTTAAGTATCCTGTTGGCACGGGGAACAGACCTTGACTGCAATATCTCATTCAGGAAACTTATACCAAGGATTGACAATAAGGCACCTGGCACTCCATGACCAGTACAATCACCTGCAGCAATTATGGTATAGCCCCCATTCTGGTAAGCATAGTAAAAATCGCCGCTGACATAATCCTTCGGAAGATAAAAAATAAAATGATCTTTAAGTATGCCCGACAGGAATGATGTGTCAGGCATCAGGGAACGTTGAATCATGCTTGCATACCGCAGGCTCGACAAGTGTTCATCCATTGCCTGGGCAAAAAGAACAGAATCGAAATCCCTTATTCCTTTATTCATTTAATAACAAGCATTTGGCTTTAACCGACAAATATACTGCAAATATATTAATTACCAGAAAAAATGGGATAATGCCTGTCACCCGCCGCTAAGCCTGAAATTTTACTTTACTATCTTTGCAAAATTATTAGAATGCTATGGCAAATGATATCCGTTGACAATATAAGTCTCGTATTTGGAGGGTTTGAATTATTCTCGGGTGTATCGTTCATGATTAACTCAAGGGACAGAATTGGCCTTACCGGCAAGAACGGTGCCGGCAAAACAAGCCTGCTAAAGATTATCCATGGAATATTGAAACCGACTGCCGGGACTCTTTCCCTGCCTTCAGGACTTTCAACCGGTTACCTTCCCCAGCAGATGAAGGTAAGTGATAACACAAGCATAATGGATGAAACACTGAGTGCCTTCCGTGACCTGAGGGAGATGGAAAACAGGATGCATGTAATAAGCGAACAGATTTCGGCACGTAATGATTACAGTTCGGACGAGTACCTTAATCTTTGCGACCGCCTGACAGATCTGCAGGAACAATACCGTATCAGGGGGGGCGACAAGTATCTGGCCGAAGCTGAACAGGCGCTTGCAGGCCTTGGTTTTGAACGCCGGCAATTCAATAAGCCAAGTGCCCGGTTAAGCGGCGGCTGGAGAATGAGAATTGAACTGGCAAAAATATTACTTGCAAAACCTTCTGTGCTGTTGCTTGATGAACCAACCAACCATCTTGACATTGTATCGATACAATGGCTTGAAACATATCTCGGCTCATATCCGGGGGCTGTAATGGTGGTATCACATGACAGGGCCTTCCTTGACAATGTTACCAATCGCACACTTGAGCTGTCTCTGGGAAATATCTACGACTATAAAGTCCCCTATTCAAAGTACGTTCAGTTAAGGAAAGAAAGAAGGGACCATCAGATGGCTGCATGGAAAAACCAGCAGAAGATGATTGAAGACAATGAGAAATTCATTGAACGGTTCAGGTATAAGAATACCAAGGCCGTTCAGGTACAGTCGAGGATAAAAAAACTTGAAAAGCTCGACCGAATTGAGATTGACGAAGAAGACACTTCAGCCATATCGGTAAAATTCGCACCCGCACCCAGGTCCGGGTCAGTAGTAATTGAAACAGAAGGTTTGTCAAAAAGCTATGGGAGGCATGAGGTCCTGCATAATATTGATTTCATCATTGAAAGACAGGAAAAGGTTGCCTTTGTGGGGCGCAACGGCGAGGGAAAAACCACCTTTGCAAGGATCATTATGGGGGAACTGGAATTCAATGGAAAGCTTAAAAAGGGTCATAATCTCAACACAGGATATTTTGCACAGAACCAGGACGAACTACTGGACGAGTCACTCACTGTCTTCCGGACCATTGACAATATAGCAAGAGGTGAAATACGGACAAAAATCAGGGATATCCTTGGAGCCTTCCTTTTCAGTGGGGAGGATATTGACAAGAAAGTGAGTGTGCTTTCCGGCGGTGAAAGGTCACGGCTGGCATTGATAAAACTGCTCCTTGAACCCTACAACCTCCTGATACTTGATGAACCCACGAACCACCTTGACATGAGGTCAAAAGACATACTCAAACAGGCACTCATGGGATATGATGGCACATTAATTGTTGTATCTCATGACAGGGATTTCCTGGAGGGTCTTACTGAAAAAATATACGAGTTCAGGAATAAAAATATCAGGGAATTTAATGGTGGGATTTATGACTTCCTGGAAAAAAGAAATCTTGAAAACCTCAGAGATATTGAACATAAGGATATAATACCTGGTAAGACGGGAAATGAAAAAAAATCGGAAAATAAAATTCAATACCTGCAAAAGAAAGAATATGAGAAAGAATTGAGGAAGAAGCAGAAAATGCTGAACCGCATAGAGGAAAAAATAGAAGAACTGGAAAGCCTCAAGGCTGAGATGGATTCAAAGCTGGCCTCTCATGACATCAGTATTTCAGATCCGGCTTTTTTTGAAAAATATGAACAGTTAAATCATTCATTACATGGTGAGATGACTAAGTGGGAAAAGACATCAATTGATTTAGAACATTTTAAAGAAAAAACAGGTCTCAATGATTAATCTTATTCACGAAAGACCACACAGGGTAAACACCCGGAAGCTTATGCCCCGGGCAAACTGAGTATTCAGTGCTTTTACCAGGCATCAGGAAAAATGATGGTAAGGAATTATGCAGGCTGAAAGTAAGCCGGGAACCATAGAAGAAGAATTTTGCTATTTTTACCAAACAAATCAAAGTGATGGGACAAATCAGAAATATATTTTTTATTTCAACAATCATTTTAACGGTTGCCTCGTGCGCCACTGTAAAAAAGGAAGAGACTGATGCAAGAGACCTGTCCTACCTGTATAATCCATTAAGAAATCCAATACATCCAAGGTACCAGATTTATAATATCAGCGAAGATTTAAGCGAGCTTACCATCAAGTTTTTCACCAATGATCTTTATTTCACCGAGGCCAACCCTGAAGGCGTCCCGAAAGCTGAACTGCTTATAATATACAGGTTATATGATATGTCGCAGGGACGTATAGCGGTTGATACCGGGTTTTATAATATTAACATCAGGAAAGAGCAGGGTAACAGGCAATACACTTACAAGATACCCATGCGTGCTTCAGCGGGATCGAAATATGAAGCTGAACTCGTAATAAGGGATCTCATCAGAAATAACAGGATACAGACCCACCTGCCCTTTGACAAAACCTCTGATCTCAGCAGTAATAATTTTAAGGTACGTGGTCATTTCAACAAGATTGAATTGTTCAACCCCGTTCTGAGATCAAACGAATTTGTTAATCTTCTATACAGGTATGACACTGACAGCCTTTTTGTCATGTACTTCGAGCCCGATGATGCCAGCCCCATACCCCCGTCTATGCTAATGCCGGCAAGGAGCATTGACACCGAGCCTGAAGCAACAGTACCACTTGCCTATTCCGATACCCTGGCTCTTATGTTCCCAAACAGGGGAATCTACCTGTGCACAACCGATACCAACAGGCTGGAAGGTTATTCATTCTTTAATTTCGGTGATGAATTTCCGGGAATGACCAAGGCTGAAACTATGATTGATCCCCTGATCTACCTTTCAAATGAAGACCATATAAGGCAGATGAAAAACAGCGAAAGGTTGAAAGCAGAGCTGGATAATTTCTGGCTTAACATCACGGGCAATGTTGAACGTTCACGTGAACTTATAAGGATCTATTACAACCGGGTACTGTACGCTAACTATTTCTTCACCTCACACAAGGAAGGATGGCGCACCGACAGGGGAATGATTTATATTATATACGGTCCGCCTGACAAGGTATACAAAAGCCCCGGCGAGGAAAGATGGGCTTACCTCAAAAAACAGGTAAGGAAAGGATGGGGAATAAGGTATAAAATTGACGATGAGTACCTGTATTTCAGCTTCAGTAACAGGGAGAATCCTTTTACCACCAATGATTATATTCTCCGGAGAAGTGAAAGTGTAACCTCATACTGGGATGAAGCTATACGCAGCTGGCGCTCCGGAATAGTCTTCAGGCTTGATAATCCCTCAGGAATTTAGGATGAAAGATAAAATTGATTACATCTATGGTTTGAGGCCTGTGATTGAAGCCATAGGAGCAGGAAAGAACATAGACAGGCTACTTATAAAAAAAGGCCTGAAAGGATCACTGTACTTTCAGCTCATGCAGGAAGTCAAAAATCATTCAATACCCTGCCAGTTCGTTCCAGGTGAAAAACTTGACAGGATAAGCCGGAAAAATCATCAGGGTATAATAGCCTGGCTGTCAGAAATTGAATACAACGACATATCTACCCTCTTACCCGTGATTTATGAATCAGGAAGAGACCCCTTTCTACTGATCCTGAATAATATTACTGATGTACGGAATTTCGGAGCCATAGCCCGCAGTGCTGAATGTTTTGGTGTCGATTGCATCATCATTCCCGAAAAAGGTGCAGCACGAATAAATGCAGAAGCAGTAAAAACATCAGCAGGTGCCCTGAATAAAATACCGGTGGCCAGGGTAAAAAGCCTTATGAAAACCCTTGAATACCTTAAAGATTCAGGAATTAAGATAATCTGTGCTTCAGAAAAGGGAAGCAGTGATATACACTCAGCAGACCTGAAGGGTCCTTCCGTACTTGTAATGGGCTCGGAAGACAGGGGTGTAAGCCCTGAAATAATTGGCATAAGTGATGTAAATATTTCAATCCCCCTTTCAGGCAGCATTGAGTCGCTTAATGTTTCCGTTGCCGCAGGGATATTGATGTATGAAATAGCAGGGTGCAGGGAGAGATGAAAAATGATTGCTTGCTCGTTGTTAGTTCCATTATTGACTAAACCTGCTAAAGCAGGGTTCACCGGGCTCATCACCCTCGCGCCGAGTTTTCGGGGCTCAGGTTCCACGGTTCCATTTTTATTATAATATTCCCTATTTTTGGGCAAAATTAAACATAAGCTAAGATGTTTGACAATTTTGATCTTATTGTTTTCCTGAGAGATTTTTTCCGTGAACTGGGAATTAGTAACAGTCTGTCAGTATTTCTTCAAACCCTGATTATTGTAATACTGGTTGCTGTCCTGAGCTGGTTATCGTACATCATTACCCGGCTCATTATTGACAGGGTAGTAACTGTAGCGGTCAGGAAAACCAAATTCAAGTGGGATGATATCTTCCTGGAAAGCAAGGTCTTCACGCGCCTGTCCCATTTTGCCCCGGCTCTGGTAATTTACCTCATGGCCGGCTGGGCGCTGGAACCATATCCCGGCTGGCTGACTTTTGTGCAGAAACTAACCTTCCTGTACATGATATCAGCCGGTGCGCTATTCCTCTTTGCTTTTATAAATGCCTGGCATAAAATTTACCTTACCCTTCCTATCTCTGAACACAGGCATATTAAGGGCTACCTCCAGCTTTTGAAAATTTTCATCGGTTTTATTGCCTCCCTGATAATTATCTCCTTGATCTTTAACAAGGATCTAACTACCCTGGTTGCAGGACTTGGAGCCATGGCCGCGGTATTAATGCTCATATTCAAGGATACCATACTGGGGCTGGTTGCCAGTGTGCAAATCTCGGCCAACAATATGGTCAAAATTGGTGATTGGATAAGCTTACCCTCCCGTGGAGCAGACGGAACAGTCATTGATATCACCCTCAATGTCATCAAGGTGCAGAACTTTGACAAAACTATCATTACCGTACCTACCTATTCTCTTGTGCAGGAATCATTCCAGAACTGGACAGGTATGGAGAAATCAGGCGGACGAAGGATAAAAAGAGCAGTACACATCGATGTGAGAAGCATTGGATTTCTGGAGGAAAGCCAAATTGATAAGCTTAAAAGGATCCAGATTCTAAGGGATTATATAGAGACCAAGGAAAAAGATCTTAAGGATTTTAATGAGAAGCATAATATTGATGACAGCGTTCTTGTAAATGGCAGGAGGATGACCAATGTAGGAACCTTCAGGGCCTATATAAATGCCTATCTTAAACAACATCCCAAAATACATAATGATATGACTTTCCTGGTAAGGCAGTTACCCGTTTCAGAGAAAGGTCTTCCCATAGAAATATATGTCTTCAGCAAGGACCAGGAATGGGCCAGGTACGAAGCTATACAGGCCGATATCTTTGACCATCTCCTGGCAGTTGTGCCCGAATTCGGTCTCAGGGTATTCCAGAACCCCACAGGTTATGATTTTCAACAATTGACTAAGAAACAATAAATATGACAACAGAAAAGAACATTAAGGAATATATACTGAAAGGTATAGAAGAAGAAACAGTCAATGGTCAGTACGACCCCTTCTGGACAAGCCTCCATAATACCGGCACCACCCTGTGGCTTGACACCGGGGATATAGATGAAGCCATGGAGGTATGGAGCGGGGAGATGGAAGCCCTTACCACCAATAATACACTCATAAACAAGGTAATCCAAAAAGGGATATATGATGACTTTATTCCCCGGACCCAGGAAATTCTTGATTCAATGCCACGCAGGAAAAAGATAATGGAAACAGCCTTTATCCTCAATGCACGGCACGGACTACGCCTGGCAAGAAAATTCGGAGGTTTTGTCAGTGTTGAACTTCATACTGATACGGCCCATAACATAGATGATATAGTAAGCTATGGACTGAGGTACCGGGATATCTGTCCCGAAAAATTCATTATTAAGGTACCTTATACTGCTTCCGGGCTGATAGGCGCAAGAATACTACGGGAGAAAGGGGTCAGAATTAATTTCACTCTTGGTTTCAGTGCCCGCCAGGATGTTATGGCTGCATATATTTCACGTCCCGATTATCTCAATGTATTTCTTGGACGCATAGGAGCTTATATTGTCGATAATAAGATAGGAGACGGGGTGGGTCCGGGGGAAAAAGCCGTTATGGAGACACAGAAACATATTAGTAAAATAAGAGCTGAGCTGGCTTCGTCCACCCGGCTGATAGCTGCCAGCATAAGGCACCATAAGCAACTGGAAATGCTTGCCGGCGTTGATGTATTTACAATTCCTCCGAAGGTGGCCGGAATGGGACGTAAAGAGCTGACCGGCAATTTCATGTCGAGACTGGACGAGGATTATAACACCGGATTATCCTTCGATCCTTCCGGTGAAGGCATGGATAAATTCTGGAAAGTTGACAGCAAGCTTATCGTTCTGGCAAGGAAACTGGGAAATAAGCTTCCTGTAACAGGACACGAGCTCGAAGAAATAATGCGCAACGAAGGCTTTATAGATATGTTCCCTGTCCTGTCTGAAGGAGAAATACAAAGGATCAGTGATGATGGCAAGATCCCGGTAAGGTCAGCATGGCTTGAAAAAATAAATGCAGGGCAAATAGCACCTGACACACTGCTTAACCTTGCAGGCCTGGCCTCTTTTACAAATGACCAGGCTGAACTGGATAATCGTATAGAAAAAATCATAAAATAATTATCTTCACATATCCAAATCATATACCTCCATTATGAAAAAGACAATAATACTTGTACTGGCCTTCATAAGCCTTTCAGCCGAAGGCCAGGTAAATTTTGACAAATATTTTACCGACAAAACACTGCGCTTCGACTTTATGCTTGCAGGTGATCACGATACCACCATAGCCTATCCACTGGAAATGAAGGAAGAGCCATTTTACGGGGGATCGCTGAATAATCTTGTTGATCCATTCCATTATGGAAACCTGCGGTATTATATTTATGACACAGAGTCAGGGGAACTGATCTATTCACGCGGCTACGGGTCACTCTTCCAGGAATGGCAGACCACCGCTGAGGCAAAAAGGATTAGCCGAAGCTTTTACGAAGTGGCCACCTTACCATTCCCAAAAAATGAAGTCAGGTTTGTACTTAAGAAATACATGAAAGACGGAAGTCTGCAAAAGGTATACGAAACACTTATTGACCCGGGTGATTATTTTATTCGTAAGGAACCTGTAAAGAAGGCCGGTCATGTGAGGATAGCGGGCAATAACGATCATCATAATGCTGTTGACCTGGCCTTTATTGCCGAGGGCTATACTGCTGAAGAGATGGACAAGTTCCATGATGATGTAAGAAGACTGAGTAGTATACTCCTTGATTATGAGCCATTCCGTCAATACAGAGAGAGTATAAATATTTGGGCTGTGGATGCCATATCCGACGAATCAGGAACCGATGTCCCCGGGGAAGGTATTTACCGTAAGACCGTGCTGAACAGCAGTTTCTACACTTTCGGCCTGGACAGGTATCTCACCACTTTTGACATAAAATCGGTGCGTGATTATGCTGCCGTGGTACCCTATGACAATATTATTGTCCTCATCAACAGCGAAAGATATGGCGGAGGAGGAATGTATAATTATTATTCGGGCACCACTTCAGATCATATGCTTACTCCACAGGTTTTTACACATGAGTTCGGTCATGGGTTCGCCGGACTGGCTGATGAATATTACACTTCCGATGTGGCCTATGAGGAATTCTACCCCTTTGATGTGGAGCCATGGGAACCAAACATAACAACCCTTGTTGATTTTGGCAGCAAATGGAAGGATATGACAGACAGGAACATCCCCACTCCCACCCCGCCTGCCCATGAATACAGGGATAAGATTGGTCTCTTTGAGGGAGGTGGCTATTCTGCAAAAGGTATTTACCGGCCACAGATTGATTGCCGGATGAAGAGCAATGAGGCAGACAGCTTTTGCAGGGTATGCCGGGAAGCCTTACGGCAAATGATAGAATTCTATATTAAATAAGCGGCTGATATTACTCCTTTTTGCTATTGTGCTATTGTATCCGGTATCGCTGCAATGGCATTATCAGGCAGCCACACTTTCATCTCTCCCGGTCCCCGGTTATTCCAAAGATGATAAGGGATAAGAACTGCTTTCCGGGGGTCACCCGTTAGCCTTTCCTCGTCCGGCCTTACTATGACCGGGCGGGCAGTGGTCTCCAGTACGGTAACTCCATTCAGGATATCGTCACGGTATGAGGCTTTTATCTCAGTCTTCGGGTCAAAGACCAGGCTCAGCACCTTACTGTCTTTATTATCAGGCCATTCAGCACAGTATACGAGCGGACCTCTCTGCAGGGCAAACTTGTGCCTGTCAGCTTCAACCCGTTCATCGGCAATCACCTCTTGCACCTTCATTGGAAGGACAAGCTTAATCATATCGCCTGCTTTCCATTTTTTACTTATTACTGCATATCCATCAGTCATTTTAATCTTTTCATCCTTCCCGTTGACCTGCAGTATTATATCTTCATTATCCCCCTTCACAAAGCTGTAGAGGCCTCCGGGAATAGCTTCACCCCTTGCCCATCCCGGTATTCTGAGCTTCAGGTCGAATTTCTTTTCCTTTTCGGGCTTAACTGTTATTTTCACTTCTCCATCCCAGGGGTACATTGTCTCCTGCACAATGGTAACGCTATGATCACCCATTTCAATCGACGCGGTATTATCCAGATACATATTTATATAAACAGCACAGGCTGTTCTGGCGTAGACATATCCAGGTACTGAGGGGATAAATCTGCTTATGTTTGAAGGACAGCATGCACATCCAAACCATGCCTGCCTCTGGTGCCGGCCTGCTGATTCCAGCACATTGGGATAAAAGAACCTGTCGCCGCTCAGGCTGACACCTGACAACAGGGCATTATAAAGGGTACGTTCAAGCACGTCATAATATTTTGCCTCACCATGATGCAGAAACATCCTGTGATTCCAGAACACGTTAGCTATCGAGGCGCAAGTCTCACAGTATGCAGACATATTGGGAAGATGATAAGGTTCACCGAAGCCTTCATTCCCTCCTGATGCACCAATACCGCCTGTCACGTACATTTTTCTGTGGACGATATCTTCCCATATATGGCTTATTGCATTAACATAGGATTCATCACCGGTAAGTGCAGCTACATCGGCCATCCCTGTGTACATATAAGCAGCGCGCACCGAGTGGCCCACTGCTTCACTCTGGTCAACCACTTTCAAATGCGACTGTGAATATTCTTCTCCGCCGGGTCCCCTGACATCGAGAAAGAATTTAGCCAGGTCGAGGTATTTCTTCTCACCTGTTACCAGGTAAAGCTTAACCAGTCCTGTCTCAATTTCCTGGTGCCCGGGGTAGGTTTCTATCTTGCCCCATCCTATTTCTTCATTGACCAGGTCAGCTGATTTGATAGCTATGTCAAGAAAGTTCCTCTTGCCTGTGGCCTGGAAATGAGCCACCGCAGCTTCATACATATGACCAAGGTTATACAGCTCATGGCTAAGCAGATGTGTTTTCTCCCATCTTTTACCAATCCAGGGGTGTGAGTCATCGCCCATTATGGTCCTGTATGTATAAAGATAACCATCCTCTTCCTGGGCAGCACCTATTTTTTCAATCAGGCTATCAAGTTTTGCTTCGAGTCCGGGATCGGGAAAAGTCTGGAGGCTGTAGCTTGCACCTTCAATTATCTTAAATACATCCGAATCATCAAATGGATAGGAGGAACAAAACTCCCCCTCAGCCATGCCGGCGGCAATCTCAAAATTCTTTATTCTCCCGGTGATGGTTGATTGTTCGATGGCTATGGGAATTGTAACATCATGATTGGTTTTTATCCTCGGAGCCCAGAAATTATCTGTCACCTTAACGCTTGTGAAGGGCAGTGGTTGAATGGGATAGGAGCTTACGGCAGTTTCCGCTGATTTATCGGTACACCCTGCCAGGGCTATACCTGACAATAATACAAGAGCTTTGAATTTTAATCCTAACATATCATTTTTATTTCTTAGTTTCATTAAGCCAAACCGTCATTCCCCCGGCTTCCCTGTTCGCCCGGTAGGCATAAGGTACAGCTGTAAGAGAAACATCCCTGCCATGATTATCTCTTACAGTTCCCGTAATTATTCCTGTGGGATATGTCATTTCCCGGCTGAAGGAGAACTGGAAGCCGGCATTTTCCGGAATTCTAAAATTAAACACACCCGTCTCATTGTCAATTTCTTCCACGCACCATACAATCGGGCCTCTCTGCAGGGCGAGCTTACCGCTGTCAGCCTTAACTTTATCATGGGCTTTCACCATGTGAATATCCATGGGCAGTTTTAGTTCAATTATATCTCCCCGCTTCCATTCCCTTTCAATCTCCACATAACCGTTCATGATAATTCTCTCATAAGGGACACCATTAACAGTTAAGGTCCATTCAGCATCGCCTGGATTTGCATAATAATACAGGTCTGAGGGCACGGGTTTATTATATACCCAGCCCGGTATTCTGAGAAGTATTTTGAATTTACGTTTCGCACCGGGATCAACGGCTATTTTCACATCACCGCTCCACGGGTACTCAGTTACCTGTCCAAGTTTAAATTTTTTTCCACCCAGTTCAGTATTCACCTCGCTTTGGATGTACAGGTTTACATAGAAATCGCCTTCTTTTTTGGCATAGATATATCCGGGAGCTGAAGGCAGAAAGCGCACAATATTACCGGGGCAGCATGATACTTCGAACCATGGGCTTCTCCGGTAATCTCCGTATGCCTCCAGGGGGTTTGGGTAAAAGAATAGATCTCCGCTGAGGCTCACTCCTGAAAGCAGGCCGTTATACATGGTTCGTTCGATGATGTCAATATATTCAGCGTTACCGTGAGCAAGGAACATCCTGTGGTTCCAGAAAACATTTCCGATGGCAGCACATGTTTCATTATAGGCTTCAGCATTTGGCAGCTCATAGTCGGCCCCGAAAGCTTCCGTTTCACTTCTTGAGCCCACGCCCCCCGTAAGGTAGAGTTTTTTACCTGCCACGTTCCGCCATATTTTATCTATGGCTTCACAGTATTCCTTATCACCCGTCATTGCTGCCACGTCGGCCATCCCAGCATACATATACGTTGCACGCACTGCATGGCCCCATGCCTCTGACTGCTCTTTCACAGGTTTATGGTCCTGTACATGGCGCCTGTCGTTATACAGGGCGAAAATTGTATTTTCGGGGTAGGGCTTGCTGTCATGAGGCCTTCCTCTCTGATCAAGAAAAAATTCTGCCAGCCGGAGGTATTCTTCCTTCCCCGTAGTCCTGTAGAGTTTTACAAGGCCCATTTCTATAACCTGGTGACCAGGGGCATCATGTTTCTTATCAGGACCGAAGGTTTCCACAAGCAGATCAGCATTTTTTATTGCAATGTCAAGGAAATTTGTTTTACCCGTGGCTTCATACCAGGCTACTGCCGCCTCATAAAGATGGCCGCTGTTGTAAAGCTCATGGCTCCCCGAGAGGTGCATCCACCTCTCGCTGCCCAGTCCGTCGGCAGGATTATCCGGATCAACCGTCCTGCCGGTCATAAGATAACCGTCATCCTCCTGGGCAGCCCCTATAATAGCTATCAGGCTGTCAGCATATTCTTCGAGGGTATCATCGGGATGCATGGACAGTGAATAAGCCACTCCTTCGAGCACCTTGAAAACATCGGTATCATTATATCTCTTACCCTGGTAGGGACCATCCATTATACCTGCAGCCTTCCGGAAATTGTCAATCCTGCCCGTTTCTTCGATTTTCTGCAGGGCGAAAGGTATTGTTACTGTCCTGTTAGTTTCGATACGGGGAGCCCAATAATTATCATCCAGGCTCACTTCCGTAAATTTTACCGGTGTGAAAGGATAACAGGATTCGGCCTCTTTTATACTATCACTGCAGGATGATAGTGAAAATACCAGCAGCAGAGAGAATACTATCTTTATTTTAATCATATTATATTTATTTGTTTCTTGATATCCTTCAGTCTTTTCATCACGTTGTTCTCTCCCCTTCCAAAATAATCATGCAGGGTACGGTATTCAGAATACAGCTTATCATAAACTATCACATTTCCCGGTGAGGGTTTATATACCCTGTCCTTAATTTTTGCCATAAGCTTTGCCGCTTCGAAGATATTATCGTAGCCTCCCCTGTCTTTCCCTGCTGCCACCGCTCCAAACATGGCGGAGCCCAGGGCGGGTGCCTGTGGGGAGCCGGATATTTTTATTTCCCTGTTTGTTATATCAGCATATATCTGCATAATCAAAGGATTCTTCCCTGCTATTCCTCCTGCGGCATAGAGTTCATTAACCGGGACACCATTTGTCTCAAAAGTATCTATTATCATCCTTGTTCCATAGGCGCTTGCTTCAACCAGGGCGCGGTAAATCTCTTCGGGTCTTGTTGCCAGTGTCATACCGAGCATCATTCCTGAAAGGTCAACGTCAACCAGCACCGACCTGTTTCCGTTCCACCAATCAAGGGCCAGCAATCCACTCTCCCCCGGTTTCAGTCTTTCTGCCCTGGCGGCAAGCAGTTCATGAATATCAAGGCCCTTTTCTTCAGCCCCGGAAAAATATTCCCCGGGGACACAATTTTCGACAAACCACTGGAAATGATCACCCACGCATGATTGTCCGGCCTCATAAGCAAAATATCCATCAATTATACCATCTTCCACAACCCCACACATACCCGGTACATTTATTTCTTTTTCCCCCAGCACCATATGACATGTTGATGTTCCCATTATCATCAGCATTTTACCCGGTCCGGTAATACCTACGGCAGGTACAGACACATGAGCATCAACATTGGCAACAGCCACAGCTGTTCCTTCTTTCAGGCCTGTTAGCCCTGCAGCTTTGCCTGTTATTTCTCCCGCCCTGGTTCCCGCCGGGAAAAGATCGGTTGACAGTTTGGAGCTGACAAGGTTTCTTAATTCCGGGTGCAGAGAAGCAAAGAAATCGTCACCGGGGTAGCCGTCATGCTTATGCCACATTGCCTTATAGCCTGCGGTACAGGTGTTTCTCCTTTCCCTTCCTGTAAGCTGCCATATTACCCAGTCAGCAGCCTCGATAAAACGGTCGGCCTCATGGTAAACCTGCGGGGCTTCATTAAGTGTTTGCCATACTTTAGGCACCAGCCACTCAGAAGATATTTTCCCCCCATAGCGGTCCAGGAATTTCTGTCCCTGCTTTTTCGCAATCTCGTTCAGTTTGTTGGCCTCGGGCTGCGTTGCATGATGTTTCCACAGTTTAATCCAGGCGTTGGGTTCACCTGAGAACCCTGGCATTTTGCACAGTGGTGTGCCGTCAGCTTTAACAGGCATTACCGTACATGCAGTGAAATCAATCCCCACGCCGATAACATTTTCAGCCCGGATCCCTGCCTTTGTCAGTATGGCAGGAATGGTTTTTTTCAATACTTCAAGGTAATCATCCGGGTGCTGCAGTGCCCAGTCGGCCCCCAGCTTTGTCCCATCAGGCAGCCGGCTATCCATAACCCCATGGGGATAGTCAAGAACTTCGGTGGCCAGTTCATTTCCATCCGCAACATTTATAAGCACCGAGCGTCCTGACAGTGTACCGAAGTCAATCCCAATAGTATATTTATTCATGATTCTTTTTTTTCTGGCCATAATAAGTATCGCGGCCATGTTTTCTGAGGTAATGTTTATCAAGGAGGTGTTTGTCGATAATATCATAGCCTGAAATAGCATGAGTCAGGATTGCCATCCGTGCCACCTCCTCAAGTACTGTTGCATTAAATACCGCCTCCCCGGGATTATTGCCCCAGGTAAAAGGACCATGGTCATTAACTAGTACGCCGGGGACAGATGAGGCATCGATATTTTTGAATGTATCCACTATAAGCCTGCCGGTGTTCTTTTCATAATTGCCAGCTGTCTCTTCGGAACTCAGTTTCCTGGTACAGGGAATATCACCATAAAAATGATCGGCATGGCTTGTACCCATAGCGGGTATTGACCGGCCTGCCTGGGCCCAGGCGGTGGCATGAGTTGAATGAGTATGTGCTATCCCCCCTATGCAGGGAAAATTTTTATAAAGTTCAAGATGAACAGGTGCATCAGAAGAAGGCAGAAGCTCACCTTCAATAATATTTCCTTCAAGGTCAAGCACCACCATATCGTTGGTTTTCATCTTGTCGTAGCCGACACCTGAGGGTTTAACAACCATAAGCAGGTTCTCACGGTCTATTCCGCTCACATTACCCCAGGTATGTAATACAAGTCCTGATTTGAAAAGTGTAATGTTTGCTTCCAGGACTTCTTCTTTCAGTTTTATAAGCATCTTATAATAATAGTTTGTTTTAGAAATTTACTGTAATCATGCTCAGTAATTACTGGACATCCAGGCTAAAATAAAATCCCTGCCGCTTAAAATCATCGTACTTCGATGGTATAAACCTGTAATAATAAGCTCCTTTCTTTGATGTTTCTTTCTCTTTCTCGTCAAGTTTTTCAAGAAGGTTCATCGATATAATCTTTTTCCTGAAATTTCTTTTATCTATCTTTCTCTGGTAAATAGCTTCATACAGGTCCTGCAGTTGAACCAGTGTAAATTTCTCAGGAAGAAGCTCAAAGCCAACGGGTTTAAGTTTTATCCCTTCTTTAAGTTCATAATGAGCCCTCTCAACAATTTTTTTATGATCGAAGATCAGCTCCGGTATACGTGATATTGATCTCCAGTGGGCTGCACTGGCTTCGGTCATAACAGGGTTCAGCTCAAAAGTATTAATAAGGGCGAAATGTGATATGGTAATCACTCTTCCCCCTGTATCCCTGTGCACATCGCCCCAGGCATATGATTGTTTCATATAAACATCCTTAAGGCCTGTGAGCTGGTACAGCACCCTGCGGGCGGCCTCTGATACGCCTTCCTCTTTTTTTACAAAGCCACCCGGGAGTGACCATTTCCCAAGTTCAGGTTCAAACCTTCTCCTTATCAGCAGGAGTTTCAGTTCCTTATCCCTTATGTCATATCCAAATATTACACAATCGACTGCTACCAGATGTTTCTCAAGAACCGCATAATGATCAACCATAAGACCCATGTTTTAAGAGGCAGATTTATTCATGAAGTACAGCTGCCTTAACCGGAATAACTATCTTATTCCCTCAGCCAAATGAAAAAACAGTTCATTCCATCTCAGCTCTTTTTTAAACTCCTCTATATTTGTTTCTGCGTTAATATTTACTGTTTCAATACCCAGCATAGCACCAAAGTCCTGCAGGTATCTGCTGTCGAGGGCAGTGGAAAAGCCTGTATGGTGGGCTCCTCCTGCAAGTATCCAGGCCTGTGCCGATGTTTTAAGATCGGGCTCTGGTTTCCAGAGCACACTTGCGACCGGCAGTTTTGGCATAGGAGGACAATCAATCACCTGGACGGGATTCAGCAGGAGGCGGAACCTGTTACCAAGGTCTATAAGGGAAGCATTTATGCCCCTGCCCGGTTCTGCTTTAAATACGAGCCTTGCAGGGTCTTCCTTCCCCCCTATTGAAAGGGGATGTATTTCCATCCGGGCTTTCTCCCCGCTTATACTGGGGCATATCTCCAGCATATGTGCTCCCAGTACGGCATTATTACCCGGTTCAAAATGATAGGTATAGTCTTCCATGAATGAGGTTCCTCCGGCCAGACCATATGCCATAACCTTCATTGATCTCACCAGTGCGGAGGTTTTCCAGTCGCCTTCAGCCCCGAAACCATAACCTTCAGACATAAGTCTCTGGACGGCCAGCCCGGGTAGCTGTGGCAGTCCGTGAAGGTCTTCAAAGTTAGTGGTAAAAGCCTTAAAGTTACCCTTCAGAAGGAAGTTTCTCAGTCCCAGTTCTATCCTTGCAGCATCCTTTAGAGAATCAGATTTCAGGATTTCCTTTTCCCGAACACTGTATAAGTCACCATATTCCTCAATCAGAATATCAATATCCCGGTCAGGAATATTATCACATTCTTTAACGAGATCGCCGACGCCATATCCATGCACCGAGTAATTCATCTGTATCTGTGCCGATACCTTATCCCCATCAGTAACAGCCACATCCCTCATATTATCTCCGAAACGCGCTATCCTGAGCCTTGCTGTATCAGCCAGGGCAGCAGCTGCCCGCGACCATACGGCTATTTCCTTTATGCAGGCATTATCTTTCCAGTGGCCAACGACAAGCTTCCTTTCCAGTCTGAGGCGTGAACCAGCAAATCCAAACTCCCTTCCCCCGTGAGCCGACTGGTTCAGGTTCATGAAATCCATATCAATTTGATTCCATGGTATATCACGATTGAACTGTGTGTGGAAATGAAGAAGAGGCTTTGCCAGTAATTTCAGACCGTTTAGCCACATCTTTGCCGGGGAAAAAGTATGCATCCAGCATATAAGCCCGATACATCCGGCATCATGGTTTGCCTGTGAGCATAATTCAGTTATAGCATCAGAGGACGTGAGCACTGGCTTAAATATGACTTTTACAGGAATATCGGCAAGCTTATCAAGGTGAGCTGATATTATTTCTGAATCTTCTTTTACTTTTTTCAATGTCTCTTCACCGTAAAGGTGCTGGCTGCCTGCAGCAAACCATATTTCAGAATTCTTATAAATATCCATCAATAATAAAATTTATTACCAGAAATAAGCGTAAAAGACTATAACGACAACTATAATAATGGCTGAATTCACAAGGTCCCAGTTATTCCAGCCAGCCCTTGTAATAGCTTTCTGCTCAGGGCCGGCAGAACGAAGATAGAGTCCCCTGATTGATTCTGCGTCGATCTTTTTGGTGAATGAACTTACGATTGCCATCACCAGTATCACCAGGAAGAAGAGGGCTACCTCGTAGTGGTAGACATTGGTTTCAACAAATACCTTTGACCAGAATGAATCAGGTGCTATGCTTTTCTCGAAGACTGTAAAACCCAGCTTCAGCATTCCCAGGGCAAAACCAGTGATAAGCCCCGTCAGGCCTGCCGCCGGTGTGGTTCTTTTAGAGAGAATGCCCAGAAGAAAAACAGCCGCTATACCCGGGGCAAGCATGGATTGCACTTCCTGCAGGTATTGATACAGCACATTCCCCAGGCCTCTCATTACAGGTATCCATAATATGCCAAGTACCACAACTACAACGGTTGCTATCCTGCCGACAGTTACCAATTTTCTCTCCGTTGCAGCAGGATGATATTTTTTATAGAAATCAACCGTGAACAGGGTGGCTGAAGAATTAAATAAGGATGACAGGGAACTCATCAAAGCCGCCAATATACCTCCCACAACTATTCCTTTGAAACCTACCGGCAGCAATTTCGTGATAAGGGCAGGGAAGGCTGCATCAGAATTAGTCAGATCCAGTAAGCCTTTCCTGCTCATCGCAAATGCAATCATGCCCGGTATCATAAAAATAAAAACAGGGGTCAGTTTGAGGTAGGAACCAAAAATGGCACCACGGCGTGACTGCTTCTGGTCCCTTCCCGATAATACCCTCTGCACTATATACTGGTCGGTACACCAGTACCAGAAACCAATTATTGCTGATCCGAAGAGGACCCCGGTCCACGGGAACTCCGTGTCTCTGGCTGAACGCACCAGGCTGGTCATGTCGTCACCGTATTCGTTTACAGGAACAGCCCGGCATATTTCCATCATCTCATTCCATCCCCCCAGCTGGATCAGTCCCATTACCAGTATAACAATAGAGCCGGCCAGCAAGACCGGTGTTTGAATAACCGATGTTGCAAGTACAGCCTTCATTCCGCCGAAGACGGTATATAAGCCCGTGAGCAAAACCAGGCCAATTGCACTTATCCAGAAAAAATCTATCCCGAACATCGACTGTATGCCGAATACTTCCTTGAATACCACACCACCGGCATAAACCGTCACTGCCACCTTGGTAAGCACATAACTTACAAGTGAAATAATGGAAAGGATAGACCTTGACTGGGAATTGTATCTTTTCTCCAGGAATTCAGGCATGGTGAAGACACCGCTCCTGGCATAAAAGGGAACAAAGAGCCAGCCGAGGATAAGAATCACCCAGGCATGAATCTCCCAGTGAGCCATTGCCATACCGCTGGAAGCACCTGTTCCGGCAAGTCCCACAAGATGTTCGGAACCAATGTTAGAAGCAAAGATGGATGCACCAATGGCAATCCATGTGGCATCGCGCCCCGCAAGGAAATAATCGGATGAAGTTTCATCCTTTTTCCTTACCACCCAGATAATTACACCTATTAGAACAAGACAGAAGAGTCCGAGTACAATCCAGTCAATTAAGGTCATTTCGTTCAGGTTTATTTAGTAATACTCAGGAAAAGCCTTACCCTTTATATATCATTCCTGTAATGTACTGCTTCTATTTAATTATGGTAACAGACTTTTTTCAAGATTATCAAAATATTGACAAATATAAAAAATATTTAATGTACCCAATACACTTATTAAAAATTATTAAAGATGTTTTCAGTCCGAATGGCTAAGGACGACGGTTTAAAATTTTATCTCTTTGTTTTATCGTCGGGTTTTGAGAGAGTGTCTCTCATATTGGTATCGGCCTCAATATTTTTATACCTGTAATAATCCATTATTCCAAGATTGCCTTTATCGAATGCACCTGCTATTGCAAGAGGCACTTTCACTTCGGCTTCAATAACTTTAGCCCTGGCTTCCTGAGCCTTAGCCTTCATTTCCTGTTCCAGTGCCACGGCCATGGCCCGTCTTTCCTCGGCTTTAGCCTGGGCGATATTTTTATCGGCGTTCGCCTGGTCCATCTGGAGTACGGCTCCAATATTTTTACCGATATCTATATCAGCTATATCAATGGAAAGGATTTCAAAAGCCGTTCCGGCATCGAGGCCTTTTTCCAGTACTACTTTTGATATAAAATCAGGATTTTCAAGTACTTCCTTATGACTACCAGCTGATCCTATTGAAGATACAATACCCTCGCCCACCCTGGCCAGCACTGTTTCTTCACCTGCACCTCCAACCAGTTGTCTGATATTTGCCCGCACTGTCACTCTTGCTTTTGCAATCAGTTGTATACCATCTTTTGCCACAGCGGTAACTGGCGGTGTATCTATTACTTTGGGATTTACCGACATCTGAACGGCTTCAAAGACGTCCCTTCCAGCAAGGTCGATTGCTGTAGCCATATTAAAGGGAAGGTCAATATTTGCTTTTGCAGCCGACACAAGGGCATGCACCACCTTGGCCACCCTTCCTCCTGCGAGGTAATGTGCTTCAAGGTCATCCCTGTTCAGTATCAGTCCGGCCTTATTTCCTTCTATCATGGCAACCACAATAGCAGAGGGCGGGACCTTACGCCAGCGCATAAAGATTAGCTGCAGAAGTGATATCCTGACACCTGACACAAGGGCCTGGAACCATAATCCTATCGGTATAAGGTAAAGCAGCAGCCAGAGTAAAATTATTACTCCCACTATAATTACGACATACATTGCAATTGGATTCATATTATTCTGAATTTAAAGGTTTTACAATAATTTTATTTGATTCGATCTTCACTATCTCCACGTCTGTATTCTGAGGAATCAGTTTATCCAGAGTTTTGGCTTCGTAGTATTCCTCTCCCACCATTACTTTTCCCATCGGATTAAGCCTTGTTATGGTCCTTCCCTTATCGCCAACCTTAATCCTGCCTTCTTCCATTTTTACGAAATTAACCTTACCATTAATGGTCTTATTAAGCATAAGTTTTTTCCATGTTCCTGCTTTAAGCATAAAGACAGCAGATAGGCCTATCAGCACCGCTGTCGATATTAAGACTATCAGTCCGGTGGCAGGCCCCTCATAATAAAAGGCCATCACCACACCTGCAATTATGCTTATGGCTCCACCGATGCCTGCGATTGTTATCCCCGGGACAATCAGAAACTCAACCAGGAAGAGGATTATTCCCAGAATAACAAGAAAAATTATTATACCCAGCGATTCCATTTGATATTATTTTATTTCACAGCTGAGGTTACGGTCGAGAAGGCCTGTCCTCATTGACAAGAGTATCTTTTTCATTCCCGACTTGATCTCACAGCTTCCTTTGTGGTGAGCTATTAAAGCACATTGTTCAGCCTGGACAGGGTCATGTCCGCATATTTCAACCAATGACCCAATAACATGGTCAAAAGTATTATACTCATCATTGAAGAGTATGAGTGTATACTTATAATTATCTTCTAATTTCCGCCTGTGCGGAATTGGCTTTTCTTTCATTATTATTTAAAAGACCCGGATTACAAGTGTTTTACGTATTATTTCTCAAAATACAGTTCAAACAGTTTTCTGGCAGTTTCCAGGGGGATTTCCTTTTCCCCAAGGTAGGCCACTGCTTTTGCCTCCTTCATACCGTTCCTGTAAAGGAGGTCGGCATAGGCGGCAGCACTTTCAAAAGTAAGAAATTTTCCAATTAAATACACATACTCCCCGGAAGCAGTTTCATAAATATCATATGTTCTTTTATCGGCGAGTCTTTTCAGTAATTTAAGTTCATCATCCTCTGCTTTCTTTTTCACCTTCATTACCTCTACCCTGTATACCAGTGTGGGGGCTTCCCTGGGCTCATCATTATCAACAATCAAAGTATCCTGTTCAAAGAGGCTGACGTCAGCCCATTTATTCTCAAGTTGTCCGGCCTTTTCCATGCTTATCCTGCTCCCGTCCATCAGGGCTATGACAAAAGCATCGTTGAAGCCTTTCTGTTTAACCTTAACCAGGGCTCTGTCTGCATCCTCCTTTGACCTGAACATTCCCGCATAATAAAAATTTACATCCGAGCCTTCGGCCCTGTAAATACCCAGGGGGCCGAGCCCCCGGAAGAATGAAGCCTCCTGGGGGTTTCTGAAAGCCGCAAGCTGTATCCTGTACAACAATCCGTCCGGTAATTCGGGGTTAAGGGGAATATCATCCTGTTCATACTGTTCACTGAACAATGACAGAACAGGTTCCGGACCTTCAGGGGGCAAAGCCGGGGTATTGACTTCTATGGTATCTGTCTCCACTGATATTTTATCCTTTCCCAGGGTATCTGTTTCTTCTTCTGCGTCAGTTTTTTCTTTATCATCAAGGTATCTGTTTATAAGCCCCTCATCATATTTTGCGGATGCCAGTTTTGCTGCCTCACCGTATTTTTGATCAGCGGTTCTCTGGAGTTCAAATCCGGCCTTTTCAAGTGACAGTATTTTAGCCCTCACCGACTGTCTGTCCTCCTCTGAAAGGTCCGGGAGGGTCGATCTGTACCTGTCGGCAAGCCGCAGTACCGAGTCGGCCCTGAATTGATATTCAAGGGCCTCCCTTGCCAGTCTTTCGTACTCCGAACCAGGCCCCGGAGGCTGCTCCACGGCGTCACGCGATGTATCTGCCACCGGTTCAATATATTCGTCAACCGCTATGACAAACTCTTCTTCTCCCGCATCTGTTTTTACTCTTTCTGCTTCAAGGTTGCCGGTTTTGACCCGGCATTCAGAAATAAGTGCATCAATACCCAGCTCTCTCACTTCTCTCCTGCGTGCCAGTTTCCGGTATGTGTCGTAGGCATCAATGGCAGGATCAAAGTCCCCGTTCAACTGATAAGCCCTGCCAAGGTAATACCAGGCCTTAGCAGGCACAGACCTGATCGCCGATGAACCGCCTATGGCTTCCTTAAGAATATTTGCTGCTTCACCCGGCTCCTGCTTCAGATTTACCATGCAGGCACCGGTATAGTACTTATACACGGGATCGGCCCTGAAACTTGCTGAAAGAGCTTTATAATGCTTCAGTGCAGTAGTGTAATCCTCATTATCAAATGCCCTCTCAGCAACAGTCCTGTCAGGATTAAAATCCGGGTCCTGGCCCCCGGCATTTATGCAGGAAATTATTATTAAAGTAAGTAATGACGCCAGTAATTTCCCTGTGCTATTCTTCAACCACTTCTGTTCCATAATTGTTGTTAATAACAATTACATATTTTGTTTCAATATACGACTCAAACTTCGTAAATTTACGTTTAATATAAAAATTATTTTGTAATAATGAAAGAACCTGAAGCAGGCCAGAAGGCCCCTTTTTTTGAAGGCAATGATCAAAACGGCAACAAAATAAGTCTTGACGATTATAAAGGGAAAAAACTGGTACTCTATTTTTACCCGAAGGATAACACTCCCGGATGCACGGATGAAGCATGCAACCTGAGGGATAACTACAACGATCTTATCGAAAAGGGATTTGCGGTGGTTGGAATTAGTCCCGATTCGGATAAATCACATCAGAAATTCGCTGATAAGCATAATCTTCCCTTCCCGCTGATAGCCGATCCCGGGAAGAAAATAATGTCGGAATACGGAACATGGGGTGAAAAAAAGATGTACGGGAAGTCATTCACGGGAGTACTCCGTACAACTTTCATTATCAATGAAGAAGGAAATATTGAGGAAGTAATAAAGAAAGTTGACACCAAGAAACATGCTGAACAGATATACAAACTATACGAATAATAAACCAAACAAGCCAATTCAATAGTATGAGTAACGAAAAAAAAGAGATCAATAAGGACAAGCTTAAAGCCCTGGAGATAACCATAGGCAAAATAGAAAAAGATTTTGGTAAAGGCACAATAATGAAACTGGGCGACCAGGCTGTACAGGACGTAAGGTCAATAAGTACAGGATCGGTTGGCCTTGATATGGCTCTTGGCATAGGAGGCATCCCGAGGGGAAGGGTTACCGAGATATACGGACCGGAAGCTTCGGGGAAAACCACACTTGCAATACAGGTTATTGCCGAGGCGCAAAAGGCAGGAGGTGTTGCTGCCATCCTTGACGCTGAACATGCCTTTGACAGGTTTTATGCTGAAAAACTGGGAGTTGACATAGATAACCTCCTTATCTCCCAGCCCGACAATGGGGAACAGGCACTTGAGATCGCCGACCACCTTATACGATCAGGTGCCCTTGATATTGTGGTTATTGATTCTGTGGCTGCCCTCACTCCAAAAGCAGAAATTGAGGGGGAAATGGGTGATTCAAAAATGGGACTGCAGGCACGTCTCATGTCACAGGCATTGCGCAAGCTGACGGCAAATATCAGTAAAACGCATACCTGTTGTATCTTCATAAACCAGCTGAGGGAAAAAATAGGTGTTTTGTTCGGTAACCCCGAAACAACAACAGGGGGAAATGCCCTGAAATTCTATGCCTCGGTAAGGCTCGACATACGAAGGATCAGCCAGATAAAAGAAGGTGAAGATATTATCGGCAGCCGTACAAGAGTTAAGGTTGTGAAAAATAAGCTGGCTCCCCCCTTCCGTAAAGCCGAATTCGACATAATGTATGGCGAAGGGATCAGCCGTACCGGCGAAATAATTGATATGGGTATTGAAAATAATATACTCACCAAAAGCGGATCGTGGTTCAGCTATGGTGACACAAAGCTGGGACAGGGAAGGGAAGCGGTGAAGCAGATATTGCTCGATAACCCCGAGCTGCTTGATGAACTGAGCGAAAAAATAAAAGAAGCACTTAAACCCAAAACTTAATATATGAATCGTTTTTATATTCTTGCAGCATCATTCATACTGGTGCTTGCCACTTATTCCTGCAAAACAACTGAAAAGGAAAAACAGGCTATTTTTGACCTCCGGCTTAGCGCAGAGGAAATTGAAGGGGGAATTATGACCCCGGAAATTTTATGGAAGTTCCGGAGAATGGGCAGTATTTGCCCGTCTCCCGACGGTAAAACAGTACTCTTTACATTAACAGAATACAACCTGGCTGATGAAGCGAGAAGAACAAATATCTTTTCAATCCCCTCTGATGGCGGTGAAATAAGACAGCTGACGGATAAGGGAGGAAACTCACCCTCATGGATAATGGATGGTGATAAGATAGCATTTGCCAGCCAGGGTGCACTGTGGACAATGAACCCCGACGGTAGCGGGAAGAAGAAAGTTAAAAACCTCGAAAATTTTGAGACCTATTCCATATCACCCCAGGACAATATGATCTATTTTACCCGGAGGGTGAAACTTGATCAGACTCCCAATGAGAAACATGGTATGCCCCTGGCTGACATGAGGATTATTGATGATCTCATGTTCAGACACTGGAATTACTGGCATGACTATTCATACAGCCATGTTTTTATTGCATTCTTTGACGGTGAATCAGTTACAGGGATAAAGGATATAATGGAAGGACAGAAATATGAATCTCCTACGGCACCATGGTTCGATGAAGGCGAAATAAGCTGGAGCCCTGACGGGAAAAAGATTGCATATACAAGTAAAAAGCTTCGCGGCAAGGAAGAAGCCATAAGCACAAATACCGATATCTACCTCTATGACACAGACACTGAAAGCACAATTAATATCAGTGAAGGAAATGAAGGATTTGACCATTACCCGGTATTCAGCCCCGACGGTTCCAAGCTTGCATGGCAGAGCCAGGAGGAAGACGGTTATGAAGCAGATCTTGAACGTCTATTTATATATGACTTTTCTGAACAATCAATATCATGGCCTTCGGAAGGCTGGGATTATAATATCGGGAATATCAGGTGGTCATCCGATGGCGGGACCATATATTTTTCAAGTCCCTACCTCGGTACAGCCCAGATCTTTAATATTGATCTGTCCTCGGGTGAAATAAACCAGGTAAGCAGTGGCAAGTATGATTACAGCCCTGTCGCCGTACAGGGAGATCAAATTATTACGGGGATACAATCAATGTCGATGCCCACCGAAATAGCCATCCTTTCTGCAGCCTCCGGAGATATGAACATCATAAGTTCTGTTAACGGACATATTTCCGACCATATAAAAATGGGAGAGACTGAAGAACGGTACATCAAAACAAGTGACGGTAAAGACCTGCAGATGTGGATAATATATCCCCCTGACTTTGATCCTTCAAAGCAATACCCGGCACTCCTTTATTGCAAAGGGGGCCCCCAGGGACCTCTCGGCCAGAGCTGGTCGTACCGGTGGAATTACCAGATGATGGCTGCCAATGGATATATAGTGGTAGCTCCCAACAGGAGAGGAAATTCAGGTTTCGGCTCAGAGTGGAGAGAGCAGATATCCGGCGATTACGGTGGTAAAAACATGCAGGACTACCTCGATGCCATTGATTATATGGCTGCTGAACCCTACATTGACGAAGAAAGACTGGGAGCAGTGGGCGCCAGTTATGGTGGCTATTCGGTTTTTTACCTTGCGGGAATACATGAAGGGAGGTTCAAGGCGCTGATATCTCATTGCGGAATGTTCAATATAGAAAGCTGGTATGGTTCAACCGAAGAACTATGGTTCCCCAACAAGGATATAGGCGGACCATACTGGGAAGAGCCCAAACCCGCAGGCTATAAATATTCGCCTCACCTCTATGTTGACAGGTGGACAGCCCCCATTATGATAATAGTCGGTGAACATGACTACAGGATACCCTATACCCAGAGCCTGGAAGCATTCACTGCGGCTCAGCTGAAAGGTGTCCCCAGCAAACTGCTGTTCTTCCACGATGAAACACATTTTGTCACCAGCCCGCAGAATGCCGTTATATGGCAGAGAGAATTTTTTGAGTGGCTGGATACCTACTTGAAATAGAGACGAAGTGATTGAGAGATTAAGCGACTGAGAGATGAAGTGCTTAGTCTCTTAGTCTTCAAGAAAACGCAGTGCTTTTTGCAGCTTTATTTTATTATCCAGCTCCCCATCAATCCATTGGATCTTGATTCCCCGTCGTTCCATTCCCCTGAACCAGGTCATCTGCCTTTTGGCGAAGCGGTGAATGGCTGTTTCCAGACCCTGTTTCATCTCATCATAGCTGATCTTTCCCTGCAAGTAATAGGTTATATACTTATACTCGAGGCCATAATACACCAGATCATCAGGTGACACACCCCCTTCAAGCAGGCCCCTTACCTCTTCAATCATGCCCGATTTTAACCTAGAATCAAGCCTTTCGCTTATCCTCCTTCTCCTGGTAGCCCTGTCGGTAAATATTCCCAGTATTAAAGGTTTCATCCGGGGGAATTCATCCTCTGAACCGGCATTGTCCCTGTAATACTCTGCAATCTCGATAGCCCTGATAGCTCTTTTGCGGGTATCAATATCGGTTTTGTTATGTATATCTTTATAGGATGAAAGTATTTCTATCAGATCTTCCATCGTCCTATGCTCAAGCCTGTCTCTCAATTCCTTATTCACAGGCACTTTAATAAGCTTATACCCGCTTATTATGCTATCGAGGTACATACCTGAGCCTCCGCAGACCACAGGAATGATATCCCTTTTTTTAAGCCTGTTGTACACTTCAAGAAAATCGCGCTGGTATTCAAATACGTTATACTTATACCCCGGGTCAGCAATGTCGATAAGATGAGAGGGTACTTTCAGCCCGTCAACTACATAGTCATCATAATCCTTACCCGTGCCTATATCCATTCCGCGGTAAACCTGCCTTGAATCGGCACTGATTATTTCACCTCCCAGCTGTGAAGCAAGAAGGGCTGCAAATCTCGTTTTCCCTGAAGCCGTAGGTCCGGTTATTACTATAATATCATGGCTGCGGGCTATCATCCCTGAATTGTTTCCCTAAAATTAGTTATTTTTGTGGCTTTGAAAAATACAATGTTATGGTCGACCTAAGAATGCTCAGGGACAGGGCAAAGTATATTATTTTACACCCGGTCAGAGCATGGGAAACGATAAGAAAGGAAAACAGGTCTGTAAAAACGGTACATAACTCCTTCCTTATCCCCGTTCTAATCCTGATATCGCTCTCTGCTTTTGCAGGTTCACTTATTTATAATCCCACGGGCCTATCAGTATTGTTCCCTGTTATCAGGGCCCTTAAACAATTTTTTTGCTTTTACCTGACTGTTTTCCTTTCTTCCTGGGCCCTCAATGAGATTTCAGTTGCTTTTATACAACATAAAGACTATGCTTTTAATTTTAAGCTTGTATCATATTCATTTACACCATTGTACATTACGGTAATAATTACAAGGTTTCTGCCCGAACTGGAATTGCTTAATCTGCTGGGTCTTTATGGTGCCTATATTGTATATGCCGGGCTTAACTCTGTTGAAAATTTGGGCAGGAGAAGTTTATTAAGATACTTTATTGTAGCTTTGATGACGGTTATAACATTTTATTTTGCCATAAGCTGGCTTAGCCGGTCCCTGCTTGAGGGTTTATATTTTTCATTTGCAGGCAGTATATGAAAAGGGGAAAGCAACATAATGTGCTTATTAAGAACAAAAAGGCGTCGCATGATTATTTGTTCATCGATACCTATATTGCAGGCATACAGCTCACGGGAACTGAAATAAAATCCATCAGGGCCGGTAAGGCTAGCCTTGTTGATTCATTCTGCAGGTTCAGGAATGGTGAATTATATGTTACCGGCATGAACATATCCGAATATTACTGGGGCAATATTAATAATCACGAACCACGCCGTGAGAGGAAGCTGCTGTTGCACAGGAAGGAATTAAGAAAGCTGGAAAGAAAGATAAAGGAAAGTGGTCTTACCATAATCATGACGAAGCTTTTCATTAATGATCGGGGACTGGCAAAAGCGGAGATAGCCCTGGCTAAGGGTAGAAAGGAATATGACCAGAGGGAGAGCCTGAAGAGGAAGGATGCCCAGAGGGAGATTGACAGGAAACTGAAGCTGTAATTATTCTGTTAGTGTTCTTGCCAGGCTTATTGATATTTGCTCATCACCCCGGTATGCAACAAGAAAAGCATCATTGACTCCCTGACTTTTAAGACCGGCAAGGTAAGCCGATGCTTCCTTATAGTTCGGAAAAGCTCCATTCTGGTATTTATACATATTGCCCGTTTTCAGTACTTTAATATCGTATTTCAGGGGACATGCTATCCTTTTTTCAAGCTCCGGCTTTGTAAGGTGCTCCGATGAGATAGCCACCTGGACCCTGAACTCAACCTTCTGTGACAATTCCTTCTTTATGAGCGTATCGATCGGGATAGCGTTAACAGCAGCGGCTTCTTCCCTGTTAAATTCTTCAAGGTTTTCTTCTACAATGGCATTCCTGTCAAGCCTTATTGTCACCGGCCCGAACTCAACTGTTTTCCGGGAATCACCCTCAATAACACAATTGAGTGTCCCACCGAGTCTGAATGAGCCTTTCAGGGCTTCATCAGCCTTTGCCAGGTAACTTATCCTTATAATTTTATCTTTCGGCATTTTCACCCATACAAAATTCACCTGGTTATTTTCCCAGTAGAAGTCAGCTCCTGCAGTTTCACCGCTTCTGACAGAAAATCCCTGGGGAAGATCCTGGTAAAACCTGGCAAATTCATAGAGGCCGTCATTTCGTATTTCAATCCTGACAGGAACATAACTGCCGGGAGGCCATGCAGGCTGGGTAATTACATTTATTGATTTATCCTGTGAAAGAGCATTGAAGGAGTAAAAAAACATCAGTATTATAACGGCAGGGTAGCGCATAAGATTAAATTTAGAAGTTTGGACTGAGAAGATACTTTGAATAGAAGGCATCAATCAGGTTAACTGCTTCATCGGCTGTATCAACTACATTGAACAGTTTGAGGTCTTCATCAGAAATATTTGCCTCCTCCCTGAGCATAGTTTCTTTAATCCAGTCAATAAGTCCGGCCCAGTATTTTTTTCCAACCATTATAATTGGAAATTTCCCTATCTTTTTTGTCTGTATCAAAGTAATTGCCTCAAATAATTCATCAAAGGTTCCAAAGCCCCCCGGAAGTACTATAAAGCCCTGGGCATATTTCATAAACATCACTTTCCTTACAAAAAAATGATCGAAGGTTATAAGTTTATCAGAATCGATATAATCATTTGGTTTCTGTTCAAAGGGCAGGTCGATATTAATTCCAACCGATTTGCCCATGCCCCTTGAAGCCCCCTTGTTTGCCGCCTCCATTATCCCGGGCCCTCCCCCGGTAATCACACCGTAGCCCTTATTGGTAAGTTTATATGCAATTTCCTCTGCCAGTGAGTAATACTTGTTACCGGGCTTTGTCCGTGCCGAACCAAAGAGCGAGACACAGGGGCCTATCCTGGCCAGTTTTTCGAATCCTTCAACAAACTCGGAGATAATCTTAAAGACCCTCCATGAGTCCATTGCCTGTATTTCATTCCATGTCTTATTCTGAAAAGCATTCTGAACCAGATCTTGTTCTTTTTCCATAATGTTTAAAAATAATAAATAATATCTAATCTTGTTTTAGATTCACTCACCACGGGTTCCGGGGGATTGTATTATTTTTTTGTGACCCGGGCCCGTCCTTGCTCCCTGGATCCACACCGTCAGGTCAGCTCTGCCTTCAGATACTTACCCGTATAGCTGACATCATTTTTTGCCAGCTCCTCCGGTATGCCCGCGAAAACAATCTCACCACCATTTTTACCCCCTTCCACTCCCATATCCACGATAAAATCTGCCATTTTGATAACATCCATATTATGCTCTATCACTATTACTGTGTTACCCCTGTCGACCAGCCTGTTCAGCACACACAGCAGCACCCTGACATCCTCAAAATGCAATCCTGTGGTTGGTTCATCCAGTATATAGAGGGTGCGGCCCGTATCCTTCCTTGCCAGTTCAGCTGCCAGTTTAACCCTCTGCGACTCTCCTCCGGAGAGTGTGGTTGAAGGCTGTCCCAGCCTGATATATCCAAGGCCAACATCCTGTAAGGTCTTCAGTTTCTTATATATGGATGGTATATTTTCAAACAGCCTGACTGATGAATTAATTGTCATATCAAGGACATCACTTATTGACTTACCCTTATATTTAACTTCCAGTGTCTCCCTGTTGTATCTTTTACCGTTGCATTCGGTGCACAGAACATGGACATCGGGCAGGAAGTTCATTTCTATTGTCTTAAGCCCGGCACCCTGGCAACCTTCACACCTGCCTCCTTTAACGTTAAATGAGAATCTGCTGGCCTTAAAGCCTCTTATTCTGGCTTCTGTTGTTTGTTCAAAGAGCTTTCTTATATCGGTGAAAACACCGGTATATGTTGCCGGGTTCGATCGTGGTGTTTTGCCTATGGGACTCTGGTCAACCTCAATCACCTTGTCGATATTTTCAAGACCTTCTATCTTTTCGAAAGGCAAGGAGGCTTTGCCCGACCGATGCAGTTTTGCAGCAAGGGCAGGATGCAGGGTCTGATTAATGAGTGATGACTTTCCACTTCCGGATACACCAGTAACACAGATAAAGGTGGCAAGCGGGAATGACAGGTTAATATTCTTCAGGTTATGGCCTTTTGCACCTGATATCCCAAGAGTTTTACCATTTCCGGATCTTCTTTTTTCCGGTACTTCAATCTTTTTCTTTCCTGAAAGATACAAACCGGTAAGTGAATCCGTCTTACTGACCTCTTCAGGTGTTCCCTCAGCCACCACTGAACCTCCGTTTCTTCCTGCCATGGGTCCCATATCAACTATGTAATCTGCAGATAATACCATTTCATGGTCGTGCTCAACAACAATTACAGAATTACCGCTGTCGCGCAGCTGTTTCAGCGAGTCGATAAGTCTCCTGTTATCTCTCTGGTGCAGTCCAATGCTTGGCTCGTCCAGGATATACAAAACATTCACCAATCGCGATCCTACCTGTGTAGCAAGCCTTATCCTCTGACTCTCACCGCCCGACAGCGTCCTTGCCCCCCTGATAAGTGAAAGGTAGTCGAGTCCTACATCCAGGAGGAAGCCAATTCTTGAACGTATTTCCTTGAGCACTTCCGAGGCAATTTTCTTCTGGCGCTCACTCAGTTTTGGTTCAAGTTTATCGATAAATTCTGCCAGTTCCCTGATATCCATAAAAGAAAGCTCACCCAGGTTCTTTCCACCCAGCCTGTAATGCAGTGCTTCCTTCCTTAGCCTTGTACCATTGCATTCCGGGCATGTCCTGTAATATATATAATTACTTTTTGACCTGTTATTTTCCCGGTTACCATTTATGGCTTCCTGGTTCCCCACATAATTTATCACTCCTTCGAAAGTAAGAAAGTAGTTGGAAGTCAGGCCAAGTGGAGTATTTGACAGTTTAAGCACCTCATCCGATCCATGGAGTATAGTATTGAGAGCCTCTTCCGGTATGTTCCTTATCGGGGTGTCAAGGCTGAATCCATACTTGCCGGCAATCGCTTCAAGCTGCCAGAATATCCACATATTACGGTATTTGCCTATGGGCTCAATACCTCCCTTTCTTATACTTAATTTATCATCAGGGATTATCTTCTTAACATCCACTTCACTCACCACTCCCAGCCCGTTACATGTCGGGCATGCACCCTGAGGGGAATTAAACGAGAAGGTATGGGGCGCGGGTTCATTATATGAAATACCGGTTGAAGGGCACATGAGGAACCTGCTGAAAAAGGATGGTTCATTCTCGTCGGCAACAAGAATCATCATCACCCCATCTCCCTGGTCGAGGGCAAAGAGTATTGAATCGCGCAATCGTTTTTCATTAACCTTTGACGGGATGAATTTATCAACCACTATCTCTATGAAGTGTGTCTTATAACGGTCTAGTTTCATGCCCGTTTTCAACTCGGTAATCTCACCGTTTACTCTTACATTGAGAAATCCCTTGCGTCTGAGTTGTTCAAATAGTTCTTTATAGTGCCCCTTCCGGCCTTTGACCACCGGGGCAAGGAAATAGAGTTTTTTATCCGGATATTTTTCCTTAATGAGTTCAATTATCTGGTCATCAGTATACCTCACCATTTTTTCACCCGTGGCATATGAATAGGCATCGGCTGCCCTGGCATATAAGAGTCGCAGGTAATCGTATATCTCCGTAATGGTACCAACAGTAGAACGGGGATTCTTATTGCTTGATTTTTGTTCGATGGAGATAACGGGACTGAGTCCGGTTATCTTATCCACGTCGGGTCTTTCCATTCCTCCCAGGAATTGACGGGCATAAGCTGAAAAAGTTTCCAGGTATCTTCTCTGGCCTTCTGCATATATGGTATCAAAAGCAAGGGAAGATTTCCCACTTCCGCTTAATCCGGTTATAACCACGAGTTTATCCCTGGGGATATCAAGATCTATATTCTTAAGATTATGTACCCTGGCTCCTCTTATGCAGACGCTGTCCTCGTATATCCTTTCTTTCTCTTTCACTATTATTCATATACCTTTGTCCGTGCACCCGCAACAGGCACTTTTATCTCGTATGATTCACCCGAACTGTTGTTAAGGTAGGGTTGCCTGAGCCATGGGTTTAAGGCCTTAAGTATTTTGTAATTGGTTCCGAACACGGCAGCAAAGCTGGCAAAACTGTTAACAGTAGTGTCAATGTTCACGGTGATATATTCCACGGGAGGGTAAAGGTGCTCTTCAGGAATAACAAAACCATATTTAGCGGGTTGACTGAAGATGGTTTTAAATGCCAGTATCCTGAAGAGGTACCTTGATGTTTCTTCAGGCAGCAGAAGATCGTAATAATTATTCTGTTCCTGTATTTCTATCTGCCTGTCAACTCCATTTGAGCCCCTGTTGTATGCGGCCGCCACCATAGTCCAGTTGCCGTACTTCTCATAGGATTTCAGGAAATACCTGCAGGCTGCCCCGGTTGATTTTTCAAGGTGATAGCGTTCATCGATTTCCTTATTTATTTCCAGTCCGTATTCTTTGGCCGTTGAAGGCATAAATTGCCAGAAACCAGTTGCCCCAACCGGTGAAACAGCATTTGTAAGGTTGCTTTCGGCCACTGCCAGGTATTTAAAATCGTCAGGTATGCCGTATTCTTTCAGAATAGGCTCAATTACAGGGAAGTAGCGATGCGATCTTTTGATGAGCAAGAGTGTTGAGGAATGAAAGTAAGCATTTGAATTAAGTTCCCTGTCGAGGCTTTCACGTGTGTCAAAATTCTCAAGCGGGACCCTTTCCCCGGCGAAGTACAATGAATCAGGCAACTCGAATGAGATTATTTGCTGTAAATTCTTCTCGGGTCCTTCTGCCCACCTTTCAACATCATTATTATTTTCCTGTATCAACCCTATAAGTACAAATACCAGAGCCAGCCCTCCAATTACGGCAAGAATCTTTGCTCCCCACTTCTTCTGCATATCACATATATTTTATAATCAAACAATTACCGGCAACACGCCAGGATTACAACAATTCTTCTTCGCGCATTGAAACATCATATTAACAGGTATGCAAAGTTAATGATTTTGCCTACACAACCTTAACTCATTAATGATTTAGGAAGTTTTTTCAGAATTTGAACTGCATCCCTGAAAAAATACCGAAGGTATAGGGATTTCCTGAACCCAGATCGCCGCCAGTATTCAGGAAATATCTTACTTCGGGTTCAAGGTTAAATGAAAAACGCTCGCTCAGTTCATATTCCATGCTCATTCCCAGGGAGCTTGACAGCAGCAGGTTGTCGACACCATCAGTTGATCCGAGCAGTACCTTTGAACCGGCATCATTTATAGCCCAGGTCTGGTTTCCTATCAGGAAGTTATAAGACATTCCACCAAGTATATTGAAATCAAGTTTCCTGTCTATTATTTTGTAGCTTATGATCAGAGGAATCCTGAGATATTCAAAATTTTGCCTCAGTTGGTCACCAAAAGGTATCAGGCTGGATTTTAAGGGATCGAAGTTATCAACTGAATAGTACCCTTCTATCCTGTTGCCTGCATTATCGGACAGGTAAATATCCCGGTTTGTTGAAGTGATAGTTCCGGAGCTTGTTTCGACATCGAAGATTACTCCGCTTTTTGAACTGGCAAAGGGCTTGAAGCCCGAGTAGGATACAACGCCGTTAACATCACGACCCAGTGACGAGTAATAAAGACCTGTCTGAATGCTTAGCCTGCCAGTCATCTTATAGTTCAGGCTAAAGCCTCCCGTATATGATAATACAGGGCTTTCATTATCATTAACCTGTCTTAAAACATCATTAGCCGTTTTCAGATTATTGGAGAGATATGTTGGAGAAATCCTTGCTCCCACTTCCCACCTCTTCTTTTTACCTTCATCGGCAAGCTCAACAGGCATTATATCTGTTACCAGGACATTATCAGTCACGGTCCTGGCAGGAACATCAGCCGGAGCATCGGCAAACCTCAGTGCGGTCCTTGTTATTCTTTCATTTTGCACTTCAATCTCCCGGTGTTTTATTCCCGTACCGCTTTCCCTGTTTTCACCCTCAGTAACTGTCGTTGCCAGGGGTGAAAGCCCGTCCTTGCCTGCATCAGCAATTAGTTTGTTTTCAGAAAGAGATGAATTAGCACGGCTGTCAACGGGTATATCAATATAAGACGGCTCGAACAGTGCTGAAAGCTTATATTCAGAAGCGGCAAGTGCGGGATTCCTGTCATTATTTGTAAGATTACCGGCAAAAAAGTAGCCCATCAGTCCCAGAGATGTAAGCAGGGCAATACCAGCAGCTATTTTAAAAAACAGGCCTTTATTGTTTCTTTTTCTTATATAGGGTTCAATATTATCCCAAACAGATGCAGGAGGGAGTATTTCAGTGTTGTACAACCTGTCCCTGAATATAACATCAATATGTGAATCACTCTTAACCATTCATCCTCTTCTTTATTCCAAGGTGGATTTCAACTTTTTTCTGAAGAATGCCCCTGGCTCTTGACAGGTTCGACTTTGATGTCCCTTCGGAAATATTCAGCATCTTCGATATTTCCTTATGGGTATATCCCTCAAGTGCATAGAGGTTAAACACCATTCTGTACTTAGGCGGCAATTCCATTATGAAATTGAGCAGGTCTTCTGTTTCCATTTCCGAAATATCTTCAGCTACAAGTTCGGGTAAGGAACCATTTTCGAAACCCGGTTCATCCACCTTGCTCAGGTAATACCTGTTACGGTGTTTTTCCAGAGCCGTATTAACCACAATACGCCTCATCCATCCTTCAAAAGAACCATCGCCGTTGAAAGTATGCAGGCTGGTATAAATCTTTATGAAGCTCTCCTGCAGCACATCCCTGGCCTCATCATAGGAGACGGAATACTGAAGGCTTACTCCGTAAAGTTTTGCAGAGTATCTCCGGTACAGCAATTCCTGGTCACGCTTATTGCCTCCCAGGCAGCCCCTGATTATTTTCTTCAGTTCCGGCAACTTATTTCTTTTTAGAATCTAAATATAGAAATAAATTATCAGATCCGGAAAATATACCTGCTACACTTCCACCAAAGAATAGATGAAAAAGAGGATGTATAGGTTGCGTTTACATAAATGGAATATTCCAATATTCCAGATTAAAGGTGTATCACTTCATCATAGGCAGCCGCTGCTGCTTCCATGATAGCTTCCGACATGGTGGGATGAGGGTGCACAGCTTTGATTATTTCATGGGCTGTGGTTTCCAGCTTCCTTGCAACAACGATCTCTGAAATCATTTCAGTTACCCCTGAGCCTATCATATGGGCTCCCAGTAATTCCCCGTATTTTGCATCGAATACAAGTTTGACAAAGCCTTCCTTTGCTCCCTCGGCCGATGCTTTCCCACTTGCAGTAAATGGGAATTTGCCAACCCTCAGCTCATAACCTTTCTCCTTTGCCTCTTCTTCGGTATAGCCTACCGAAGCCACCCCGGGGCTGGTATAGGTACAGGCGGGTATATTATTATAATCGAGAGGTTCAACTTCTTTACCCGCTATCTTTTCAACACAGATAATACCTTCGGCTGATGCCACGTGTGCCAGTGCCGGACCATGTACTATATCTCCAATGGCGTAGACACCCTCGACATTTGTCCTGTAATATTCATCAACCATGATTTTGCCCTTTGCGGTTTTCACCCCTGCTTCCTCCAGCCCAAGGTCTTCGATATTGGTTTTCACACCCACTGCCGACAGTACAATATCGGCTTCAATCTCCTCCACCCCCTTCTTTGTTTTAACGCTTGCAAGGCATTTTTCCCCGCTTGTGTCAACTTCTTCAACGCTTGAAGATGTAAGTACCCTCATGCCGGCCTTCTTAAATGATCGTTCGAGCTGTCGTGACACTTCTTTATCTTCATTGGGCACCACTGCAGGAAGAAATTCCACCAGTGTGACTTCTGTTCCTATAGAATTATAAAAATGTGCAAATTCACTGCCTATGGCCCCCGATCCAATCACTATCATCGAGCCTGGTTTCTCCCTGAGTGTCATTGCTTCCCGGTAGCCTATCACTTTTTTCCCGTCGATTTTCACCTTTGGCAGTTCGCTGGCCCTGGCCCCTGTTGCAAGGATAATATGGTCAGCATTGTATTCCTTTTTCCCTTCATCGTCAGTTACTTCCACCATTCCTTTTTTACCCAGTTTCGCATAGCCTTTTATTAATTCAATCTTATTCTTTTTAAACAGAAACTGTACACCCCTGCTCATCCCCTCGGCAACCGATCTGCTTCTTTCAACCATTTTTCCGAGGTCTGGGAAGGCCTTCCCGTCGATGCTTACGCCATAGTCCCCGGCATGTTTAACATAGTCATACACTTTTGCACTCTTAAGCAAAGATTTGGTGGGTATGCATCCCCAGTTGAGGCATACACCTCCCGGTTCAGCCTTTTCAACCACTGCCACATTCATTTTAAGCTGTGCAGCCCTTATTGCTGCCACATATCCTCCTGGACCGGAGCCTACTACAATTAAATCGTATTTCATAATTCAGTTCTTACTTGTTAAATATTCTTTATTGTTCTTAATATCTTTTCATTCCCATCTCCTCCTTGTCACTATCCTGCTTATCACCCACAGAAGTACAAGTGTAAAAATTATTGTAGCCCCGGTGGGAATATTAAGATACCACGAGGCCACAAATCCGGACAGCATCCCGATAAAACCGGCTATTATTGAAATAATGATCATTTTAGCGAAATTCCCCGTAAACAACAGAGCTATATTCGGAGGTATTGTAAGCAGCGAAAGCACGAGCACAACTCCTGCAATCCTGATATTTAATACTATAACCAGTGACACCAGTATGATAAGCAAGTATTTGAACAGGTCAACCCGTGAAGAAAAGGTCCTGGCATAGCCCTCATCAAAGGCTACATACAATATTAAGCGGTAGTATCTCATAAAGAAGAACAAGAGGATAAGTGCCAGGATGGCCAGGGCAATCAGATCGGTATTGTGTATTGTGAGTATGCTGCCGAACAGGTAACTCATCAGGTCAGGTGTATACCCCGGCGTCAGGTAAACAAAGATTATCCCCAGAGCCATACCGAAGGCCCACAGAAAACCAATGGCTGAATCCTCACTCACCTTCTGCTTTGATGCCATATACTGTATACCCAGTGCCGATGCCACACCAAAACAGGCAGCCCCCAGGACCGGGCTCATGCCAATGAAATATGCTATTCCTATGCCCCCGAAGCTTGAATGGGTTATGCCTCCGGAGAGGAAGACCATTTTTTTTGCAACTATATAGGATCCTGCGATGCCGGCTGTTATACTCCCGAACAAGACTGCCAGCAGGCTTTTAAACAAAAAATCATATTCAAAAAAGCTTGCAAACATATCAATGTCTTTTTAATACAGTGTGTGGTACATCCCCGTGGGCAATCAACTGGATGGGACAATCATAGGCTTTCAACTGTTCGGTGGTAATACGTCCCGAATCGTGATAATGCAATTTACGGTTCACACAGGCAAAACTCTTAACATAGGTTGATATTGTCCCGACATCATGTGATACCATCATTATTGTTACAGTTTCATTCAGATCCTTCAATATCTCGTAAAATCCCTGTTCAAAGCTGGTATCTACGAAATTGCCTGGTTCATCCAGGAGTAATAATTTTGGTGACCCGATAAGTGCCCGGCACAGATATGCCCTCTGTAATTCACCTCCTGAAAGCTTATTAAGCGATTTATTGCTTAAATGGTGGATACCAAGTTCCTGAAGCACATAATCCGCTTTTTTCCTGTCTTCACTGCTCATCCGTGCGCTATGGCCCTTGATTATCATCAGTCCTGATAAAACCACATCTTTAACTGACACCGGGAAGTTAATATCACCTTCAGCTATCTGCGGCAGGTAACCTATCCTGTTCTTCTTTAGCTTTTCCCTGTTATATACCACCTCACCCGCTGTGGGCTTTATCAATCCCAGTATTACTTTCAGGAGGGTTGTCTTACCTCCCCCGTTAGGGCCGATAACCCCGATAAAGTCTCCCTCCCTGATGCTGAAGTTGACATTTTCGAGCACAGGATCACCATTATAGGATGCGCTTATGTTTTTCAGCTCAATTAGTGTTGACATAATTTAATTAATTATTCTGTTTCCCGCTTATATTCTCAGCTATATCCTTAACCGATTGGAGCCAGTCCCTTCCAAGGGGATCAATTACAACCGTTTCGGCCCCAATTTCTTTTCCAATAATATCAGCATTTTTTCTGTCAAATTCACGCTGTACAAATATTGCCCTTATATTTTTTTCCTTTCCCTCATCAATAAGCTTCTTAAGTTCCGATGGCGATGGTTCCTTGCCCTCTGTTTCAACCGGTATCTGGTCAAGTCCGTAATCAAAGGCCAGGTAAGTTAATGAAGGGTGGTATATCATAAACGCCTTATTGCCGGCATCGCTGAACAATGTCTTCAGGTAATCATCCGCTTCCTTTATTATGCTGACAAGCCTGAGATAGTTTGTGTTGTATGTTTCAGTATTTTCCGGGTCATTTGCCACCAGGAAATCTTTTATTTCTCCTGCCATGATCAGGGCACGCTGAGGAGAAAGCCAGAAATGCGGATCAACCCCTGTATAATGAGTAATATCACCATGCCTGTGGCTGTCGGCAGCTATCAGTTCCTGCGATTCAGCAAGTCGCAGAACCTTCAACTCTTCGTTCAGACCCCTAATCCTGTCCATCCATGCCATCTCAAACCCAAGATAACCATTTATTATCATAAGGTCTGAATTATTTATGCCCCTTATTACTGCAGGCGGAGGCTCATAGGTAGCCGGGCTGGCACCGGGCGGAACAATGACATTTATACTGTAAATATCGCCTGCAACAGTCTCAGTAAAGAATCTGAAAGGCTCAATGCTTACCGTTATTACCTTTAATTCCCGGTCACCGGTTTCAGTCTTACATCCCCACAGGAAAAAAGTAAAAAGAATAAGGATAAATAGACGTTTCATCTGAATTGCTTTATAAGACAAATTTAATATATAACAACACAATCCGCCAAGTGTTGCGTATTTATATTTTAGGGGTGAGTGCTGTGAGCTCGGCGGCAAATGGGCACGAGTCTGAAGACTTGCTCCAGCGAAGGCGGAGCCTTAGCCTCAGCTTTACCCTCAGCCTAACAGATAAATGTTAATTATCCTTAAATCCCAACAAAGCATCCCTGGTAAAATCGAACTTTGCAATTTACTTGCTAAATTGTGATCTCAAAAAAATCAATAAAAATCATTTTAATATGAAAATAATCATTAAGTCCCTTATCCTGTCTCTTTTAATATTCTTTACAGGAGAAGAGATAGCCTTTACACAGGCAAAATACCATGAGCCCGGGGAAATAAACAATATCCTTGGTGATCTGAACAAATCATATCCTGGCTTAACCAGGCTCGAAACGATTGGCAGGACATATTCCGGAAAAGATATCAAGGCCTTATCCATAGGTTCAGGCGACATTGATACCAGGCCGGGTATAGCTGTTATTGGAGGCATTGACGGAAGATATGCTGCCGGAAGGGAGATAGCTCTGGGTTTTGCCGGGCGACTTTTGAAGAACTCCGGGAACGATGAAATCAAAGACCTTCTGGGAAGGGTCAGTTTTTATGTTATACCAGATGCCAGTCCGGATGCAATTTCTGGTTTCTTCTCGAAACCCATGGCTGAAAGGCTGATTAATGCCAATCCAACCGATAATGACAGGGACTTCACAATTGATGAAGACCCCTGTGAAGATCTCAACGGTGATGGATTTATCTCATTGATGAGAATTAAGGATCCGACAGGCTCTTACATAATTGATCCCGACGATGAGCGACTCCTCAGGAAGGCTGATCTGTCAAAGGGAGAACAGGGAAGCTGGATTGTGTATACAGAAGGTACAGACAATGACAGTGACGGCAAATTCAATGAAGACAGCCAGGGAGGGGTGAATTTCAACAATAACTTCAGTTTTGAATACGAGGAATTTGGTGAAAATGCCGGCATACATGCTGCTTCAGAAAAAGAATCAAGGGCGGTGGCTGATTTCCTCTATGATCATTTTAATATATTCGCGGTCTTTTCATTCGGCCCCCAGGATAACCTGGGACAGCCGTTCAAGCCCGGAAGACAGTCACAGGAAACCCAGGAGCCTGATCCCGGCCAATGGCGGAGAAGGTCAAGGAAGATAAAAAACATACTCCCTGAAGACAGTGAACAAAATGCCCTGCTCTCCGGAAAATATCTTGAACTAACAGGATATAAGGGCTCTCCCGGATTTACCCGTGAACCCGGTAACTTCATGGAATGGGCTTACTATCACTACGGAAGATACAGCTACTCAACACCCGGATGGTGGATCCAGGCTGAAAAGGGAATGTCGCCGGAAGCTGCCTTCCTTAAATATGCTTCTGAAAATATTGAAGAAGATGTCTTTATTGAATGGCAGGAAATAGATCATCCTGACTTCCCCGGGAAAACAGTTGAAGTAGGTGGCATAAAACCTTTTGCACTGTATAACCCTCCTGAGCATCTCCTCGGTGAGGTAATTGAATCAAACTATCAGTTCCTTGTCGAAGCGGCTAAATTACGTCCTGAACTTGAACTGCTGGATTTAAAAACGGAGAAACTCGAAAAGAACCTGCACAGGATTACAGTCAGCCTCCATAATAAAGGAATATTTGCCACGGCAAGCCAGCTCGGTGACCAGGTTAAGTGGGTAAGAAAAATAAAAGTCGAGATAAAGTCTGACTCTGACTTCAGGCTGCTGAGCGGGAAAAAAATTGAAATAAGTGAAAGGCTTAAAGCTGATGAATCACGTGAATACAGCTGGTTGATAAACGGCAGCGGCGATTTTACAATATCAGCCGGTGCTGTCATTTGCGGAATGGATGAGATCAGTTTCACTGTCCGGTAACAAAAGAAAAATATAAAGTCATGTATAAAATGCAAAGATCAATAATAATCATATTGTCATTTCTGATGACAATATCATTGCAGGCCCAGAAAGATGAAAGGTTCTTCAAGGCCGCAGGCACACCGGTAAATCCTAAAGTCAGCGCAAGCTGGAACAAGTATTATACCTATTCAGGTATTAAAGACCTGTGCGAGAGGCTGGTAACAGCTTATCCCGACCTGGTAAAGATGGAATCAGCAGGTAAATCATATGAAGGTCGTGATATTATAGCCCTCACCGTAACAAACCACAAAAACCAGGACCCTGATCATAAACCCGGATATTATATCGACGGTAATATACATTCCAACGAGATCCAGGGTACCGAAATGGCATTGTATGCAGCATGGTACCTGGCAGAGATGTATGATGAGAATGATTTCATACGTGAGTTGCTGGATGATAAGGTGTTTTATATTATTCCTACCATAAACCCCGATGCAAGGGAGAACTTTATGCACGAAGCCAATACAGGCAGCTCACCCCGGTCAGGGATGGTGCCCAGGGATGATGACCGGGACGGCCTGGTTGACGAAGACGGATTTGACGACATAAACGGTGACGGGATTATTTCAATGATGCGCCGGAAGAATCCGTATGGGGAATATAAAGCCGATCCCTCCGACCCCAGGCATATGATACGTGTTGAGCCCGGAGAAAAAGGAGAATACGAAATGCTGGGTTATGAAGGAATCGATAATGACGGGGACGGTGAAGTGAATGAAGACAGGCAGGGCTCTTACGATCCCAATCGTGACTGGGGATATAACTGGGAACCTGATTATGTCCAGAGAGGAGCCGATAAGTACCCTTTCAGCTTTCCCGAAAACCAGGCTGTTCGCGATTTCGGGATAAAACATAAAAATATAGCAGGTGCTCAGAGTTACCACAACTCCGGGGGAATGGTCCTAAGAGGTCCCTCAATTGAAAATGGTGGTTCGGAAGTCTATTCAAGAGAAGATGAAAGGGTAATTAATGCCATTGGAGAGATGGGTGAGACAATTATACCGGGATACCGTTTCCTTACCATATGGAAAGACATGTATACTGTATATGGTGGCGAGGTTGACTGGTGGTATGGCTTTATGGGAACCTTTGTTTATTCCAACGAACTGTGGACCAGTCATCTTATGTTCCACGATGACAGCCGGGACAGTTATAAATTTGACAAACTGCTCCTGTTTGAAGATGCCTTTATCCCGTGGGAAGAATATGATCATCCTGTATACGGCAAGGTTGAGATAGGCGGCTTTGATAAAAATTTTGGAAGAATACACCCGGGCTTTCTCCTGGAATCAGATGCACACCGCAATACTGCTTTCTGCTTTTATCATGCTTACCAGACACCCAGGCTTGTGGTAAGGGATATCAAGGTAAAAGATATGCAGGGATCACTAAAGCAGGTAACGGCAACCATTGCCAATCTCAGGATGATGCCAACTCATTCAGGACAGAATATAAAGTACAAAATAGATCCCCCCGACTATATTTACCTTGACGGCGGAGAGGTCGTAGCCAGTATGATAGTGCTTGACGAGGATAATAATTTATGCGAAGAACAGGAACACAACCCTCAGCGCATAGAGATCCAAAACATCCCCGGCAACAGCTCGGTAAAGGTAAGATGGATTGTTAAAGGGGGCACTAAGTACACTGTCCGTGTCGAAAGCGTAAAAGGAGGGTATACCTCTGGCACGAATTAATTGTTGAATTGTCCCGAAAAAGCACAAGGCTTTTTCGGGGATCCTCGAAATTCTAATTCGCCATTCCGGCGAAAGAATTTTGGGACTGAGGCTAAGGTTTATTCACTACCTCCGGCGGTATTTGGTTTCGTGATTGACTCACCTTTCATTACATCCCCCAACCCCTTTCAAAGGGGGATCAAAAAAAGGCTCCGGTGAGGGAGCCTAAAAAACGAGTCAGGTAAAAAAGTATATATTAAAAGCTCCTCAGTGAGAGCCTGAAGGTGCCTGTAGCGTCCCTGGCGGTGACTTTAAAGCCCCATTCTCCTGCTTTGGTGCTGTTCTCCTCATCTATGCTGAACGACTTTGACCAGTTAACCGAACCGTATTCATCAATCAGCACCTCGGTGTATTTCTTCCCTGATGGCATAGTGATCACTATCTGTATCTCACCCTCATCGCACATGCCGCTGACATTGATGGATGCTCTTTTTGCATTTTCCTCAATCTCGAATTTCAGCTCTTTTGTAAAACTCGCCTCCTTTACAACTTTCGAGAACTGCAGGCTGCTTGAATTCTGCGAGCCTCCCATGAAATAAATACCTTCCAGGTCTGTAGTACCTGCTGTAAAAATTCCGGGCGTTTCAGCAACTCTCCATTGTTCCCTGTACGCATCACGTGCCTTCCGCACCGCTTTGTCCAGCTCGTCTCGACGTATAGTAATCCTATCCCTTCCTTCCTGTGCTTTCTCCTGTGCCTCCAATTTCTTTTCAAGGATTAGCTGCTCCTGCTTTTTCTTCTCCTCCTCTTCCTTCGTCTGGGCATAGGTTGTGATACTGCCCATGGCCATGAGGAAAGAGGCAATCATTAATATGGTAAGCTTTCTTTTCATGTCATTTAATTTTTTATTCGTTTAAAATTTTATAATTAACTGAATATAACTTAATTAAAAATTTGAGAACAAATGCAAGCGGTTACTCACAGTAAAACTGTTCGTGAGCTTGCTGTGCTCGTTTCATTAGTAATCATATGTCAAATTTAAGTACAAAAGTGCCCCGATTTTGTTAACACCGGGTTAAAGCAGGGTTAAAGGCTCCTGAGCTGTCTTATAAATAGTTAAATTTGATCCGGTGTAAATAAACTTAGCATGTGGAAATTAAAAATTATCTTGCCTGTACTGGCTGCACTGGCAATATTCATCCTTACCCAGGTTTATATAGTACGACAGGTATGGAAACAGAAGGATGAAGTGTTTTCACTGAAATACAGGTCAGAATCCAGGGAAGCCATCCACGAGATGGCAACATTTGATCCCTACAACGGATTTAAGAAAGCCTATTTCATTATTGATGATATTTCGCGCTTATATCTTCAGAAAAAGAAAGCCCTTCTGAACCCTGTGGACTCGGTAATATTTGCACAGAATCTGAGGGAAAGCTATACAAAAATACTATCTGAAGACCAGATACTTTCTGAATATCTCAGCAAGTATTTTGACAAACTTGGGCTTGAAAATAAAATTAAGCCCTTAATATATGTTAATTATATTGACCTTATAGATATACAGGACAATATCAGGGTCTATAAGGCTCCTCTCCGTGAGCTCAATAATCAACAGTCCGGCAAAAGTATTCTTGTTTACACCTTTAACAGCGAAGGAAATAACTATAAAATTGCATTTGACTATTACATAGATATTGCCAATAAGGAAAGAACAATACTCCGGGAGCTCAGCCTGACACTTATTCTGGGCATCCTAAGTTTCGGAATTATCTGCGCCATATTCATAGCCACGTTGAGGAATTATCTTGAGGAAAAACGATTATCAAACCTCAAGACAGATTTTATAAATAATATGACCCACGAGCTGAAAACACCTCTTTCAACAATTACCGTCGCAGGAAAAACCCTGAAACATGAGTCTGTTATAGGCAACAGGGAAAAGATAAAAGAGACCGCCGATATGATTGGAAAACAGTCACTGCACCTGAACGAGTTTATTAACCTCATACTGGAAATAAGCATGTGGGAAAGGACACAGTTCCAGGTTGACAGGAAAGAGACCGGGGTTGAGGACCTGCTGAAAGATATAGCCGGGAATTTCAGGAACGGTTGTGGTGAAGACTGCAAATTTACCGAACATTATGATCTCAAAGGAGCCCGTGCAGAAATTGACGACCTGTACTTTACCACCATGATCACTAACCTCCTGAATAACGCAGTTAAATATTCCAGGAATACTGCAGAGATACACCTGGAGGCTTTCAGTGATGAAAATGGAATTAACATAAAGGTTGCAGACAAGGGAATTGGCATAAGCCGATCGGAACAAAAAAATATTTTTGATAAATTCTACCGTGTCAGCACAGGCAATATACATGAATCAAAAGGTCTTGGTCTGGGCCTTTACTACGTCAGGAAGATTGCCGAGGCGCACGGAGGGTCGGTAAGAGTAAGCAGCAGAAAGGGGAAAGGAAGCGTCTTTATAGTAAGTATACCAAAAACAACATAACCAGAGCCATGAAAGTATTAATAGCAGAAGACGATATTGACTTTGGCAATATACTGAGTCAGTACGTCTCCATTAACGGGTTTGATGTAACACTTACCCGGAACGGGAAAGAAGCCTGGGGCAGTTATATCCGTGAAAAGCCTGATATATGCGTTCTTGATATCATGATGCCTGAAATGGACGGTTTCTCACTTGCAGAGAAGATCAGGCAGAATGACCCTGAAATACCCTTTGTCTTCCTTACGGCAAAAACACTGAAGGAAGATATTGTCAAAGGACTGAAGATGGGGGCTGATGATTATATAACCAAGCCCTTCGATCCCGAAGTCCTCATATTGCGTTTAAATAATATACTGAAAAGGGTATACACCAGCATAAACGACGAGTACACCATATCTTCCACCACGCTAAAGTTTAACACCCTGGAACTTTTCTGCAGGGGGAAGAAGGAAAAACTTACTCTCAAGGAAGCCCAGTTGCTGAGGTACCTTATGGCACATAAGGAAACAATTCTACGCCGCGAGGTCATCCTCAACGAAGTATGGGGTGAGGATGATTATTTCCTGGGACGCAGCATGGATGTGTTTATCAGCAGGATCAGAAAATACCTGTCGCCCGATAAGGGTATTGAACTCAGGACCATAAGGGGAACAGGCTTTGTGCTGGAAGAGACGCAAGTGGAGAGATGACAGATAAGATTGCTCACCGCTCACTGCCTGACTCATTCATTTCATAAGCTCGTAGCCCAGATCATGGTCTTTGTCGACAGCCGGAATGCCCTCCTTCATCCATTTAGGCATTGGTTCTCCTTTTAAATAGTGGCCAAAGAACTGGGCCAGGCGTATCTGGAAATCCTTTTTATTCTTCAGATTCTGGGGCCAGTGGGGTTCACCGGTATAGTTGAGCATCCACACCGGCTTCTCCAGCCTGCGAAGCGCTATGAAATATTCTATTCCCTGGTACCAGGGTACATGTCCGTCCTGGTCGTTATGCATTATAAGTATTGGAGTTGTAACTTTATCCATCGTAAACAGGGGTGAATTTTCGAAATATCTCAATGGATATTCCCAGATACTTCCCCCTATCCTGCTCTGCGTATGCTCATACTGGAAGGCCCTGTTAAGACCCGTCCACCAGCGTATACCACCATATGCGCTGAACATATTAACCACAGGTGCTCCCGACTCAATGGCCGCAAACATATCGGTGCGCGTTGCCAGATATGCTACCTGGTAACCTCCCCAGCTATGACCCTGGGCCCCAATGCGTTCAGGGTCAATAAATCCCTCGTCAATAAGGGCTGTCACACCCGGCATAACACAGTTGTAGGCACTTTCTCCCGGATAACCATCCTCATAATAAACATCAGGATTGAAGATCACATAGCCATTGCTTGTGTAATAATGATAATCGATGGTTGACCTGTGCAGTTCAGGGGTCCTGTGACTGTAAAGCTCACCGGATGACTTCTCGTAGAAATTCACAATCAAAGGGTATTTCTTTGAAGGATCGAAATTCTCTGGCTTACAGAGAAGACCTTCCAGTTTAAGACCGTCGAGCGAGGTCCATGAATAAAGTTCAGCCGTACCCCAGAGGAAATCTCCCTGTTGGGGGTTGGCATTGCTTATCCTGGTATTGTTACGGAACTTCAGATCAGTTACGAGGAGATCGGGGAATTCATTATAAGTTTCTTTTGTATAGACTATTGTCTCAGCCTCATCTGCTTTTAACGGGCGCGACAGACTATATCTGCCACCCAGCAGTAATTCAGGTTCAGAGGCTCTTTTCAGTCCCCAACTGTAATAGCCTGATTCACGGCTTACCTCATTTATTCCCTGAAGGTACTGTGTTTCCTTCCCGTCAATAAAATCCTGATCCCTGTCAAAGTTTATCAGGCGATAGCTAATCATATTTTCACGCCCGTTGACAGTCATATTAACCGGCTCAGAATCATTATCAGGATCCACTTTCCATATATCGTACCTGTCGTAGATAAGAAGCGCATCATCATCTTCGAGCCAGCCGGCCGACCCGTAAGGATAGGCATAATTAGGCACGTCATTAAGTTCGTCCCCGGCCCTGATAATGTCCGGCTCAGTGATCCTGCATTCCTTAGCCGTTTCAATCTTATAGCTATAATAAGAATAATCAGGATAATTAAACCACACAAGGTATTTGCCACCCGGGGATGGCTCGACCCTGGCCCTGATATCTTTCTTAATCATTCTCATTTCACCTGAGAGAAGGTTGAGAAGGTACACATCATAATGATCAGGGCTGCCCTCCCACATTGATTGAAGCTCATACGGCTTGTTCGAAAGCAGAAGGACATGGTTGGAGTTCCCTTTTTCAATAAGCCTTGAATCGGGTACCTGTTCTGTTTCAATCTGCAGTGCCCTCCCTGTTTCAGTGTCATACATCGCAAGATAAGTCCTCTTCAGTTCACGGTCTTTATTAATTACCTGTACGGTATGCAGGCTTCCTTCACTGCCATGCCATATGTCAACATCGGGGTATTCCTCATCAAGAATGGTTGTATCACTTTCGGGACGTTCGGGTGAGGTGCCGAAGAATACTCTTTTACCGTTATCGGAGAATGACAGCCTGCCGTTTTCACTTATTTTAAACTTGTCAGGGATTGCGGGACTGGCATTGTTAACTATTTCTTCTGCCTTATCACCTGACCAGAGGTAAACGGAATAGTCTGAATCATTGTTTTCATTGTTTTTAGCCAGGAAGGCCAGCATATCACCATTTTCAGCAAGGGTGACCTGCTTATACTCATTTTTACCGGTCATTACCTCATTTAGCCGGTCTTTGTCAATGTCATAAAGGTAGATTCCTTGCTTAAATTCATTATCGTCGCCGCTAGATATAAAAACCAGTTTCTTTCCTTTCTCAGCAAAATTATACTCGGTAACAAAGGGCCAGGTCCGCACTCCGCCGTTTTCCAGATTTCTGAGGTTCAGCATAAAGCCATTTTTACCTGACTCTTCTTTGGTTTTTTTCTCCTCTTCTCCCCCATCAGTTTCATTGTCCTTCTTTTCTTTGTCTTCCTTCTCTGCCGGTTCAAGCTGATAAGCTATATAAGCCGACCATTCTTCCGGGATTTTATAATTTCTGAAGTCCTTAAGTGAATCAAGTGAACCTGACGCAATATTATATATACCAAGAACATTACGTGGCATATCCTCTTCTTTTGTTTTCTTCAGTTTGAGCTCTTTTACATGGTCGTATTCCGGGACAATGGTAAAGATTAAAAATTCCGAATCATCGCTTATTTTTATACCTGTGCCACATTCCGATTCAAATTCCCTATGGCCGTCCTTATTATATAGGTATATTCTGGAGTCGCCCCGCCATGGTTCAGTCTTGTAGGCTATCCAAAGCCCATCGTCTGAAATTACCCTTTCGCTAATCCTCTTCCACGACTCTATATCATCATGAGTAAGAGGCTTCTTCTGTGCTGCAAGATTGGATACGAGAAGAACGAATAAAATGATTAGAAAATAAGTGTTGAGCTTTTTCATGGTATGATAAATTGTTAGTCAAGGGTTCAAGTCTGATCATCCTGATGAAGGAAATATATTAATTCTGGAATAATGGAAGCCCTATTTATTCCCCGAGAATTTCGGCTACTTTTTTTCTGAGTTCAGGCCCTCTTATGTTAGTGGCAAGTATCCTGCCTTCTGAATCGAGGAGGAAGTTAGCCGGTATTGCATTTACCGCGTATAATTGTGCTGCTTCATTTTCCCAGAATTTCAGATCCGACACATGAGTCCATGTAAGATTATCATCTTCGATGGCCTTCAGCCAGTCATCCCTTTCCCTGTCGAGGGATACACCCAGTACGTCAAATCCTTTATCATGAAACTCATTATATACTGCAGCCACATTGGGATTTTCCTGCCTGCAGGGTCCGCACCATGCTGCCCAGAAATCGACCAGCAGTAGTTCCGGTCCTATAATGTCGGAAAGACTCACCGGATTGCCTTCCGGATCATCCTGGGTAAAATCAGGAGCTATTTCCCCTATGGCCACTTTCCTGAGTTTTTCGATCCTGTCCTTCAGGTCTATAATGATCTGCGTTTCCAATAATTTAGTATCCAGTTTTTCAATATAGGCTTCCATCTCTTCTCCACTCAGGCCGTAAGATATGGAGCGGAGTATCATGGGTGTTGCCCAGGATGCCGGGTTTGACTCTATAAATTCAATATTATAATCATTCATCTCATCATAGAGAAAATTCCTTTCTTCTTCCAGTTCTGCTGCTTTTTCCTCATCACCGTCCTGCCGTGCAGCCCTTATTTCTTCGAAAAGGTCCTGGTTCTTCTTGTAGAAAGGTTCAAGGCCGGCATTATAGCGGTTATAATCATCCTGACTGGCTGATCCTTCTATACGGGCCTGGTACAATGAATCGGCATGTCCGCTTACATTGATTTTCGCATTTTCCAGGAAAAGCATCAGGTAACCTCTTTTGCCGGCAATGGATAAATAGTAGGCATCAGGATAATCCACCGAACCGCCTGTTATTTCAAAAGCGCCATTTTCAACAGAGGCCGAGTCAATAGTAACAAACTGTCCTGATTCACGTTTTTGCAGGTAGGCCATACCCTCATCCATACCTTCCAGTTTTCCCCCCACAACATACCTGGGGTCGGATGAGCAGGAAATAATCAATGCCGTTACCACAGAAAATAAGAATAGTTTTTTCATTCGTTTTAAATTTTATAATTAACTGAATATGATTTAATTAAAAATCTGAGAACGAATGCAAGCGCTTACTCACAGTAAAACTGTTCGTGAGCTCGCTGTGCCCGGTTCGCTCCCGCATGAAAAATTTAATCATCTTCTATTGTGAAGTAAGAGATTAAATTTATTCATGCTCGTTTCATAATTATGTTTTTTTATCAAGAATGCAAAAGAAGTAAAAAAAAATCAATGTTCCCTCTTATTGAAGTATTTGTGCAACAACTCTGCTGCTGCTGAATATGATGTTATTTTGCCGTCATACAGGTCAGCTTCGAGACCCGGGATCATTGCGCTTATTTGAGGGTCGTTATAGAAGGATGTCTTCAGATTCTCCATGATGGAGTCATGCATTCTGATCACAGACTGTTTTTTCCTTTTCTCTGTAAAGAAGCCATTATTTTTTGTCAGTTCTATCTGTTCAGTTACAGTATTCCATATCTCATCAATACCCTTTACTTCAAGGGCACTGCAGGTCAAAACCCTGGGTTTCCATCCTGATTCACTCGGGGGGAAAAGAGACAGGGCATTGTTGAATTCTGTTCTTGTTATTTCAGCCCTGTGTATATTATTGCCATCTGCCTTATTAATAATTATTGCATCGGCCATTTCCATGATTCCCCTCTTTATTCCCTGTAATTCATCACCTGCCCCTGAAATCATAAGAAGCAGGAAGAAATCGACCATTGAATGCACCATTGTTTCGGACTGGCCCACACCAACTGTTTCCACAAAGATTGTATTGAAGCCTGCAGCCTCGCACAGAATTATCGATTCCCTTGTTTTTCTCGCCACGCCTCCAAGCGATCCGGCCGAGGGAGAAGGCCGTATAAAGGCCATGGGATCTCCGGCCAGCGATTCCATTCTTGTCTTATCACCAAGTATGCTCCCGTGTGATTTTTCGCTGCTTGGATCGATGGCGAGCACAGCCAGTTTCCTGTTTATTGCCGTCACCTTTTTCCCAAGCGTTTCAATAAAGGTACTCTTACCTGCTCCCGGCACACCGGTAATACCTATTCTTATTGAATCTTCACCGTGAGGCAGGCACGCTTCTATTATTCTCTGGGCAAGTTCGAAATGTTCTGTCTTATTGCTTTCAACGAGGGTAATAGCCTGGCTCAACAATGTTATATTACCTTCAAGAATACCTTCAACATATTCATTAACTGAATATTTTTTTCGCCTTTCCCTGACCCGTCCCAGCAATTCGGGATTAACAGACGGTGGCTGGGGAATACCTTTACTGACTGACAGTGCAGATTTTCCTGTACTTTTTTTCTTATCCTGCATTAATATTAGTCGCTTTCAAGGACGGTACCACTTACGACAAGGCTTACCTGGCTCTTCTTCGGATCATTTGTAATGACGGTAATCACCTTATGCTGCTTACCCTTACGGGCCCCTGCATTAAAAACAGCCTTTATGACACTTGATTCGCCGGCTTTGATCGTTGTATTGGCAGGTGTCACTGTTGTACAGCCGCATGATGATCTTACCTTGCGTATTACCAGATCACTTTTCCCTGAATTTTTAAATTTGAATTCTATATCAGCTTTCTCCTTCTGTTTTATTTCGCCGAAGTCGAACCGGGTATTTTCTATGTCGAACACCGGGGCATTATCAAGCTCTTCTTTTGACCACGAACTGAAATCTTCAATCAGGTTTGCTGAAACTACAAAATAGCTGTTATTCACTGCCTCTCCGTTATTCAAAACACGGACCAGGCTGTTCACATAGCCCCAGTCGTCAATCTTGCCTGCATCGTATGTCCCCTCAATTACGCCTTTTTCCCCGGGCTTCAGGGTAGCGGGTTTTGTTTTCAGGTTCAGATGTTCGGGGACCCTGTCAAAAGTTAAGCTTACCGGTTCATCAAGGGTGTTGATAATTTCCATCACCTTGATCTTCTTTTTACCCCTTTCGATATTAGTAAAGGCAAGGTGGTTGCTTTTAAACCTGACCCCGCCGGCATCAAACCTGTAAATTTCCTCAAGTGTAAGTTCCCTGGGGATCACGTCACCTTCAATAATAAGTACATGAACAGCGGGCTGGGTATTGGTGTAAACTGCCACTGTTTTCTTAAATTTATTGGGACGGTTCCTTGGATCATAAGTCACTGCCACATATCCTTTCTCCCCTGGCTTAACGGGATGCTTGGTCCATTCAGGTGTGGTACATCCGCATGATGCCGTTACCCGGCTGATAAGCAGGTCGGATGAACCGGTATTTTCAAATTCAAAATTATGTGTCTGCGGCCCTGCTTCCTCTTTAAACCTGCCAAAGTCGTGCGTGGTGCTGTTAAACTGTATCCCTGCCCCGCCAGGCTGAGCCGATACCGTTAATGATGTTAATAGGATGATAAAACTTAACTCTAGCTTCTTCATTTTTATTGCAATTTTATTTTCCGGATCAGAAATCATAAAGTAGACATAAAATACAACTAATTAGTTGCACTGTTTGTTATTACAACAACAGGTATATTCAAATTACGGACCAAAATTAATAAAGTTTCAACTTTTTCGCTATTTATTGATAACATATTATCTTAGCTGTGTCTATTTTAAGAGGCTTTTGGAATAAAATTTGAGGTCACTAATTCACTAAATCAAATGTACATTTGAAAGTAAGCATCAGACATATTATTCTGTCATTCCTTCTTTTTTCCATGGGCTTGCTGGCAAAGGGCCAGTTTTACAACGGCCTGCAGATGACATTTGGAAAAAACCGTCTGCAACACTATGACTTTTACTGGTCGTACTACCGTTTTGATTATTTTGACGTTTACTTTAACGAGTATGGCAGGGACCTGGCCCGGTATACAGCCAAAGTGGCGACCGAAAAGATTGCAGAGATTGAAGATTATTTCGATTATATTCTTGAAAAGAGATTGATATTCATCACATATAACCTGCACCAGGAACAAAAACAAACAAATATTGGCCTTGTAAGCGGGCAGGATGATTATAATATAGGCGGTTTCAACCGGGCAATAAAGAACAAGGTAATGCTTTACTATGAAGGCGATCATGAAAGATACAAGCAACAGATAGCCTCATCGATAACCGAAGTGATGATAAACGAAATGCTGTATGACGCAGAGCGCAGGGACATGGTATCCGGCTCGTCGCAAATCAGCCTGCCGGACTGGTACCTTAAAGGCCTGATAAACTATATAGCCAAAGACTGGGACTACGAAACCGATAATATGGTCAGGGACGGAATATTGTCGGGCAGGTATGAAAAGCTTAATTTCCTGGAATATGATGATGCCGTTTATGCAGGGCATTCGTTCTGGAGGTATGTTGCCAGGACTTACGGTGATCCTATAATTCCCAACGTCATATACCTGACAAAAATTTATAAGAACGTTGACGACGGACTGATGTACGTTCTCGGCATGAAACTTAAGGACCTACAGAAAGAATGGTACGAATATTATAAGGGGTACTATGAAAAAATTGAAAATGATCAAGCTGTTAATGAGCCTGAAAATAAAATACATAAGACAAAGAAAAGAAGGATAATCCAGGATGTAAGTATAAGCCCTGACCATCGGTATATTGCATACATAACATATGACTGGGGAAAGCGGAGGATATTTCTGCACGATACCGAAACAGGCAGGCGTGAAAGGATCTTTACCATTGAACCAAAATATGAGCAGGTGGCTGATATCAGTTACCCGGTTCTTGCCTGGCATCCAAGCAGCAAGATACTTACCTTTATCAACGAGGAGAAGGGTGACCTGAAAATATATTTTCACCGCATCACCGGCGGAAAAACTGAAAGCCGCAATCTCCTGTATTTTGAAAAAGTGCTCGATTTCAGTTATTCACCCAACGGTAACAGGCTGGTTTTGTCGGCTGTAAAGGACGGGCTTACTGACATATACGTCCATACAATTGCAGCAGGCACCAATGAGCAAATAACGAGGGACCTCGCTGATGATCTAAATCCAAGGTATGTAAACTCAGAAGGGAACACGATAATATTCAGTTCAAACAGGCTGAACGACACCCTTGACATCCCCTTTGATCCTCTTGCAGAAACATCACTGACTTATGACCTGTTTACCTATGACCTGGATAAAGATAATAAGGTGGCAGTCAGATTGTCAGAGGGCAGGTATATCGAACGCATGCAGCCGGCAACACGTAACAGCAGGGAAATCTACTACCTGGGAGATCAGACGGGAACAATAAATAAATACCTGGCCCGCTTCGACAGTACAATAAGTTATATAGACACTACAACCCATTACAGGTATTTTATCAAATCCGAACCTGTAACGAATTACAACAGGAATATAATAAAACATGACTATAAGGGAGGAAGGATAGCAGAGATTAAATACAGGGACGGCAGTTATCATCTTTACACCGGGCAGGCTGCGGAACAGCAGCCCGTGTTAGAGGACCAGCTCTTAACTACTCCTTTCAGGAAGGAGAAAACGGTTATGCTTCATGAAGCAGACAGTATAGATCAGTTGAAGCAAAAGCTGATAGAGATGGACAAATTAAGACGCGACACTCTCACCAAGCCCCTGTATGAATATTATGCCACCGATGAACCCATAGATATTAACTACTATATTTTTGAAAAGGAGAAAGAGAATTATTATGAACAGCAGTGGCGAGAACAATATATGGATATTGATATTGATACGGCTGAAATCAAATTCCCCCTAATACGGATATACGAAACCTCCTTTTATAATAATTATATAGCCAACCAGATAGATTTCAATTTCCTTAACCAGTCATACCAGGCATACCGCGGCGGGGCACCCTACTTCAACCCGGGATTTAACATGCTTACCCAGATAGGGATAGTTGACCTTTTTGAAGATTATAAAATCACGGGAGGCTTCAGGTTTGCAGGCAATTTTGACAGCAATGAATATCTGGTAAGCCTTGAAAGTCTGAAAGGGAAGTTTGACAAACAATTTGTTTTCCACCGCCAGGCTTTGAGCAGTTACAATGGCAGTGCATATTTTAAGATACACAGCCACAACCTGTATTTCACCCTCTCCAGGCCTATTACTCCCGTTCTTGCCATCAAAGGAACGCTCAGTTACAGGAACGACAGGTATGTAGCCCTGGCAACAGATATAGTAAAGCTTAACTCCGAGGCAATCTACCGCAACTGGGCCGGACTGAAGTCTGAGCTGGTGTATGATAATACCCGAAAAAGAGGGACAAATATTTATTTCGGGACACGCTTTAAGATTTTTGGCGAGTATTACCGGGATATAAAGAGGAATAAATCGGATATGTTTGTAGTAGGGGGCGATTTCAGGCATTATTTGAGGATACACCGCGACCTTATATGGGCCAACAGGTTTGCAGCCAGTTCATCTTTCGGTCCCACAAAACTACTTTATTACCTTGGTGGCGTTGATAACTGGCTTGGCTTCCTTTCAAAAGATATCGAGATGTTTGATAATTCCGTCCAGGTCGACCCCGGCGCCAACTATGGTTTTCAGACCCTTGCAACCAATATGCGGGGTTTCAGTCAGAATATCAGGAATGGTAATAATTTTGCCCTTATCAACAGTGAAATTAGATGGCCTGTCATCAGATATATAGCAGGCCGGCCACTGAAATCAAAAATACTGAATGATTTTCAGGTTGTAGCTTTCGGCGACCTGGGAACAGCCTGGACAGGGCCTGATCCATGGTCAGGAGAAAATAAATGGGACACCGAGACTATTGAAAACGGGCCGGTTAAAGTACACCTGGATACCAACAGGGAACCTGTAGTGGGTGGTTTCGGCTTCGGGCTCAGAGTAAACCTCTTTGGCTATTTTGTCAGAGCCGACTGGGCATGGGGCGTTGAAAACTCTCTTATTCTGCCCGGGATATTCTACCTGTCATTAAGCCTCGACTTTTAGATACTATTCCCCGAATATGGACAAGATAGCAGAGATAATCACACAAAGGGCAGACGAAATATTTGATGAAACAGTAAGGCTGAGGCGTCATTTTCACATGTACCCCGAATTATCCTTTAAGGAATATAAAACCTCTGAGTTCATATGCGGTTTTCTTAACGATCATAAAATTGATTATATTAAAGACCTTGCAGGGACCGGGATAATAGCATGGGTTAACGGGAAAGGCGGCAAGGGTAAGGTGATTATGCTAAGGGCAGAAATGGATGCCCTGCCAATCATTGAAAGCACAGCACTGGATTACGCAAGCAAGAACAGGGGCATTATGCACGCATGCGGGCACGATGCCCATATGGCTATGCTGATGTCTTCCATTAGAATTATTAAAGATATCCGCAACGAATTCGGAGGCAGGATAGCCTTTATATTTCAACCGGGCGAAGAAGTGGCTCCCGGAGGGGCAAAACTCCTTATGGAAACACAGGCCTTCAAAGACCTTGAGCCTGACCTTATTATTGCCCAGCATGTCCTGCCTGAACTGGAGACAGGTATGACAGGTTTCAGACCCGGTAAATATATGGCCTCAAGTGATGAGTTACATATCAGTATAAAGGGGCGTGGAGGACATGCAGCACTCCCGGGTCAGGGCACCGACCAGGTGAGGATAGGAAGTGAACTGGTTATGAGGCTAAAAGATACAGTTAATGACTACCGGTCAGATGAACTTCCGGTGGTGGGAATAGGACGTTTTACAGCTGAGGGCAGCGCTAATATAATCCCTGAAGAAGTACAAATACAGGGCACTATCAGGACCTTCAACGAAAAAGTCAGGGAGGATCTGAAAAAGAAGCTTAGCAGTGTGTGCACACACATACAGAATAAATACGGGGTGCATGTTAATCTGAAAATTCCCGACGGTTACCCCGTGCTCGTAAACAGTTATGAGCATGCAAAAAGATCCTGTGAGATGGCAGAGATTATAAACGGGAAAAAAATGGTTAAAGAAATCGACCGGAGAATGAGCTCGGAAGATTTTGCATTTTATTCGCAAAAATACCCTGCAGTATTCTACCGCCTGGGTGTAAAGAGCAGGACAGAAGGGATGAAGGGCCTGCACAGCCCTGATTTTACGATTGACGAAAAAGCCATGCTTACAGGGCTAAGAACCCTGAGTTACCTCGGCGTCAGGTTTACGTCCGGCTGGTGATACCGGCCGGCTGCGCCATATCTGCGCGGGACGGATGAAAGAAAAGCCTGCTCTAAAAAACCTTAATATTCTTTCTTAATTAAAAAATATAGATAATTTTGCACTATTATTCACATGAATTTATAATTAAAAATAATCAAGATGGCTTACGTTATTACAGATGATTGTACTGCTTGCGGAACTTGCATAGATGAATGTCCTGTTGAAGCTATATCTGAAGGTGATATTTATAAGATTGATCCTGACTTATGCACTGACTGTGGCGCATGCGCCGATGTGTGCCCGGTGGAGGCCATTCATCCGGAGTAAAAAGCAAAAAGTTAAAGAATTATCAGGGGCTGCGAGTTGCAGCCCTTTTTAATTTTGAAGGGTTATAACGTGCTTCCTCAAGTATTTTCCTGTAGTTATTATTCAGCATCAACTCACCCAGTTCAACATCTTCGTTATTTTTCATATACGATTCAATTATTCTGAAACCCAGCCATACACTTGCCCTCCCGGGTGATTCCGAAGTAAAATAGGTTGTAAAGGGTGCTTCACCCGTGAGCTTACGTATAAGCATCAGGTCGGTGCTGAAAAGCATATCATGTTCAATAAGATATTCCCACATTGTGTACTCATTGTTTAAACAAAACTTCATCTGGTCGGATGTAAAGCCGAAAAGCAAGGAATCAGGGTAATCATAAAGCATGCATCTGGTGAAATAATGTAACTTCCCCTCGTAAAGCATCCATGATAAAAGATCCTCGGAGGATCCGGCGGCAGTGTAGGGACAGCCTGCCTTTGCCCACGCATACATGGCATCAGGCACTATCTTTTCAGGAATCATCTTAAACGTGATATAATTATATATACCCAGGCGTTTATAGTAATCATGACCCTCCCCGAGATACCTGTCAAGACCTGTTGCCAGAACAGAATCGCCTACAATAACACTGTTATTAAAGCCTGAAATAAAAGTATACATGCGGGGTATGACAGAATCGGGGAAGTAGTAGCTATAGTTTGCCCAGGCTTTACCAAACTCTTTCTCATAATATGACATATCAGGGTATTTTTCCATAACCGATCCATAAACCTCGTAGTTAAAACGGTCAGTGGTAAATTCTATCAGGCGTTCAAAAGCAGAACTGTCCTCCAGCTTACCTGCATTAATTACGTAGGCAAATAACTGGAGAAAAGAGCCATATTTCAGCCTCAGACTATCCTCCTTCATTCTCAGGGCAGCAGGGTCGCCAGAAAAAAGATCCCTTTCAAGCCTCAGTATGTCAATATCATGTTCAGTTAATTTTCCCTTTATTTTATAATGATCTCCGCCGCACGAAACCGCAATGATGATTGCAACGACCAGGAAGGGTATTTTTAATGCTTGCTTCATTTTCAGTACTCCGTTAAAGAGAAAACAAAAATATTCCTTAATGTATTATAATTTATTCTTATTTTAGTGGTAACCTATGCAAATGTAAAAAACTCATCAGAACTAATTTTTAACAATACCTGCGATGAAGATAAAAATTTGCCTTGTAAAAATACTTCTTGTTATTTTAACGGCAGGCCTGTTACCACAGAAGTCCTTTCCACAGGAGCTCCGCTTCGGCCTTTTTGCCGAGCCCCTGATAAGCTGGTTCTCATCAGATACAGATGTATCAATGAGTGACGGGGCGCGTCCGGGTATGGCCTTTGGCATTACCATCGACAGGTACTTTGCAAGGAATTATGCATTTACAGGGGGAATAAGCATAATAAATGCCTCGGGAAGACTGAGATACGCAGAGGAAATGCCTGTATGGCTTAAATATTCGCAGGTTGACCTGGAAGCAGGCGATAAAATCACCTATAAAATACAATACCTGGCCTTCCCCCTTGGATTAAGAATGAAAACCAACTGGATAAGTTACACTATCTTCAGTGCAGACATGGGCCTGAGCCCCAGAATAATCATAGGAGGAAAGGGAAGCATTCCTTCCCTGGATATCGAGAAAGAAAGTATCACCCAGGAACTGAAGCTCCTGGCCCTTGGTTTCTTTTTTACAATTAATGCTGAATACCCGCTTGGCGGAAGAACAGCCCTTACGGCAGGGCTGGGCTATGAAAATATTTTCACCGATGTAACGAACGATCATGACGTTCAACCGGATGATAAGATCACCCAGCACCTCATCCGTATCAGGCTGGGGATGAACTTCTAACAATAAGCCTGATGAAAATTACACTGGCACAGCTCAATTATCATGTAGGTAACTTTGAAAAGAACAGCAGACTCATAATTGATGCTATAAGAGAGGCAGAAAAAGATAAATCAGACCTGGTAATTTTTTCAGAGCTTTCTCTCACCGGTTACCCTCCCCTTGACCTGCTTAAGCATCGCGATTTTATTGAAAGATGCTGTGAATACCTGAACATAATTGCAGCCGAATGCCATGATATTGCTGCTTTGGTGGGGGCGCCTGCCATTAATCATAACAACAGTGGCAAAAAACTGTATAATGCAGCCTATTTACTTGCGGAAGGGAAAATAAAGGATAAGGTATTTAAAAGCCTGCTCCCGACTTATGACATCTTTGATGAGTACAGGTACTTTGAGCCGTCAACAAATTTTAAGGTAATTGAGCTGAAAGGGAATAAACTGGCCGTGACAATATGTGAAGATTTATGGGATGAACAGAGCTTTGAGAATGATTTCAGCAGTTCACGTATGTATACGGTATCACCTATGGATGAACTGGCCAGACAGAAGCCTGACATGATAATTAATATCTCGGCGTCTCCGTTTTCATATACGAAGACAGAAAGTAAAAGAAAAATCTTTACAACTAAAGCTGCAAAACATAAGCTCCCTGTTTTTATGGTCAACCAGGTTGGGGCAAATACAGATCTTATCTTTGAAGGCAATTCATTGGTTGCAGGCCCCGCAGGTAATATAATTGATATATTCCCGGCTTTTGAAGAACATATTGCAAGCTTTGAGCTTCCCGATATAATAAAAAACAGAACAGCCGTAAAAGTTGAGACAAACCGTATCGAAATGATCTATTCAGCCCTGGTCGTCGGCCTGAAAGATTATTTTGAAAAAATGAATTTTAATTCAGCCGTTCTCGGACTTTCAGGAGGAATAGACTCTGCTGTCTGCCTGTGCCTGGCCGTCAGCGCACTAGGTCCCTCAAAAGTAAGAGTGCTACTGCTTCCTTCAATGTATTCAAGTAAACATTCAGTTGATGATGCAATTGCTCTCAGCACTAAGCTGGGTGTGCAATATGATATAATAAATATTGAAAAAGCATACCTGGCAATTGAAAAATCGCTGTCAGAAATAATGAAAGGAAGGCCCATAGATGTAACAGAGGAAAATATACAAGCTCGTTTGAGAAGCCTCATACTGATGGCTGTCTCAAATAAGTTTGGAAATATTCTCCTGAACACATCCAACAAAAGCGAAACAGCCGTCGGCTATAGCACCCTTTACGGAGATATGGCAGGCAGCATATCAGTCCTTGGTGATGTTTATAAAACAGATGTTTACAGGCTTGCCGATTACATTAACCGTGACAGTCAGATTATACCTTGCAACATCATCACAAAAGCCCCATCTGCCGAACTCAGTCCCCACCAGAAAGATACAGATTCTCTTCCCGAATATGAAATACTTGATTCTGTACTGTACCAGTATATAGAATTACAGAAAGCCATATCCGATATAAAAGGCCCGGATATCAATCCAGACCTTGTAAAGAATATTATCGGACTGATAAATAAAAATGAATTCAAACGTTTCCAGGCGCCACCAATCCTGAGAATCTCAGGTAAAGCCTTCGGCCCCGGCAGACGTATGCCCCTGGTCGGAGAGTATTAATTGTTATCTGGAATCATTCCGGATAAGCTTCCCCTGGAAAAAAAAGGACACAAATCATCCTTACCCGGTTCAGTATGTTCTAAAACATAAGAAGTAATATGCTGTAATAATGAGTTTTACAACATGCTGTTAATGAATGTGTTAAAAAATGTTAATTTAGCATTTGTAAGTTTCTTTTATTATTTTTGTATATGTTTTGTAACATAATTCTAAATGAAGACAACATTGTACAAAAATCACTACATCCAGAATTGCATAGAGAGTCCAGGCTCTATTTTTAAAAATCTTAAATTACAGGAGAGGGAAGTCCTGGTTAGAAATCATTCCTATGCTCATTACAGAAAAGGGGAAGTCATTTTCAAGGAAGGAGAGAAGCCCCCGGGTCTTATAAGCCTGGCTGCGGGGAAGGTTAAGATATTCAAGGAAGGGGTTGGCGGCAGGGAGCAGATCCTCAGGATGGCAAAGCCGGCAGGGCTGCTTGGTTTCAGGGCGCTTTTTGCCGGGGTAGCCTACTCGGCTTCGGCCATTGCAATTGAAGATTCAACCATATGCATTATTGAGAAAGATGCCTTCTTCAAGCTTGTCAAAGACAGTCCCGACCTTTCCATTAAGATTATACAGATGTTATCACGTGAACTGGGATTCTCAAACAATCGCACGGTATCATTAACACAGAAACATATCAGAGGCAGGCTTGCCGAATCCCTTATAGTATTGAAAGATACCTACGGCTTGGAACCGGACGGAAAAACTATCAGGGCCTATCTTTCCCGTGAAGACATTGCCAACCTGTCAAACATGACTACCTCCAATGCGATAAGGACACTTTCAACATTTGCAGCTGAGAAAGTCATTTCGATTGACGGCAGGAAAATAAAGATTCTTGACCCGCCCAAACTTAACAGGATAAGCACACTGGGTTAGTTATTCATACAGGAAGACCCTCTTTACTCTCACCGGTATACCGGTCAGTATCTCGTATGGAATGGTTTTACATATTTCTGCCACTTCATTTATCGATATATTATCACCGAATATTTCAACCTCATCCCCTGCCTGAAGGTCTGTTCCGCTTATATCAATCATACACATATCCATACATACATTACCCATCAAAGGCAGATAGCCACCCCGGGCATAAACTCTTCCTTTACCCCGGCCCATCATCCTTCTCAGTCCATCTGCATAGCCAAGCGGTAATATTGCAATCTGCCTCTTTTCTTTACTTGCATCTTTCAGGCCATAACCCAGTCCTTCACCTGCATTAATAATCTTTACCTGTGATATTCTCGTAAAAAATCCTGCTGCAGGTTTAAGTCCATTCATTTTAACCTCGCTAATTCCATACATACCAATTCCGAGCCGTACCATATCAAACTGGTATTCAGGGAACCTGGCAATGCCCGCGGAATTGAGCAGGTGCCTGATAAAATCAGCGCCTGTTTTTTCCCTGATAAGACTACTCATCTCCATAAACCTGGCTGCCTGGGCATGGCTGTATTTATCCATGTCCTTATCGTAGGCAGCTGCCAGATGTGAAAAGACAGATGCAATTTTAAGGAATTTGCATCTGGTCAGCTTATCTGCCATTTCCTCAATATCTCCTTCAGTAAAACCAAGCCGGTGCATCCCGGTATCCAGCTTTATATGCACCGGATAATGTCTGGTCCCGCAGCGTTTTGCTTCATTAATGAAACTGCTCAGGATATCATGGCTGTATAGTTCAGGCTCAAGGTCATATTCCAGTAGTGACCTGAGTGAAAAAGGATCAGGGTTCATTACCATTATACGGCTTCTTATCCCTTCTTTCCTGAGGCTTATACCTTCATCCGGATAGGCAACCGCCAGGTAGTCAATACCATTATATGACAGCCATTCTGATATTTCCCTTGGACCTGTCCCGTAGGCAAAAGCCTTTACCATGGCCATAATCCCTGTGCCCCGGTCCAGGTAAGACCTGAAGGTATTGAGATTGGACAGCACTGCATTAAGATTTATTTCTAGTCTTGTCTGGTGTGTTTTCGATTCAAGCAGGCGCCCTATACGTTCAAACTCAAATTTCCTTGCTCCCTTGAGCAGTATAGCTTCATTTTTAAAGGTACCGGGCAGGAAGGATCTTATGAATTCATCCGTGTCCCTGTAAAAACTCTTGTTGTCAATATCAAAATACCCACTGTAGGTCTGCAGGTCATCACCTATGGCGACCAGCTTCCTGACACCGCTTTTCTTAATATTTTCAGCCACTTCCCGGTAAAGCTGATCCCTGTTCATGTTACCCTGCACAAAATCAGACAGCACCAGAGTAATATCCTTATCTGAAATCCCTTTGAGAGCTTCCATCGCTATACGCAGCGAACCCGGATCAGAATTATAAAAATCCTCAAGCAATAAACAGTTATTTATTCCTTCTTTCTGCTCCATTCTCATGGCAACCGGGTAAAGATTCCTTACGCCTTCAGATATCATCTTACCGTCAAATCCCAGGTAAAGAAGGGTGGTTATAACAGTTGATATATTGTCTATTGAGGCCTCATCGGCAAAGGGTATCCTGCAAACAAAGTCCTCATTATGACTTATTACCCTCAGTTCCGGCCTTTTCTTATCCTTCAGTTCGGGAATTATGCTTATATCAGCTTTGTTTTTCTTTGCTGACCACGTAAAAAGGCTTTTCCCGCTGAGGCGATCGTCATTTATTATTCCTTCGTGAATTTTCTTCTTATCCCCAGGATAGATAATCACTTCAGAATTTACAAAGAGTCCCAGCTTTTCGTAAATTTTCTCTTCTATGCTTCTGAAATTTTCCTGGTGTGCTTCACCTATATGTGTAAAAATACCTATCTGTGGCCTTATTATTTTTTCCAGACGTTCTATTTCTCCCGGTTCAGACATTCCTGCCTCTATCACAGCTGTATCATAATCACCACTGAGATACCATAGTGAAAGGGGCACTCCGACCTGGGAATTGTAACTTCTGGGGCTGCGTATTACATCCTGGTGTTTCCCCAGGATATCTGAAAGCCATTCCTTTACTATTGTTTTACCGTTACTCCCGGTAATGGAAATCAGCCGTCCACTGTAATTTCTCCTTTTCCATGCAGCAATTTCATGCAGGGCCGACAGGCTGTCTTCAGCAATGATAAAGGCCGACCCGGGATAATTGTCCTTGGCATCGTAATATTTACCGGTAACCAGGAAGATTCTGACTCCCGCCCTGTACATAGCTGCTATGAACTTATGACCGTCATTTTTTTCTCCTCTCAGGGCTATAAACATGGTCCCTTCGGATAACTCCGAGACCTTCCTGCTGTCGATCAAAAGGTCACTGACTACAAGACCGGGATCACCTGTAAAGGAAGATCCTGTGATTTCAGCAATGGACCTGACATCTGTTTTCAATTTTCCTCCCTTGATTCTGTAAGCTTATTATAACAATTTCTGCAAAGGGGTTTATAAATATCCTGCTCGCCAAGCAATACCACATTTTTATCCCTGGCCTTCCGGTAGGAATAATTAGCAAGGTTACCGCACTCAACACATATTGCATGCACTTTTGTAACGTATTCGGCTATGGCAATTATATCAGGCATGGGGCCGAAAGGCTTCCTGCTGTAGTCCATATCGAGCCCTGCGACTATAAGTCTCACTCCCCTGTCGGCCAGTTCATTACACACAGCTACTATACCATGGTCAAAAAACTGTGCCTCGTCAATACCTACAACCTGAACACCTGCCGACAGCAGGAGTATCATTGAAGCATTCTCAACGGGAGTTGAAGTTATTGACCTCTCATCATGCGATACAACAAGAGTATCTGAATATCTTTTATCCAGTGCAGGCTTGTATATCTCAACTTTCAGTCCTGCTATTCTGGCTCTTTTCAGTCTTCTGATCAATTCCTCGGTCTTGCCCGAAAACATTGATCCCGCAATAACCTCTATTGATCCCCGTTTATTAACATGGTCAACAGAATTTTCAAGAAAATACATTTATCAAATTGTTTATGAAGCCAGGATAATTTCTGTCACAATAAATATTAATTACCTTTGCAAGGTAAAGAAAATTGACTTTAAATAAAACCAATTTCATGGATCTGAAATCAGCTATAAATATTATTCTGAGGGATCTTAAGGAAGCCGGTGATTTGATAGACGACCTCCGGAACAGGCCTGAATTTCCGGAGCTCCAGATTGAGCTTGCCAGGTCAAAATGCAGGAGCGCTGAAGAATTATTAAAGATTATTGGTGAAATAGTTACCGGGGCCGCGCATGAGGAAAATATTGCTGCTGACAAAGAATTGTTTACCGAGAGCCCCGAAACTGATGTCCGGACGAAGCTAGTTGATAATGATATTCTGGATCTGGAAGAGGACCCGGGGGAAATAAAAATAAATAAGGTTGGCAATACGGAGCCCTCATCAGTGGAGACCCCGCAGGAAGGTATAGATCTGAGAGACGGACAAGAAGAAAAAGTTACACATGCTGATGCAAAGAAAGGTAATAAGATAGTTGCAGATAAATTTGCTCACCTTGCCAGCCGGATAAATGAAAAGGTGGGCGACAGTAAAAAAACCGCGGGAATGGCACGCAGCCTGCCGGTAACTGATCTTAACAGGGCAATAGGAATTAATGACAGGTTCTATTATATAAGGGAGCTTTTTAACGGACGCGAAGACTCGTTCAGGGAAACAATCAATAAGCTTAACAATGCTGCAACAAAGGAAGAGGCTACAGCCATCCTCGGTGAAACAGTAAAAGGCATGGCAGATTCGGAACCGGCGCATCAGTTGCTTGAACTGGTTGAAAGAAAACTATCAGTTAAATAAAATGAGCCGCCTGTATATTATCCCCACTCCCATAGGAAACCTGAAGGATATTACTCTCCGGGCGCTTGAAATACTTAAAGATGCTGATCTTGTCCTGGCTGAAGATACCCGCAAATCAGGTATACTGATGAAGCATTTTAATATAGACACTCCCCTTGTCTCACACCACAAATTCAATGAGCACAGGGAAGCGGAGAAGATATGCAGGCAGATAACATCCGGAAAAAACATAGCCCTTGTTACCGATGCGGGAACCCCGGGCATATCTGACCCGGGCTTTTTACTGGTAAGGACATGCATTGAAAATAATATTGATGTGGAGACCCTTCCCGGGGCCACAGCTTTTATTCCTGCTCTTGTAAATTCGGGCCTCCCCTGCGACAGGTTCTGTTTCGAAGGCTTCCTGCCCCAGAAAAAAGGCAGGCTTAAAAGGATAAAAAGCCTGGAGAACGAAGAGAGGACAATGGTCTTCTACGAATCGCCCTACAGGATAGCCAAACTTATTGAACAGCTTATTGTTGCTTTCGGTGGTGAAAGAAAGGCCTCCCTGTCAAGGGAACTGACAAAAATACACGAGGAGAATCTCAGGGGAAGCCTGGAGGAAATTGCAGGAAGGTTAAAAGAGACACAGACCAGGGGGGAATATGTGCTGGTTGTAGCGGGTGTTTGAAAACTTTTGGCAGGATAATCGTTATTATATAAAAAGCTATATGAAAAAATTCCTGATTACATTATATATTTTATCACTTACCGTTCTATGTTCCGAAGCCCAGAGTCTGAAAGGCATCATCAGTGATACCGGTGGAGATCCGGTAAGGTATGCCACGGTATATGTGAATGAACTGAAGCATGGTACCACTTCAAATGCAAGGGGAGAATATGAAATAAAACTTAAGCCGGGAGAATATACAATATTTTATCAGAGCCTGGGTTTCTCGCCTGAGGTCAGGAATATAAGCGTGGGAGAGTCAGATAAAAATCTTGACATCACCCTTAGCATACAATATTACCAGATACCAGAGGTCAGGGTCACTGCCACAGGTGAAGACCCTGCCTACGGGATAATGAGGAAGGCCATAGGTATGGCCCCCTACCACCTTAACAGGGTAAAACATTACGAGGCCGAAGTGTACATCAAAGGTGGCGTTGTGGTTAATAAGATCCCGAGGATAGTTACCAGGAATATAAATATAGATGACCTGGATATTAAAGAAGGCGACAGTTATCTAATTGAATCGATAAACAGGATAGAATATGATGCCCCTGATATATACAGGCAGACTGTCATTGCCCAGCACAGCACCTTCCCCGACTCAAGGGAAACTGATATTTCTCCCCTTGACGTGGTTAAGGCAAGTTTTTACCAGCCCGTACTGGCCGATATAGCTGTCAGCCCGCTATCTCCAAACGCCATGTCGCACTACAGGTTCAGTTATGAAGGGTCAACACCCCAGGGCAAGTATATTGTAAATAAAATAAAGGTAACACCAAAAAGAAAAAGCCAGCAGGTATTTGAGGGAACTATTTATATTATTGAAGACCTCTGGTGTATTCACAGCCTTGACCTGACAAATGAAAACCTGGCAGGTTCAATTGAAATAAAACAGGTATATACCCCGGTGCAGGATGATATCTGGATGCCTGTAAGCCACAGTTTTGATGTCAAAGTATCCATTGTGGGTGTTGATGCTGACGGTACCTACGGTTCCTCTGTTACCTATAACAGAGTGGAGCCAAACAATGATCTTCCAAGACCTGCCGAGCTGGCACTCAATCCCACAGCCGAACAGGTACTTCTTGAAGAGCAACGCGAGGCATCAAAAACACAGCAGAAAATTGAGGAGATACTTCAGAAGGATGAGCTCAGCAACAGGGACATGTCAAGACTCTCAAGGCTTATGGAAAAGGAAGCTGAAAAATCGGACCCCGGGAAAGAAGATCTGGAGATAAAAAAAACAACAAGCTATACAATAGAAGAAGATGCGGTTAAAAAAAGCCGTGAATACTGGGCAGAAGTTCGTCCCATACCCCTCTCTGAAGAAGAGCGTAGAAGCATCAGGCTTAATGACAGCCTCAACATGAAAGAGGGTCTTCGGGAAGGTGGAAGCAGTCAGGACAGCACCGGTAATGAAGAAGACGTGAAAAGTAAAAGCAGGTTCGCCACGGCCATGAAAAACATCTTTCTTGGTGAAACATGGTACAGTGAAAACAGAAACAACCGCTACACTTTAGGAGGCCTGGTTGATCCGGGTAACTTTGGTTTCAACAGCGTTGACGGATTTAAGTACGGAATAGATTTCGATTATTATCATTCATCTGATTCGGGTATTACCGTTTCCCTGAGTCCTGAACTTGGATGGGATTTTGCGAAGGAAAGCATTAACTGGAGCCTCAGCGGTATGATAACTTACGATCACATGCACCTGTCGCGTTTAATTTTCTGGATGGGTATGGGCAGCAGGGATTTTACGAACTCAGCAGGGATAAGCCCCTTTGTAAACATGGTGTCATCGCTGTTTTACAAGGATAATCATATGAGGTTGTATGACAGCAGGTACCTGACGGTTAGCCAGCGCAGCGAATATTTTAACGGCTTTTACATTGAATTCAGGTATGCCTATGATGACCGCCGCCTGCTGGATAATAATTCCAACTTTTCACTTTTCAGGAAGGAGGAAGATTACACTGAAAACATACCTCTTAACGATTATACCGGTGCACCGGGGGATATGGAAGCAAATTATCTGCTTGCCAACCATGTGCATCACCAGTTCAGAACTGTGGTGTCTTATATACCAAGGCAGCGCTACCGGATTAACAACGGGAAAAAATCTTCAGCCGGCTCTGATTATCCCACTTTTAAGATATATTATGATCACGGCATAAACATTACGAATGGCAATGAATATAATCATTTTGACCATATACAGTTTGAAGCAAACCAGAGCAATTCAACCGGCGCTTTCAGTGAATACTCATGGCGGTTCAGGGCAGGCTGGTACCTGAAGAATGATAAGCTGCCCTTCCAGGATTTCAAGCATTTTAATATACAATCGCTGCCCCTCCTCATCCGCAATCACCAGGATGTATTTATGCTTCCCCGTTATTACAGCCTGGCTACCCCGGAATACTATGTTGAAGCTCACTTCAGATATACCACACCCTACCTGCTTGTCAAACTCCTCCCCTTTCTCAGTAACAGTCTTATGAGGGAAAATTTAAGCCTTGCTTACATGTACAGTCCTCATACGGGAAATTATTACGAACTCGGTTATGGATTGAGTGAAGTATTCCTCCTGGGTAAAATAGGTGTTTTCGTTGGTTTCGAGGACCTGAATTACAGGTCAGCAAGTCTGAGGTTTACCATTATTTTGCAATAGGCCCTTCACCGATCTCGTCATCCCTGAATGAATCGGGCATCTCTTTCCTGGCTTTAATCCCAAGCTCTTTCAGATTACCTACCCTGTTAATAAGGTTACCCCTGCCTGTTAGCTTAATTACGGTCTCGTCATATTGCTTTTGTGTTTCATTCAGCTTTCTGCCCAGTTTCTCCAGTCTTTCAAGAAGAAGAACAAAATCATCATAAAGTGCTCCCCCCTGTCTTGCAATTTCAATGACATTTCTGCTCTGGTATTCCTGTTTCCATATGCTTTCCACCATTTTAAGTGCTGCAATAAGGTTTGTCGGGCTCATCAGGAGGACCCTTTTTTCATATGAGTCGGACCATAGTCTGTTATCAGCCTGCAGTGCAAGGAAATATGCAGGCTCCACCGGCATAAACATCATTACGAAGTCAACCGTATCAAGTTTATATTCATCCTGGTAATCCTTTGCTGCCAGCTTATTCAGATGTGTCCTTACTGATTGCAGGTGAGCTTTTATACCCTGATCCTTTTCTGCATCCGTTTCAGCATTTACATATTGCTCATATCCAATCAGGGATACCTTCGAATCAATAATGATACTGCGGTTACCCGGATATTTTACAATTATGTCAGGCTGTAACCTTCCTCCTCCACCGGAGGTATATGATTCCTGCACGAAAAATTCCCTGTCTTTCACAAGACCCGATTTCTCAAGAATGCTTTCCAGTATCATCTCTCCCCAGTTACCCCTTGCCTTTGAATCTCCCTTCAGGGCCCTGGTAAGTGCGTTAGCCTCATCACTGATGCGGGTATTTAGTTTTTCCAGCTCTGCAATTTTTGTCATCAGGGAAGCACGGTCTTTGCTGCTTTCGAGCCTGGTCCTTTCAACTTTCTCCCTGAAATCTTTCAGATTTTCATTGAAGGGTTTCAGTATAGTATCAAGTCTTTCAGCATTCTCCCTGGTAAATCTCCTGCTTTTCTCCTCCATTATCTCATCAGCCAGCAGCCTGAATTCCTTTTTCATTCTTTCCTGAATCTCCTCAAGCTCCCTTTTCTGGCCTTCCAGCCTCTCCCCCAGGGCTTGAATATTGGCATCCCTGGATGCAACCATGGCGGTCAGCTTTCGTATCTCACCCTCTTTTTCCCCTACTTCGGCCCTGTACTCAGCTATTGTATTCCTGAGGTCGCTTATATGGACCTCGCCGGCAGAACGTACAGCTTTTCTCCGGAGCAGCTGTATAATGATCACCAGTAATATTCCTGCCGCCAGTCCTGTCAGAAAAAAGGTACCAGTCTCAAGCATATTGTAAATATTTTAGATTCATAGTGCTTATATCCGTTCATCGTCAGATCCATTTTCAGTACTCAGCGAGTTACCGTCATAGGGTAGGTCATTATTCATTTTTGAGCTCACGGTGAATGACTCCGAGATGTTCTGTGATGCTATTGCGCCATAATCGAGATCCTCAACATCAATAAACTGAGCTCTTTCCTCCCTGAATCTGAGCAGCACATCGTCAACAGGTCCGTTTCTGTTTTTAGCCAGGATTATTTCAGCTATACCTTTTGAGGACATTTCATTATCCAGTGTTGTGAATCCGTATTTTTCGGGTCTGTGTATGAAGAGTACCATATCAGCATCCTGTTCAATTGCTCCTGATTCCCTCAGGTCAGACAACTGCGGCCTCTTGTTTCCGCCTCTGACTTCCACTGACCGGTTAAGCTGGCTGAGTGCCACAATGGGTACATTCAGTTCCTTTGAAATACTTTTAAGTGCCCTGGAGATGCTTGACACCTCCTGTTCACGGCTGCCGGCATCCCTGGGACCGGACATCAGCTGGAGGTAATCCACTATAGCTATATCAAGCTTATGCTGGGCCGACAGGCGTCTGCATTTTGCCCTCAGTTCAAAAACCGATATGGCAGGTGTATCATCGATATAGATACTTGCATCTTCAAGAGTTTTTATTTTGGTCTCGAGTTGTTTCCATTCATCTTCCTTCAGCCGTCCGTTTTTAATCCTGTTTGACGGCAGTTCTGTCTCAGCCACTATGAGACGGTTAACCAGCTGCACGGCCGACATCTCAAGAGAAAAGATTGCAACTGATTTCTTATGGTCAACTGCCATATTCCTGGCCATAGACAGGGCAAAAGCTGTTTTACCCATTGATGGTCTGGCAGCCACTATAATAAGGTCTGATTTCTGCCATCCTGATGTAAGCCTGTCAAGCTTTGTGAAGCCTGAGGGCACACCAATAAGGGCATCCTCCCTTTTACTTGCCTCTTCTATTTCATGGATGGCCTCCTTAAGCACCACGTTCAGCGGTGAAACCTCTCTCTTTATATTTCCTTCAGCAATCTGGAAAAGCTCATTCTCTGAATAATCAAGGAGTTCATTTATATCGTTTGAGTCATCAAAAGCGCGTCCCTGTATCTCTGAGGTAACTCTTATCAGTTCCCTCTGAATGAATTTCTGTGCCACAATCTTAGCATGAAACTCTACATGAGCCGCTGACACTACCTTCGATGTAAGCTGTGTAAGATAAACAGGGCCGCCTATATTGTCAAGTTCATCCTCCGACCTCAATTCTTCCGTAACTGTGTAAAGATCGACAGGTAATTCCCTCTGGTTAAGTGACAGTATGGCTTCATAGATTTTCTGGTGAACATCTTTGTAAAAGCTCTCAGGTTTCAAAATGTCAAGCACCGTTATTATTGCTTCCTTTTCAAGCATTATCGCTCCCAGAACAGCTTCCTCCATATCTATAGCCTGGGGAGGTACCCTGCCCATATCAGGGAAAGAGTCAGACACAGGTCTTGTCTTGGTTTTTTTGTCAGCCATAAATCGCTGTTTAGCTATTAGTTATAACTTATTCATAAATGTTGGTCACAAACCTGACCAAAGTTAGAAAATAGTAACCGTTAGCCCAGCCGCCCCGGATAAATATTACAAACATTTTATGTTGATATCTTGTTGATAGGTTTGCCGGCTCTAAGGCCAGACTGTCAGGCAAATATTTTTTTGTAATTTGCATTCAAATCAGGTACAAAATTATGACTCTTTTCCCGAATGCAAAGATCAACATAGGATTATACGTAAGAGCCAAAAGGGATGATGGCTATCATAATATTGAATCCTTGTTTTATCCCCTGGGATTGAAGGATGCCCTTGAATTCGTAGTACAGGAGGCGGAGGGAAAACCTGATGAGTTAAAAATCACCGGCTTTGAAAGCGATTGCATGATGCAAGAGAACCTGGTAATGAAGGCTCTTACTCTCATGAGGAAAACATTCAGCATCCCTCCTCTCAGGATTCACCTGCACAAAGCTATACCACCCGGTTCAGGTCTGGGAGGAGGATCATCAGATGCAGCATTTATGCTCAGGTACCTTAACAGGTATTTCAAACTTGGAATTAATGATGAAGGGCTGGCTGATATGGCTTTACAGATCGGGAGTGACTGCGCTTTCTTTATCCGGAACAAACCATCATTTATAAGCGGAAGAGGTGAACTGATTAAGGAGAGCACTTTGAAACTTGACGGCAAATACTTACTGCTTGTTTATCCCGGTATTCATATTAATACAGGAGATGCTTACAGGATGGTCAAACCACGTGACCCCGGGATCAGCCTTGAAGAAAAAATTAACCTGCCTCTTGCTGCATGGAAAAATAATATAAGGAATGACTTCCAGGATGTCATAATAAAAGTACATCCGCTTATTGGTGAGATTATTGAGAGAATCTATGACTATGGAGCCTTATATTGCTCAATGAGCGGCAGTGGTTCGGCTGTGTTCGGTATTTTTGACAGCTTGCCGGTTAACTACGATCAGGGATATGGTCACTGGACATGGAAGGGGAAGCTCTGAATATCATTCAGGCTTGAATTCAATTAGTAGCTTTCCCTTTGGGACCACCTCATTTGTTTTTATATCAACCTGCTTTACCCGTCCGTTAAGAGGGCTTTTTATCCTGTTTTTCATTTTCATTGCCTCCAGTACAAGCACTTCGTCACCCTTTCTTACCCTGTCACCTTCCTTAACCATTATTTCAATAATTGTTCCGGGGATAAAGCTGAGCAACCTGAATTTGTCAGATGGCTTATAAGGTATCCTGTTTTTAAACTTCTTGCTCAGCCTTGTAGTGTACTCTGAATAATTAATATTAAGTTTCTCCAGCCTCTTGTCTTTTTTTTCCATTTTATGCACCAGGTATTAAAAAGTATGTGTTAAAAAGGAGGTATTCCATGTTTTTTCTGAGGGAGGAAAACAGATTTATTATCTGACACCTCAATTGCATGGATAAGCATTCTTCTTGTTTCACAGGGTTCAATGACCGCATCCACGTATCCTTTGGCTGCTGCCACATAGGGATTTGCAAATTTTGACTTGTATTCTTCCACTTTTGCTTTACGGGTTGCCTCAGGGTCATCTGAGGCCATAATTTCCTTTTTAAAAATAATGTTGGCAGCTCCTTCTGGTCCCATCACAGCAATCTCTGCTCCCGGCCAGGCAAAGACGAAATCGGCCCTGAGATGTCTTGAGCCCATGGCTATATATCCTCCTCCGTATGCCTTTCTTATTATTACGGTTATTTTTGGAACGGTAGCTTCACTGTAGGCATACAGCACTTTTGCCCCGTGTCTTATCACACCTGCATGTTCCTGGTCAACACCCGGAAGGTAGCCCGGCAGGTCAACAAAAGTTATAATCGGTATATTGAAGGCATCGCAATAACGTATAAAGCGGGCCGCCTTATCAGAGGAATCAACATCCAGTACTCCTGCCAGCTCCAGAGGCTGGTTTGCCACAAAACCTACGGTTGATCCGTTTATCCTGCCAAATCCGATCACCATATTTTTTGCCCAGTGCCTTTGTATTTCAAAGAATTCTGACTTGTCAGTAACACTTCTTATAACATCCTTAACATCATAGGGCAGGGTCGGGTCTGAAGGGACAATATTATCTATTTTACAATCATCAAGTGGTTCGGCAGGCTCCATATTTTTAGCTTTCCTCTGGTTATTCCATGGTATATAACTTACCAGTTCCTTGATCTTGGCAAAGCATTCATCTTCCGTCTCAGCATAAAAATGAGCATTTCCCGTTATTTCGGCATGTACCCTGGCTCCTCCCAGATCTTCCATTGAGATTTCCTCACCCAGCACGGTTTTTATTACTTCCGGGCCTGTAATAAACATTTTTGAGATATTCTGCACCACGAAAACAAAATCGGTAAGTGCAGGAGAATAAACGGCTCCCCCGGCACAGGGACCAAGGATTACCGATATCTGCGGTATTACACCACTTGAAAGAGTATTCCGGAAAAATATCTCCCCGTAACCTGCAAGTGAGTTCACTCCTTCCTGGATCCTGGCCCCGCCCGAATCGTTAATACCTATAAGTGGTATTCTCATTTTCAGGGCATGGTCCATTATTTTCGTGATCTTCCTTGAGTGCATGAGCCCCAGGGAACCTCCTGCCACAGTAAAATCCTGTGCATAAATGGCAATGGGAGCTCCCTCTATTGTTCCTGTTCCTATTATCACACCATCACTTGGAAGGCTTTTTTTATCCATGTCAAAATCGCGGGCTTCATGTTCAACGAACATATCATATTCGCTGAATGAACCCTCGTCAAGAAGAATCATTATTCTCTCCCTGGCGGTTCCCTTACCCATTGCTTTCTGTTTCCGGATTGCTTTTTCACCTCCTCCAAGCAGTATTCTCTTGCGTCTTTCCTGAAGTTCACGGATCTTCTGATCTATAGGCATAGTGAAATGTATTTGTTATTACCCTGAATATCTAAAAAATAAAACTTCCTGAAAAATAATTAAGATACAACATTAATAAAATCAAATGAATAAATAAAGAACACCTATAAATATTTTTCGAACAGGGATATGAGCCCGGTCACTAACCCAATTTATATCATTCTTTATTAATATCATATATATTAATATTTTTCGAACGCAAGTTATTTAGGCGCCTTCCTGTAGAGTAATATTGCTATACTGAGGTAGAGAATATTAGGCAGCCACATTGCAAACATGGGGTTCAGGCTGCCTTTAAGTGAAAACTGTGTGGCAAACTGCATAAAGAATATATACGAGAAGCTGAGGGCCAGGCCAAAACCTATTTGCACGCCAATGCCGCCGCGTACTTTTTTTGACGACAGTGATACGCCTATAAGTGTAAGAATAAAAACGGAGAATGGATTTGCCAGGCGTTTATGTTTTTCATTCAGGCACAGCAATACTTCTTCAGACCCCTGCAGTTTCAATAAATCGATGTATTCATTCAGTTCGAAAAGGTTCATTGTAACAACAAAATCCTCTCCTCTTTCAAAGTCGTCCGGTGTTATCGTCAGCGTTGTATCTATCCTCCTCCCCTTCCTAATATATTCCTGGCCGTCTATGATATCCCTGATGACATAGTTCCTGGCGCTCCATTTATTCAGTGTCGAATCCCATGTGATATGTGTTGCCATAAGTTTGGATTCAAGCTCTCCGTCTTCATTAAAGCGTTCAAGGCTGAATTCAGTTCCTATCTGGGCAGATGAACGGTATGTTTCCATGAAAGCATACACATTGGGATAAACCTGCCTGTGTATGTTCCTTGCCATAAAATGTGAACTTCGTCCCCGATAGTACTTATCCTCAAATTCAATTCTTTCTTTATTTGAATGTGGTATTACAAAATTTGTCAGAAAAAAAGCTATGATAGCAATAAGGAGGGAGGAATAAAAATAAGGTAACATCATTCGCCTGAAGCTTACTCCACTGCTCAGGATGGCTATAATCTCAGTATCGTAAGCCATTTTTGAGGTAAAGAAAATAACTGCAATGAAGGTAAAAAGGGGGGAAAAAAGGGTGGCAAAATATGGAATGAAATTTAAATAATAATCAAATATTACAGCTTTCAGGGGTGCTTCCTTTTCAAGAAAGTCATCGATTTTTTCGGAGAAGTCAAATATTATTGCCACTCCCATAATAAGGACAAGTGCCAGGAAAAATGTTCCCAGGAACTTTTTAATAATAAAAACATCCAGTGTTTTCTTTTCAATCCTCATTATATCCTCTGTGCAAGTGCAACAATCATCCTGTTTTTCCAGTTCCGGTATTCACCTTTTTCTATACGCAGGCGTGCTTCGTCTACAAGCCACAAATAAAAGGCCAGGTTATGTATGCTGGCTATCTGTGCCCCCAGCATCTCTCCCGAGCTAATAAGATGGCGGAGATAAGCCTTTGAATAATAGCGGCTGACATCCGAAGGACCATTTTCATCGATGACTGAATAGTCATTTGCCCATTTACTGTTTTTAATATTAATTATTCCTTCACGGGTAAACAGCATGCCGTTCCTCCCGTTTCTTGTCGGCATTACACAGTCGAACATATCAATCCCACGGTCTATTGCTTCCAGGATATTCACCGGCGTACCAACACCCATAAGGTAACGGGGTTTTTCTTCGGGTAGTATGGCATTAACTACTTCTACCATTTCATACATCAAATCAGGCGGCTCTCCAACGGATAAGCCTCCTATGGCATTACCCTGCATACCGGCTTCTGCTATATATTCAGCCGACTGCTTTCTGAGATCAGCATAGATACTTCCCTGGACTATGGGAAAAAGAACCTGCCTGTGTGAATAAAGCTCATCTGTTGTATTGAACCTTTGCACCGCCCTTTCGAGCCACCCATGAGTAAGAATCATCGATCTCCGTGCATAATCATAATCACAGGGATAAGGTGCACACTCGTCAAAGGCCATAATAATATCGGCACCTATTATCCTCTGTATATCAACAACCGATTCAGGCGTGAATGTATGTGGCGACCCGTCAATATGCGACCTGAACAAAGCTCCTTCTTCCGTAAGTTTCCTGTTATCAGAAAGGGAAAAAACCTGGTAGCCTCCACTGTCGGTTAACAGAGCCCCATCCCAGTTCATGAACTTATGCAGACCTCCTGCTTCCCCGAGTATGTCAGTACCTGGTCTTAAATACAGGTGGTAGGTATTCCCCAGAATAATGCTTGCTTTAACCTGCTCTTTCAGATCCCTTTGCATTACACCTTTTACCGTCCCGGCTGTTCCAACGGGCATAAAAACCGGTGTATTTATTTTCCCATGATCAGTCCGGAGAATCCCGGTTCTCGCTCCTGAAGAGGGGTCCTTTTTCTGAATCTCGAACACCTGATATTCATTTATATAATTGCACAAATGTAGTGCATAGATACTGTCTTTGAAAATAAGCCGGAAAAAAAGAGTATTATAAATAATTCCCTTTGCAGGATTCAGTAAACTTAGTAATATTACCACCATAAAAAAAATCGATGTTTGAGTTTCAGCCCGCTACTATTGAGTATATATTACTGGTCATATTTGCCGCTTCAGTGCTGGTTCAGTTATTCTATTACCTTATCTTCTACCTGAGAACGGGTACCTCCAGGCCGGGCGAAAGGAAAAGTCAAAACCTTCCGGTATCGGTCATTATCTGTGCCCGGAATGAAGCTGAAAATCTCGAAGTATTCCTCCCGTCGGTACTGGAACAGGACTATCCTGATTTTGAGGTTATTGTGGTTAATGACTGTTCTGATGATGACACTGAAGATATCCTTGAAAAATATGCCAGGCAATACGAAAAGCTGAAGATTACCAAAATATATAAGGAATCAAGCCTGAGGCACAGCAAAAAGATGGCCCTCTTCCTGGGTATTAAGGCAGCCAGTAATGAGATATTGCTTCTTACCGATGCCGATTGCCAGCCGGTATCAGAAAACTGGATATCAAGTTTTGCCTCTTCCTTTACCGAATCCACTGATTTTGTACTGGGCTACGGGGGCTACCTGAAAAAGAAAGGCCTGCTCAATAAGTATATAAGATGGGATACCATGTTCATTGCCATGCAATATACCGGAATGGCCATGGCGGGACTTCCATATATGGGTGTGGGCCGGAATCTTGCATACAGGAAATCCGTCTTCTTTAAAAACAAGGGCTTCGGACCTAATCTCTACCTTCAGTCGGGTGACGATGACCTCTTTGTTAATATGCTGGCCGAAAAGAAAAATACCACGGTAAACCTGGCACCTGAGTCGTTCACCCGCTCAATTCCTGCTGGTTCATGGAAGGAATTCCTCAGGCAGAAAACCAGGCATCTGTCTACAGCTTCTCATTACAAAATGCTTACAAAGTTCCTCTTGGTTACCGAACCGCTATCAAGGCTCCTGTTTTATTCGCTCCTCCTTGTCCTTTTGATATTAACAAACCTGTACCAGGCCATAGGGATGGCAGCTGCAGCTGTCATAATCTGCAAACTTATAAGCTATGTCCTTGTCCATAAGAATTTGAACGAAAAAGATTTATTAGTATTTTCGCCGTTGTTTGATATCATTTCTCCTTTTTTGAACGTTTACTTTTTATTAAACGTAGCCTTTAAAAGACACCAGTATTACGAATGGAAATAAAACCTGAACTTTCAGAAAAAGCACAATACGATTTAAAACTGGTAAAACTTGCCATTGACGGCGATGAGAAAGCTTATGCTGAATTGATGAACAGGTATCGCGACTCTATTTATTATATGCTGCTGAAAATGGTCAATAACCCTTCCGATGCCGACGATCTTACTATTGAAGCCTTCGGAAAGGCTTTCAAAAACATACAATTATACACTCCAAATTATGCCTTCAGCACCTGGCTTTTCAGGATAGCAACAAATAACTGTATTGATTTCATCAGGAAGAAGAAATCGGCTCCCACTGCAATGGAACAACAGCAGGACGAACAGGAAGATCCTGCCGCAAACCTGCAATCTGAAATTCCGGGGCCTGAAGAAGAAATGATGCAGCAACAAAAAATCAGGCACCTGACCCATGTTGTCAGTCAGCTTAAACCAAAATACAGGCGCCTGATTGAATTGAGATATTATAAGGAATATTCCTATGAAGAGATTGCCCGTGAACTGAATCTCCCCCTGGGAACTGTGAAGGCACAGATATTCAGGGCAAAAGAATTGCTGTATAATATCCTGAACAAGACAGAGCACATATAGTGAATAATCCCATTGAAAAATATTTCAACAGCTATTCCAGGTCAGTAAAAGACAAACTCTACCGCCTTGAAGCCTTTTACTCAGATTGGAATACTAAGATAAACCTTGTGTCGCGAAAAGATATGGACAGATTTTTACTTCACCATGTAACACACTCACTCAGCATAGGCAGAATTATCGAATTCAGGCAGGGAACAAGAATTTTAGATGCGGGTACCGGCGGGGGACTTCCGGGAATTCCCCTTGCCATAGCCTTTCCCGAAGTATCGTTCACCCTTGTTGACTCGGTCAGGAAGAAGATAAATGCCGTTGAAGATATCAGGGCAGGACTGAATCTGCATAATGTTGAAGTCAGATGGTCGAGGATAGAAGATATAAAGGAAAATTTTGATTTCGTAGTAAGCAGGGCTGTGGCACCTTTCACAGATTTACTCAATTGGGCGGGCAAACTTATACGCCGCCAGTCTTTCAATAGCATGCCAAACGGTATTGTAGCTCTTAAAGGCGGTGACCTTTCCGGGGAACTCAGGAACTACCCGGATTGCAGAATTTATAATATCTGCGATTTCTTTGACGAGGAATACTTTCTGGAGAAGAAGATTGTTTATATGCCGGTATAGTATCATGTTTCCTGCTACCAGTTACAGGCCTTCTTCGTCCTGCCCCATGCGTCATGCTTCATGATTCACTTCTTCCTGCCCCATGCGTCATGCTTCATGATTCACTTCTTCCCGCCCCATGCGTCATGCTTCCCGATTCACTTCCCCCGCCCCATGCTCCGGGCTTGCAGGATGTCTTGATAAAGCAGGGAAATTACTTTTTGTTTTTCAAAAATTATCATTACTTTTGCAGCTCAATAATAGTTGGGCAAGAATTTAAGAAACTAGATATAAGATGAAAAGAACATTTCAGCCATCGAGAAGGAAAAGAACGAACAAACATGGTTTCAGGGAAAGGATGTCTACGCCAAACGGTCAGAAGGTACTGGCCAGGCGTCGTGCCAAAGGCAGGAAAAAATTAAGTGTTTCGGACGAACCGAAACATAAAGGATAAATTTTACTTCCCACCTTACAATAACAAAAAGTGCTCCGCAGATTGCGGAGCACTTTTTTGTTTTGCATCGTTCCGGCTTTTCTTGCTAACTTTAGAGGCTGATATTTGTTTAATACAATATGAAAGATTTTATACCCAGGGAATTCAGAACCATTTACGGGAAAATAATTAATGATGAGAGGATAACATCAACAGAAGGCTTGATGCTTTATAATTCCAACAATCCCGGCCTGCTGGGCTACCTGGCAGATATTGTAAGAAAAAGAAAAAATGATGACCACGCCTTTTTTAACCGCAACTTTCATGTAGAGCCCACCAATATCTGCATCCATAACTGTGAATTCTGCTCGTACAGGAAAGCGGCGGGAAGTAAAGAAGCATGGAATTACAGTGCAGGTGAAATACTGGATATAGTCCGCCGCTTTGACGATAAGCCCGTTACTGAAGTGCATATTGTGGGGGGAGTACATCCTGATCATAATATAGATTATTACTGCAGGATACTGCAAATGATCAAAAACCACAGGCCCGGACTGCATATAAAAGCTTTTTCGGCAATTGAGCTCGACTATATTATCAATAAATCCGGACTGAGTATACGTGAGGGTTTGCTTAAATTGAAAGAATGCGGACTGAATTCAATCCCGGGCGGTGGCGCCGAAATATTTGACGAAAAGGTAAGGGCAATAATTTGCAAGGATAAATCCTCATCGGCCATGTGGCTGAAAATACATGAGGAGGCACATATGGCAGGTATACCATCAAACGCCACCATTCTTTACGGTCATATGGAGACATATGAACACAGGATTGACCATATGGAAAGACTCCGTAAGCTTCAGGACCGGACAGCCGGATTTAATTCATTCATTCCCCTGAAGTTCAGAAAGGAAAATAATAAAATGAGAAGGTTTGGAGAAGTGAATATCATAGAGGATATGAAAAACTATGCCGTGTCCCGTATCTTCCTGGATAATTTCCCCCATATAAAAGCCTACTGGCCTGCACTTGGCAAAGAAACAACCCAGCTTGCCTTATCATTCGGTGTGGACGATGTGGATGGTACCATTGATGATACCACAAAGATCTATTCCATGGCAGGCGCCAAAGACCAGAACCCATCAATGACAACTGAGGATATATGCCAGTTAATAAGAGGGGCAGGCTTTAAGCCGGTTGAAAGGGACACTCTGTATAAGGTGGTAAAGGAGTGGTAACAAACCCATTCTAAACTTTATTCAACTCTGTTATTTGTCTTTCGTCTTTTGTCTTGAGTCGCTATATAATTTTATCTTTGCCCATACGTTAATATTAAATAAAGCTGTATTATGAGCCTGAAACACTTTCTTGTGAGCAAGGTGTTTTTAAAACATCTGGGGCTGGCAATTGCCATAGCCATCACCATACTGTTTACAACCCTGCTGTGGTTGAGTATATTTACACGACATGGTCAGTCAAGACCGGTGCCCGATCTGTATGGACTAACAATAGAGGAAGCTGAGAAAACAGTAAAGGAAAATAAAATGAGATTCGAGGTAATCGACTCCGTTTACACCAATATAGTCCCACGCGGTTATGTGCTTGAGCAAAATCCCGTAGCCGGGTTCAACGTTAAGAAGAACCGCCGGATAATGGTGACCATAAATGCCTTTCAACCTGAGATGATTGAGATGCCTGACCTGCTGGAGTTGTCAAAACGGCAGGCCATAGCACTTATTGAAAGCTCGGGACTGGAACTGGGCAAGCTAAATTACAAACCCGACCTGTCCATCGATTATGTCCTTGAGCAACTCTATCATGGGAAGCCGGTGAAACCGGGCGATTCGATACAGAAGGGATCGGTTATTGACCTGGTGCTGGGTAAGGGATTGAGTAACAGGAGAACGCCAATGCCTGAACTTATTGGTCTGGGTATTAAAGAAGCCAGGGACAGAATACTGGCTTCATCATTGAATATAGGTACCTTTACCTTTGACAATACAATCAATACTGCCGAAGATTCAGCAAAGGCTTTCGTTTTCAAACAAAACCCGGTATACAGTGAGGATATGACCCTCCAGCTTGGTTCATCTGTATATGTCTGGTTTACAACTGATTCCATGAAGCTCCCGATTGATTCTACTATGACAGAATTACCTGACACCCTGTTTATGCGTGGTATTAACTAATCATAACAATCAGGCTTAATGATTAGAAAAATAAAATATCTGACTTTCCTCTTTCTTATTGCGCCCGTGTTAAGCAGCTACGGACAGGAAATAGTTACGGGCCTGGGAAGAAATCCCAGACTGCTTGATGCATGGCAAAAAAGAGACCTGCTTAAATCAGATTCCCCCATGGATACAGTCGGACTACCCTTCTTTGATGATTTCATACCGAAAAACATCTTCCCGTCAAACGAACGCTGGGCCGATGATGATGTTTATATTAACAATACTTATCCCGTAAACCAGTTAAGCCAGGGCGTTGCCACCTTTGACGCTTTGGATTACAGGGGTTTGCTGTATAAGGAAGCCGGCCCTCTTGCCTTTGAAGCTGACCATCTGACCTCTGCACCCATAGACCTGGATGTGGATCCTTCTGAAAATGTTTTTCTCAGTTTCTTTTACCAGCCCCAGGGGATAGCCGATCAACCCGAACTACAGGACAGCCTGGTTTTGCAGTTCTACTCAGCCGGCGACAATGAATGGCATCATGTATGGAAAGCCGAAGGAAGAGGCCTGCATAATTTTAAACCCGTAATAATAAAAATTGACAACCCCCTTTACCTTTACAGGGGTTTCAGATTCAGGTTTATCAACTATGCAAGTATAAGTTCCGATTTTGACGATCAGTCAATGGCAGGAAATGCCGATCACTGGAATATTGATTATGTATATCTTGACAGGAACAGGTCCTTCTCTGATACCATACCCGCTGATGTAGCATTCACCCGCTCTCCGGGGTCGGTCCTGAATACGTATGAATCTATGCCCTGGGAGCAGTTCAAAAATGTATTCCTGTCAGAGATGGGCTCCTTCATAAAAATTAATTACAGGAATAACGACAAGGTAACACGAAATGTTACCAGGAACTTCACGATACGTGATATGTATGAAGGTACCGGGGTGCATGCTTTTTCAGCCGGGGCAACAAATATTGAGCCTGATGAATGGGTGACATATAACGCAAACCTCATATATACCTTCAACTCCCCGTACACTGACTCTGCCATGTTCAGGATCAGGTCGGTCCTTATCACCGATGATTTTGACCCCAAGGTGAATGATACCATAGATTATTACCAGGTATTCAGTAATTATTTTTCCTATGATGACGGGTCAGCTGAAAGCGGCTACGGGATAAACGGACAGGGTGCTTCCAATGCAATGGTTTCGGTCAGATACAGGACTTTTGAGCCGGACACTCTAAGGGCTGTTATGATTGCCTTTAATGACAGCTACCGTTCTTCAAACCAGAGATATTTTAATATTGCGGTATGGGATGACGATAACGGCATGCCGGGAGAATTGCTTTATGAACAGGAAGAGATGGCAGACCCCGGTGAAAATATTAATGAATTCATGCAATTCCGTCTTAATGATCCCCTGCCAGTGGATGCTTATTTTCACATTGGCTGGATACAACAATCTGAGACTTTTCTGAATGTCAGCCTTGATATGAACACACTGCCGGAGGGAAGAAGGCATTACTACATAAATGGCGTCTGGAGTGAATCAGAAGTGGCAGGCAGCCTGATGATAAGACCTGTTATGGGCAGCGCCCTTATACCTTCAGGCATAGACGATATCTGCCCACAGATTAATAAGAGGATAAATATCTGGCCAAACCCGGTTAAAAATATATTGAATATAGAGATTCCCGACAACGACCTGGTAATGGGTATTGATATTAATATATACGACAATTACGGGAGATGGCTGATGTCAGAAACGCAGACACCCAGGGTAAATGTCACAAGCTTGCCCCCGGGAGTTTATCTTATCATTATAAGTTCAGGAAATAAGGTGATCGGATATAACAGGTTTATAAGATTATAGGCACAAATGGCCGGAACGGATGATCATATTGAAAACGAAGAATTATTTGAACATTACCGGGTTGAAGCCGATGCCGGGCAAAAAGCACTCAGAATTGACAAATTCCTTGTAAACCGGATTGATAATACTTCGCGCACCCGAATTCAGAATGCTGCGCTTGCAGGAAATATCTTAGTTAACGATCAGGCTGTAAAATCAAACTATAAAGTAAAACCCGGAGATATTATACAGATTTTGCTGGCTCATCCGCCGAGGGAAACTGAAATATTGCCGGAGAACATACCACTTGATATAAGGTATGAGGACGAGTCAGTATTAATAGTAAACAAAGAAGCCGGGATGGTCGTACACCCTGGAACCGGTAATTATACCGGTACCCTGGTCAATGCTCTTATGCACCACCTGAGGGACATCCCTCTTTTTAAAACGGGGGAGTTACGCCCCGGACTGGTTCACAGGATTGACAAGAACACCTCAGGCTTATTGCTTGTTGCAAAAACCGAATTTGCCCTCAATAACCTGGGAAAGCAGTTTTATGAACACAGTACAGGGAGAAAATATACCGCGATAGTATGGGGGAACCCGGGAAAAGAAGGGACAATTACAGGCAATATAGGGAGAAGCCCCGGAAACCGTAAACTGATGCATGTTTTCCCTGACGGCCGTGAGGGTAAACCTGCTGTCACTCATTACAGGCTTATTGAAGACCTCTCATATGTTTCAATCATTGAATGTGAACTGGAGACCGGCCGCACTCACCAGATAAGAGTACATATGAGCTATATTAAACATCCCCTTTTCAATGACCCTGAATATGGAGGCGATAAGATATTAAGAGGGACAACTTTCACAAAGTACCAGCAGTTTATAAGGAACTGCTTCAGTATTATGCCACGCCAGGCCCTGCATGCACGATACCTCTCCTTTAATCACCCCGTAAGCGGTAAACGCATGGAATTTGAAACAGAGTTGCCGGATGACATGAACAGGCTTATTGAGAAGTGGAGGAATTATACCACTGGAAGAGACGGGTTATGAGAGGCGGGAGATGAAAATTTTAGCTGCCAGCTATTGTAATTAAGCCCTTAAGGCCGCAGGCTATATAGATGCATGAATACATTAAGTTAACTATTTAGTATATTTGGAAATCCTAATATGCATGTTCCTATGAAAACCATAGCCATAGTCACAGGGGGCAACTCTTCGGAATTTGAGATATCAGTAAAAAGTGCCGGGGCGGTGGAAAAAGCGCTTGCGAATCGTTACCATACCTTTCTCATAATGATAAAGGGACAGGAATGGTACTGGGAAGATCAATCAGGGCAGGCATACAAGCTTGACAAAAACAATTTTTCACTTAAGCTGCATGACAGACTGGTGCGATTTGATGCTGTTTTTATAGCCATCCACGGTACCCCGGGCGAGAATGGTTACCTGCAGGCTTACTTTGAGATGATGGGTATACCTTATACCGGATGTAATGTTTACACTTCTGCCCTCACCTTCAATAAAAATGCCTGCAAGTTATTTTTAAGGAATTTCCCGGTAAAAATGGCACGATCAGTGTTGATAAGTAAAAATAACATCCCTGATCCTGATAAATTATCCAGGGAGCTTGGCTTACCGGTATTCATCAAGCCCAATGATAGCGGATCAAGTTTTGGTATAACAAAAGTTACGTCAGTTGAGCAAATAATTCCCGCCATACATCATGCCTTTACTGAAAGTCCGCAGGCACTTGCAGAAGAGTTCATGGACGGCATTGAGGCTGCCTGCGGCGTAATAATAACTTCAGAAAAAACAATCGTACTTCCGGTTACAGAGATAGTGAGCAAGAATGAGTTTTTTGATTATGAAGCCAAATACGATCCTGCAAAAGCCGATGAGATAACACCGGGGCGCTTCCCGGGGCATGTATCCGAAGCCATCCGGGAAGCAAGTTATAATATTGCTTCATACCTTGATTGCAAAGGTCTGGTCAGGGTTGACTTCATTGTGGCAGATGAAGAACCTGTTTTTATTGAAGTGAATACCATCCCCGGCATTACAGAGGAAAGCATTGTCCCCAAACAGATGAAGGAATACGGCCTGGACCCGGGAGAATTGTACTCCCTTCTAATTGAGGACGCCCTGAAAAAATAAGCTTTCTTCCTGGCCGGGCCTGTCAGAAAACTCACCCCATCCTGCAGGGGCTTCAGTCTTTTACATTCAGTTCCACGTCATCAAACCTGTAGGTATCTATTGGCTCACAGGTGCACATCAGATTCCTGTCACCATAACCGTTATCAACCCTTCCAACCGCGGTCCAGAACTTATTCCCGGCAAGTCCCGGCACCGGGTAAGCGGCCTTCTCCCTGCTGTACTTATGGTCCCACTTATCACTTATAACCATTGCAGCAGTATGAGGTGAATTATGCAGAACATTATCCTCCCTGTCAGCCTTACCCTCTTTAACCTCCTGTATCTCATTCCATATTGATTTCATAGCCTCAACAAAGCGGTCGAGCTCATACAGCGGTTCACTTTCAGTTGGTTCAACCATAAGTGTGCCATGCACCGGGAATGACAAGGTAGGAGCATGGAAACCATAGTCCATTAACCTTTTTGCTATATCTTCTTCACTGATACCTGCTTCTCCCTTGAATTTCCGGCAATCGATTATCATTTCATGACCTACCCTCCCCTTCTTTCCCTTGTACAGCACATCAAAGTGTTCTTTAAGGGCTGATGCCAGGTAATTGGCATTAAGGATGGCCATCATGGTTGATTTTTTAAGCCCTTCCTCTCCCAGCATATAAACATAGGCATGGGATATGGTAAGGATCAAAGCCGACCCAAAGGGTGCAGCTGCCACAGCTGTGGTTCCGTTACTTCCTCCTGTGGCAACAAGCGGATGCGACGGGAGGAATTCAACCAGGTGTCCGGCAACACATATGGGTCCCATACCCGGACCGCCTCCGCCATGGGGGATGGCAAATGTTTTATGCAGGTTCAGGTGTACCACATCGGCTCCTATATTAGCAGCGTTTGACAGGCCAACCATGGCATTCATATTGGCGCCATCCATATAAACCTGCCCGCCATTCTCATGTATAACGGAAGTCATCTCCTGTATGGCTTCTTCAAAAACACCATGTGTGGATGGATAGGTGATCATAAAGGCAGACAGCTTATCCTTATTCTCAGATGCTTTTTTTCTCAGGTCTTCGACATCAACATTACCATTCTCGTCACATTCAACAACGACCACATTCATGCCGGCCATGACACCGCTGGCAGGGTTAGTACCGTGAGCCGATGAAGGTATAAGAACGATATCCCGGTGACCTTCGCCCCTGCTTATATGGTACTGGCGTATGACCATTAATCCCGTATACTCACCTGCCGCACCTGAATTAGGCTGGAAAGAAATAGCTTTGAAACCTGTAATTTCCTTCAGTGCGTCCCCCAGTTCATCCATTATCTGGTAATAACCTTTTGCCTGGTCTTCAGGGACAAAGGGGTGAATATTACCATATTCCGGCCAGCTCAGGGGGAACATTGATGTAGCTGAATTCAGTTTCATTGTGCAGGAACCCAGGGGTATCATGCTATATGCCAATGATATATCCCTGTTTTCCAACATTTTGAGATAGCGCATCATGTCTGTCTCGCTATGATACCTGTTAAAGGCCTCCTGGGCCAGGAAATCCTTTTTCCGGAGAAATTTCTCGCTTATGCAGATGCAGTCACAAAGCTTATCAACTTTCTCATGCTTCTTTCCTGCCGCTTCAGCAAAAATCTCAATCAGAGTGTTAATTTCATCCAGGGTAGTTATTTCATCCATGCTGATCATTACCTTCCCCTCATAGAAAAAATTAAGGTTAATCTCCTTTTTCAGTGCCAGTTTTTTAATCTTCCCGGCTTCGACACCTTCAGGCAGCCTGATGTCCAGTGTATCAAAAAATTCCCTGTTGGCTATTTTATAGCCAAGTTTTTCAACTGATTGTTTAAAGGTGCAGGCTGACTGGTGTATATGGGAGGCTATTCTTTCCAGTCCTTCAGGCCCGTGGTACTGGGCATACATTCCGCTCATACTGGCAAGCAGAGCCTGAGCCGTACATATATTTGACGTAGCCCGCTCCCTCTTTATATGCTGCTCCCTGGTCTGCAGTGCCATTCTCAAAGCTGGTTTACCGTTAGAGTCGACCGATACACCTATAATCCTGCCCGGCATGCTTCTTTTCAGTGATTCATGTGAAGCAAAAAAACCGGCATGGGGGCCGCCAAAGCCCATCGGAAGACCGAAGCGCTGATTTGAACCGAACACTATATCTGCTCCCCACTCACCCGGGGGGTTAAGGAGTACAAGGCTCATAAGGTCTGAAGCAACGGCAACAAGGGCTTCGGCTGAATGAACCTTATCCGCAAAGCTTTTATAATCCCTTATATCTCCATCTGATGAGGGATATTGCAGGATAGCTCCAAAGAAAGAATCATCTGTTTCCTGTGAGGCGTAATCGCCCATCACCAGTTCTATACCCAGTGGTTCAGCCCGTGTTAATATCACGTCGAGTGTCTGGGGAAATATCTTCTCATCAACAAAGAGCTTGTTTACGCCGGCCTTAACAGCTGCCCTAGGCCGTGCATTATGCATCATTATCATGGCTTCGGCCCCCGCAGTCGCCTCATCAAGCAATGAAGCATTGGCCAGCCCCAGGCCTGTTAATTCACATACCATAGTCTGGTAATTCAGGAGTGCTTCGAGCCGGCCCTGAGAAATTTCAGCCTGGTAAGGAGTATAAGAGGTATACCATCCCGGGTTTTCCAAAACATTCCTGATGATCACCGAGGGGGAAGCTGTGCCATAATAACCCATACCGATAAATGAACGGTACTGCTTATTCTTCGCACCTATTTCGCGTATATGCTTAAGATACTCGAACTCACTCATTGCCTCAGGCAGTTCAAGAGGCTTATCCAACATTATTGAAGGAGGAACCGTTTCCTTTATGAGCCCATCGAGTGATTCTGCTCCCACGGCTTCGAGCATGCTGAAAACTTCATTTTCCCTGGGACCGATATGCCTGTTAACGAACTTGTCAAATGCCATATTATTTTTTTGTTTATGATTTATTAATTATGATTTTTTATCTATAAGTTTTTATCAATTCCGGGGTAATTTATAAATCTATATTAAGAATTCATATGCTAAAGAAAACTTAAAGATAATATTATTGTCTTATGTTAAAAAAGGATTTGTCTTCCGTTCAACACCTATTTTTGTCTCAGGTCCATGTCCCGGGTAAACGACAGTACTGTCAGGAAGGTTCAGCAAATTGGTCTTAATACTTCTTATCAGAGTGTTATAATCCCCGCCCGGAAGGTCAGTGCGACCGATACTCCCGGCGAATAAGGCATCACCTGTAAAAATAAAATCCCCTTCCTCACAATAGAAAGCAATGCTTCCTGCTGTATGTCCGGGTATAAAAAGGCAGAGCAGTCTTATTTTGCCAACCTCTATCTCCTGACCTCCTGATATAAAAGTTCCTATACCGGGTGGTTCGGGCATGTTGAGTCCAAACATTTCAGCATGCTGGCCTGCAGACAGAAGGTTCATCTCATCTTCCCTGGCAGCATGTGTTTTAAGCCCATATTCCTCCAGGACATAATGATTCCCGAAAATATGGTCAAGATGCAGGTGGGTGTTAAGCAATTTAACGGGCTTCAGTTCATTTTCGTTTATAAATGTTTTCAACTCATCAAACTCCTCATCGGTATAGCAACCACAATCTATTACAGCGCAATCACCATTCTCATCAGCCAGTATGTAGGTATTAACTTCTATGGGTGAAAAAACAAGCCTGTGTATTTTCATAAAATCTCTATTTACCGTTAACCGTTCCTCCCAGCATTGGCACGAATATGAACAATCCATGCCTGGTCTCCTCGAATTTACCTTCCTTGCTTTTACAGATGCGTGTCATTACCTGGCTATGAGACCCTCCAACAGGTGCCACCAGGCATCCTCCCGGTTTTAGCTGTTCAAGTAATTCCCCGGGTATTTCACTTATGGCAGCTGTTATGATTATGGCATCATAAGGTCCGTACTGCGGCTTTCCCTTATAACCGTCACCGTAAAAGAAATGTGCATTGTAGCCCAGCTTTGCAAGTGTTTTCTGTGCCTTGTTATAAAGTTCCTTCTGCCTCTCAATTGTATAAACCCTTGCTCCCATTTCAGCAAGTATGGCAGCCTGGTAACCAGAACCCGTACCTATTTCAAGAATTTTATCATGCTTTTTTACATTCAGGAGCTCAGTCTGTACGGCAACTGTATATGGTTGTGAAATTGTCTGTCCCGCTGATATGGGAAAGGCTTTATCCTGGTAGGCATGATGGAGGAAGGCATTATCCATGAATACATGCCTTGGTACCCTGTTCATAGCCTCCAGGACGCTTTCATCCTTTATTCCCTTGGTCCTGAGACCATCAATCAATTTCTGCCTTTTCCCCCTGGCAAGGAAGGAATCGTGGTCTGATATCATCATTAAGTTTTAATGTCTGACAAAAATAATAAAAGCAGGCATTTTACAATGAGCATTGAAGCTTCACTTGTCAGTTTGATTTCAACCATAATAAGAATCATGAAACGGCAGGTATCAGGCTGGCTTTTTTTAAAGGATAATATTCCGGCCCACCTGGTTTCAGGATGCTCTCATACAGTATCAGCTGGTTCACAGACTGGGGGGGAAGGTTTTTACTTCCGGGATGCTTCAGAATTTCTGATAATAATTCCCTGTTATCTATATATTTCATCCTGCCCAGGGTGATATGGGGCATAAATGATTTATCAGCTTTATAGAGACCCTCATCTTCAAGCTTTTTGCACAGCAGCGCCTGCATATTATACAGCACATCAGGCACTTTTAAGTCCAGCCATAATACCCGTGGCTGTTTTATATTCCTGAATATTCCGGTGCCTGCAAAAAAAATCTCAAACTCTTTGTATTTTCCTGCTGTCTCCGACATTATATCCCCAGCCCTCTTAATCCGGTCTTCATCATTATCCCCAAGGAAGGCAAGGGTAAGATGCATACCGGCAGTGTCGACCCATCTTATTTTTTCATCTTTCAGGGCCAGTTTATATAAACTGACAAGCCGGGCCAGGGTACTGTTATTTTGAATATCAACGGCTATAAAAATCCTTCTCATAGATTACACTTTACCCTGTTAAGAGTTCATCCTCAAATATCTCTGACAGCCTATCCACCAGTATATCCGCATTTTCCTCATCAAAGGGCATCGGGGGCCTTATTTTCAATACGTTATTATGCGGGCCGTCTGTCCCGGTTAATATTTTCATTTCCTTTAGCCTTTCCCTGACATAGGATGCTTCAACTCCCGCAGGCTCAAGGCTGTCACGGTTCCTGACAAGCTCTATACCCAGGAATAAGCCTGATCCCCTGACATCACCCACCAGCGGATATCTGTCCATGAATGGCCTGAGCATACCAAGGAGGCAGGTTCCCGTTTCGTGTGCATGCTCCATATACTTATCTCTCAAAACAATTTCCAGGGTTTTCTTTCCGACTACTGCAGATACTGTATTTCCCCCGAAGGTGCTGAAAAATTCCATTCCGGTATTAAAGGCTGCCGCTATCTCCCTTGTCGTTACCACGGCAGCCAGGGGATGACCGTTACCAATCGGTTTGCCCAGTACAACAATATCAGGTCTTACACCCTGGTCTTCAAAAGCATAAAAGGATGTTCCCATCCGTCCATAGCCCGTTTGCACCTCATCCGCTATGCATACACCGCCATTTCCCCTTACTATCCTGTATACCTCATCCAGATATCCCGCCGGAAATATCAGCTGCCCGCCTACACTCGGGCAGGTCTCAGCAATAAAAGCTGCAGGTTTACTACCTTTCTTTTTCAGCTTAATGACTATCTCTTCTATATGCCCTGCATATTTCAATCCGGCCTCTCTGTCATCGTATTTATATTTGCCCCTGTAGCAATCAGGTACCGGGGCTACGTGTACCCATGGCGGGCGGCCGCTGCCACCGGGGCCATCATGCTTATATGGTGAAATATCAATCAATGTATTAGTATTACCATGATATGCTCCCTCAAGCACTATTACGTCTTTCATCCCGGTATAGGTGAAAGCAAGTCTCAGTGCCAGTTCATTAGCCTCACTTGCAGAGTTCAGAAAAAAACATACTTCAAGTGGTTTTTGGAAAGTTCCCAGTAAAAGCTGCGCAAATTCGCCCGGATGATCATTTAAATACCTTGTATTGGTATTTAGTATTTTCATCTGTTCATAAGCAGCCTCAATAATCTCGGGATGGCAATGACCTATATGAGGGACATTGTTATAGGCATCGAGGTATTTCTGCCCTTGCCAATCATACATGTATTGCATATATCCGCGTACCATCTTAACTGGTTTACGGTAGCTGAGACTTAGATTCTCCGCAAAATATTTCTTCCTCCTTCTCCATGTTTCATCAGCTGTTTTCTCTTTTTCAGGGAAACAGACTGAAGGTATGTTCAGAAAAAGGTCAGGATCGGGTGATAATAAGAACCAGGCATTTCTCTCCCATGGTTTGCATACTCCCGGGAAGTCAATTCCATAGCCCAGAAGATCTGTCATTATCTGGAAGTGGAGGTGAGGACTCCATCCTCCGTTCTCTGTAATGTCTCCAATCCAGGCAAAGACTTCACCTTTCTTTAGTTTTTTACCCTCTACAATCCCTTCTGATGATTTTCCTGCCAGGTGCCCGTAGAGTGTGAAAAACTCATCGCCTGTACCGGTCTGATGTTTCAGGATTATCATATGCCCGTAATCCAGCCCACCAGGCTTATAGTTGTAAAGATGAACTGTCGCGTCTGCAGGTGCATGAACCGGCGTCCCGGCAGGAGCAAAGATATCGATTCCCAGGTGAATTGTCCTGTCCTCAGCAGTTCTGTATTGCCTATTCCGGAAAACACTTGATGAATACAGTATACGGGCTTCGGCAAAACGCCCTATTCCGAATTTTCTCCGATGTCTTTTCAGTTCCTCTTCAATCCTTACTCCCAGCCTGCCAGCTGTATTCATTAGGGGATCGCTTTCAACGAGGCTCCCGTTTACACCCAGATTCAACACCAGGCAATTCTTGTCGGTCATATGCTCACCCAGCAATGGATAAGCATCTTTCCCTATGTTTTCAACTGTGGAAATCAGTCTGCTTATTTTCCCGGGAGGTTTCATGCCACAGGCTTCCCTGAAAATGGTTTCAGCAAATAAGGGATGTATTTTCCCAAGGGCGGGGATTATTTTTTTTATCGGTTCCTGGCTTATGGCAAGGTAACTGTCGCCCGGGCGCTCCCTCTGCTGTGAGGCAGCTATACATATACTGAGGGCAAGCCTCGTTTTCGCCATGGTAAAAAGTACCCTGATCTCCTTATCTCTGAGAGCAAATACCTTATGGTAGCCACTCAGGACGCTGGCAGCATCACGCAGGGGTTCATCCTTCCCCAGCATAAGATAGGCTATTGCAACTGCAACGTTCGCCACAGTATAACTGTAAACCATATCGCCAAAGTCAATAAAACCCTCTATCTCAGGTTTTTTCTCAAAAAGACCGGTGTCTGGATTTACAATAATATTATAGTCATTGACATCATTATGGATTACACTGCGCCTCAATTCAGCGGCTTCGGGTTTTACTATCTCCCTGTATTCACCGAGGGTATTTTTAATAAATACAGCGAGTTCCTCATCGCTTATAAGCCCGATGTTTTTAACAGCAATTTTTTCAAAGTTTGCCAGGTCCCATTTAAAATCACGATCGAAGCCCTTATTATAATACCCTTCCAGTGCAGCATCAATCCTGCCGAGTTTCATTCCCAGGTCTGTGATCATTTCGGCCGGGTGATTTTTCAGTAGTCCCACAGGCCTGCCCCTGAAATAGGTCACCAGCCTGGCACGGTATTTTTCATCAGGCGATACCACGAACTCAGCAATATCATTACCCATTTTGTCCTGTACAATCACAGGGCACAAGGACACCCTTTCTGACAGGAATTTAAGCACATCATTCTGGGCTTCTATAAATTCATCATCCTCACAAGGATTGGTGATCTTAAGGACATATTCGGAACCATCCCCTGCAGTTAGCAGGACATTCTGATCCCTTTCCCCGTTCAGTTCACTGCAACTGACGGATAAACCATATTTAAGATTGATAAATCTTTCTATTTCCTCCGTACCGATATTTGGTTTGTTTTTTACCATTTATTGTAGCATCCTGATTTATAATACTTTTTCTTTAGACGTGCACACTACGCCTCTCAACTTTCGGCTTTAGCCTGGCTGCTGCCCTCATTTCATTTGGCCGGGGTTTTCACTTCCTTCAGACTTTTTTCCCTTTCGACTACTTTTCCTTTTGTACTTTTTCCTTTGTATTTTTATCTTTACTAATCAAAACCATAAAGTTATATGAAATTTGCAATAATATTATCAGGATGCGGGGTTTTTGACGGTGCCGAGATACATGAATCGGTCATGACTATGCTGGCAATAGCAAAAAACGGTGGCAGTTACGACATTTTTGCTCCGGATGTACGCCAGCACCATGTCATCAATCATCTAAAGGGTGAGGAGATGGATGAGCAAAGGAATGTACTGGTTGAGGCAGCCCGTATAGCAAGAGGCAAGATAAAGGCGCTTCATGAATACAGCCCCGGAGATTATGATGCTTTGATCATACCGGGAGGGTTTGGAGTAGCAAAAAATCTTTGCACCTATGCTATTGACGGAACTGATTTTTACGTCGACAAGGTTGTTGAAAAAGCATTGAAATCGACTCATGCTGCAGGCAAAGCCATAGGAGCCTTATGCATTTCGCCGGTTCTTCTGGCCGGAGTGTTTGAAGGTATTGATGTCACCATAGGAAAGGACAAAAGCACTGCTGCTGATATTGAAAAGCTGGGAGCTGTTCATATTGAGACCGGCCCCTGCGAAATAGTCGTAGACAATGCCAGTAAAATAGTGAGCACTCCCGCCTATATGCTTGATTCAGGCATTGAGGATATATATGCCGGTGCCGATAATCTTGTGAAGGCTATTATTGAAATGGTGAAAGGGTAAAGGCCTGTCAGAGCCTTCCATGCTCAATTTCATATATTACCTTCTCAATAAGGTAATCTTTTCCCTCTGGCTCATATTCCGATTTCAGGTTGGAGCCAAAGATACGGGCGATACCCTGCCAGAAGAAAGCAGATAATGAGCCTCTGTAATCGCGTATTATATCATATGATGTATTTCGCGTTTCCCTGTCTATAAGCTTTATAAGTATTCTACCCTGGGTTATTGTCATATGCCTGATATCATCCTCGTACTCCCCGAACAAATCGGTTTCAAGATCTTTCAGGAACTGTTTTCTGGCCTTTTCCCCTTCTATTTGTTGAAGAGTATCATTTATTTCGGTAAATTTTTCCCTTACCACCAGGGCATAGGGGTATACTTTTTTCACATTATGCACCAGCCTCTGGTATCTCCACCACCGGAAACGCTCTTTCAGGCCCACTTTTTTTACAACATTTATTTCATCCAGCTCAATCTCAGGCATAGTCTCGCCATCACGAGTTACATTTTCAAGGATAAAAAAACGGTCACGGACTGAATCAATCTTGTGCATTACGGTGTCCTGTCCGCCCAGTGACAAAGCCGGCAGAAATAAGAGCGCTATATTTAAAATCCACTTCAACATACCGTACAAAATTAATTAATCCTTCCTATATGTTGTTATTAATAACGAGTATAAATACATTTGTGCAATCATGGGCTACAAAGTTGATGATATCATTAAGAATGACCGTTTCAGGCATTTATATACTCTGTCATATGATGATATTATCCCCTTTGTTTTTAAGTACATCAAAAAGCATACCTTTCCCATAATCCTGGCATGGTCATTTCTGCTGGCCGTTATTATCTGGATGATAGATTTCCGTTTTGCCCTGGCAGGAAATTTCAGGTTTTTGTATATTCTTATGCACAGTTTCATCGGTTTTATAGTTATCCCCATGCTTCTGGTCATCCCCCATGAATTTTTGCATATTGTACCGTATTTCCTCGGAGGGGCAAGAAATATACGTGTTGGTGCCGACTGGAAACAGTATTATTTTTATGTGACATCACATCTTTACCCTGTAGGTCCCTTTCTTTTTATCACCGTTGCACTAACACCTTTCATCCTGATAAGTGCAGGGCTGATATACCTGGTTTGTATTCTGCAGTCACCCCTCTGGACCTGGAGCCTCTTATGCACTCTATTTATGCACACGACGATGTCAGCAGGCGATTTTGCCCTTATCAATTTTTACTGGACCAACCGTGATAGGAAGATCGTCACCTGGGACGACGCTGACAGGAAAGAATCATATTTTTATGAGGAAACGAATGAGGAGAGATGAAATGCTGGAGAGTCAATTGTGAACCGGGTCCTTTATCAACTTTATCAACTTTCTTATATATTTACATCTTCTTTCTAAAACTACAGTAAGATGAGTAAGCTGGCAGAAGTACTGAAAAAATTCCCGCGTGTTTTCTGGGTGTCCAACATAATGGAATTATTTGAAAGGTGGGCATGGTATGGTTTTTATAACGCTTTTGCCCTCTATCTCACTCTTTCAAAGGATACGGGTGCCCTGGGCTTTAGCCAGGTACAAAAAGGTGCCATTATAGGAACCGGTTCAATGCTGCTTTACTTCCTGCCCGTAATAACAGGTGCCATAGCCGACAGGATTGGATACAAAAAGGTACTTATATTTTCATATACCGCTTATGTTGCAGGGTTTTTCATGGTTGGCACCTTTGAATCATACGGTCTTGTTTTTGCCGCCTATATTTTCCTGGCACTGGCAGGTGCTCTGTTCAAGCCTGTCATCTCCGGTATGATAGCAAAAACCACAACAGATGAAACGGCATCCGTAGGCTTCGGTATATTTTACATTATGGTCAATATTGGTGGCTTCATAGGTCCCTTCATTGCCGGTTTTCTTTATAAAGTTGACTGGAACCTGGTATTTCTGATGTCTATTGTTACTATTGCCATAAACTATATTTTCGTCTTTTTCTTTTTTAAGGAACCATACAGGGCGCCTTCGGGTGTTAAATTCCTTCAAAATATCGGTATAGCTTTCAAAAATATCTGGCTTACGCTTAATAACTGCAAATATGTACTCTTTCTTGTTATAATGGGTTTGTTCTGGACAGCTTTCAACCAGCTTTATTACTCCTTTCCTGTCTTCCTCGATCAATGGGTTGACATGGATAAAATAGCTTATTTACTGGGGCTCCCGGCAGGCACCATTACTGCTCCCACAATTAGCAGCATGAATGCCTTCTTTATCATAGCATTGCAAATGTTGGTTTCTTCTGTCAGTATGCGATACAGACCATTACAATCAATGATTACCGGTATAATGATACTGGGTGGCGGGCTGCTGCTTATGTTCCTGACACGGAATCCATGGATTATGCTGGTAGGTGTTCTTATATTCGCAATTGGCGAAATGGCCTCATCCCCGAAATTCAATGAGTATGTTGGCCGCATTGCTCCTCCTGACAAAAAGGCCCTTTACATGGGTACTGTCTTCCTGGCAATAGCCATAGGGCACTTCCTTGCAGGATGGGTGTCCGGTAAGCCCTTCGAGGTACTGGCTGATAAATATTACCTGCTGTCTAAGGCGATAGAGCAAAAAGGTTATACCATCCGGCCCATATCCGACCAGTTCACGCAAACCCAGTATTTCGAAAAAGCCCAGGAACTTTTTGGCATGGACGGTCAACAGCTTACCAGTTACCTCTGGGATAGCTATCACCCATCCAGTGTATGGGTCTTGTTTACCGGAATTGCCGTTGCCGCCAGCCTCCTCCTACTGCTTTACGATAAATTCATACTTAAAGGACAATCAAATAAAGTAAAATAATAAATTAATCATGAAAAAGTTAAGTATCTTCATTGTTATTCTGTTGATAAGCCTTAGCCTGGCTAATGGACAGAAGAAAATAATTAACATTCCCGACATACCGGGATATATTACCCTGAAGTGTGACTTTCACATTCATACTGTCTTTTCTGACGGCAACGTATGGCCTACTTACAGGGTAGATGAGGCCTGGAAAGACGGGCTTGACGTGCTTGCCATAAGCGATCACCTGGAGTACCAGCCTCATAGAGAATACATCCCAACTGATCACAATGCTGCTTACGAAATAGCAGCAGGACTGGCAAAGGAAAGAAACCTTATCCTCATACATTCAACAGAGATAACACGAAGCATGCCCCCGGGGCACCTTAATGCCCTTTTCCTCGAGGATGCAGCAGCAATTTACCGGGACGATCCCTTTGAGACCATTGAAAAAGCTGTGGAGCAGGGTGCCTTCATACAATGGAATCACCCGGGATGGAAAGCACAGGAGCCGGACGGCATACCTAAGCTTTATGATATTCACAGGGAATTGCTGGATAAGGCTTATATACATGGAATTGAATTTTTCAACTATACAGAATATTATCCTAATATCCTTGAATGGTGCAGGGAATATAAGCTGGCAGTATTAGCCAACAGTGATGAACACGAAGTTATTTCCGAAAATTACGGCCATTTCACACGTCCCATGACCCTTGTTTTTGCCAGAGAGCGTACTGAAGAGTCTATTAAGGAAGCCATGTTTGATACGCGTACACTGGCCTACTTTTATAATACCCTTGCAGGCAGGGAAGATCTGCTCAGGCAGGTTTTTGAGGCAAGTATTTCTGCAGGGAAGCCCTATTATGAAAATGAAAGGTATGAATGGATTGAAATTAAAAATAATTCAGATATCCCCTTTCAGATGATAAACGGAACACCGGGTGCAGCAGCAGAATTTACCATAGAAGCAAACAGCATTACAACACTGCGCATCGAAAAAGGAAGCGAAAATCCCCTTGAATGGGATATAAAAAACATGCTCACCGGCTATGAAGAATATCTGCACGTAGTGTTGGATCATTAGGTAGAAGAAACGATTAATCACGTCTATCTAAAAAAATTAGCTCCAGCTTTACGGTATCCCTGACAGCTTCACCGTCCTTTAATGCCGGGAGCCATGCCGGCCCTTCCCTGACAAGCCTTATGGCCTCATCAGAGAATGCTTTCCCCGGGCTTTCCAGCACCCTTATTTCTCCTGTACTGCCATCAGGATTAACAATGATCTCCATGCTGACAGTCACCCTCCCCATATGCTTATACCCGGACGGATATACCTGTTTTTCCGCAAGATATTCACGGTATTCCTCCTGCTCAATAAGCGGTCTGGCATCCCTTGACATCTCAATGGCCGCCATCTTCAGGGCAACAACTTCATCCACCCTGGCTGCCTTCTTCAATGTTACCCGCTCATCTGTCACACCGGTGTCACGGTCATCTGCTTCAATCTCTCCCGCTTTTTCAGCTTTACCAGCAGCTACCAGATCAGATAAATCTACCGTTTCTTCAACATCCTCCACCTTATCCACCGCCGGGATTATCTCATGTTCAATAACTATATTTCTCCCGGTATCCATTGATCCGGTCTCAGGCTTCTCAGTATCCGGGTCCGTGACCTCCTGCTTACCCGGAGCTAAATCCTCCGTGGTTCCGGGCTTTGATTCAGAAGGATCACCAAGAGGCAGTTCAGGGGCTTTCTTTTCTGTCATCTCCCTGTTCTCCGCAATCTGCTGACCGGTCTGCCTGAAATTTTTTACCAGAAGCACCGATGAAATAACAAGCAAGGCAACGATTGCAGCAGCTACCCGGTAAACCAGTGTGCTCTTTCGTTTTGTTCGTGACTTAATTCTTTTCTGCAAGGCATCAATATCTTCAGCTGCTTCACCGCCATCAATGTGAGCATAACCCTCTACTGCTCCGGAAAGAAAGGGATCCGACTCCAGCTTTCTCTCAAAAGAATTCCTTTCGCCCGGTGTCATCTCATCATTAAGATACCGTTTAATATCTTCGATGTGCCTCTTGTTATTTTTTCTGTTCTCTTTCATTATTTCCGTCCATGCAAATTTTAAGTCTCCTTTTTGCATTCTGCAAATGAGATTTCACTTTCTTTTCCCCAATATTCATTATATCAGCAATTTCCCGGTAACATTTATTATCATAATAAAACAGTCTTATACAATCCTTATGTTCGTTTTTAAGCTTTTCCATACAATATTCCAGTAATTCCACACTCTCATCATCTGCCCTGTCAAGAGGATGCAATTCAGGTTCATTTTCCATAAAAAGATATTCATTATCCTCAATATTCACTGTTCTACTAATATCTTTTCTTAATGATCTTAATTTCATCAGGCAATAGTGCTTTGTTAAGACGTACAACCAGCTCCTGAAATTATCGACCTCATGCTTTCCCAACTCCGTAATAAGTTTTTCAAATATATCCACTACGGCATCCTGCGACATTTCCCTGTTCTTAAAATATTTTAGACTCACGCCATACACCAGTTCCATATACCTGGTAAATAAGACACCAAGTAAATCCAGGTTTCCGGATAAGCGGTAAGCCTGCAGTAATTCCCTGTCGCTTTTGTTTTCGTAACTTTTTCTTCTGAGGCGTAATGCCATGAATATAAATATATTAGAGGCTGCCGGTAAATATCTTAAGTCAATATTACGAAAAAAATATCAAAGTTATTATGGAAATCCTTTAAAGTCAGCATCCTGTTTTCAGACATTAATCTCAAAAATAAAAATCATGAAAACAAGGCTATCAATTATTGCAATACTGATATTATCAGGCTTATCAATCGGATCCGGTAGTACACAAAAACTTACCGGTAAGGTAACTGATGAAGGAGGGAAGCCCTTACCAGGTGTATTTGTAAATTATGACAAGACCAATACAGGGATACTGACCGACATATACGGTTATTATTCAATAAGTATAAATGAAAAGGCCAGATTCCTGGTATTCTCCCTCAAAGGTTTCAAAACTGTAAAAGAGGAAATCGGGCAAAGATCAGTAATAAATGTAAGGATGAAATCCCTTAACTTAAAAGAGGAAATGATAATTGTGGAACATGAAATTATTCAGGAAATATCAGATGACATACTTCCCAGTATATCAGTCAGTAACAGGAAAACCTACTCAGCTTACCGGATGAAAGGTGGTGTGGCAGCATACAACGGGCCAGGCCGCTACAATAACTATTTCAACACCGAAGGCTACAGCACTGTACACGAAAACGGGTATAAGAGTGTCTTGCACAATCCTCTTTCCACATTTTCAATTGATGTTGACCGTGCGTCCTATTCCAACATCCGGAGGTTTACCAACCAGGGACAAAAGCCACCTGTTGATGCCGTAAGGATAGAAGAAATGATCAACTATTTTAACTATGATTACCTGGAACCGCGGAATGAACATCCTTTCTCTGTATACACCGAGCTCTCCGAATGCCCCTGGCATGAAGGTCATTACCTGATGCATATTGGTTTGAAAGGGAAAGAGATCGACAGTGAAAGCTTGCCCCCCTCAAACCTGGTATTTCTCCTGGATGTTTCAGGCTCAATGAACAGCCCCAACAAGCTCCCCCTCTTAAAATCAGCTTTCCGCCTTCTTGTCAGCAAACTCAGGGCTGAAGACAGGGTTTCAATAGTTGTATATGCCGGTGCAGCCGGAGTTGTTCTCGAACCTACACCAGGTACCAGGAAAGAAGAAATACTGCAGGCCATTGAGCGACTGGAAGCGGGAGGATCAACAGCAGGAGGCCAGGGCTTGCAGTTGGCATATAAGATAGCTGCCGGGAATTTTATGGAAGACGGCAATAACAGGATAATCCTTGCCACAGATGGTGATTTCAATATTGGCCCATCAAGTAACGCCGAGATGGAAAGGCTTATTGAGGAAAAGCGTGATGAGGGTATTTATATCACAGTCCTTGGATTTGGGATGGGTAATTACAAGGATGATAAGATGGAAATTATAGCAGATAAAGGAAACGGCAATTATGCCTATATTGATAATATCCTGGAAGCAAGGAAGGTGCTGGTGAGTGAATTCGGGGCTACCCTTTTCACCATTGCCAGAGATGTAAAATTCCAGGTTGAATTCAATCCGGCAAAGATTAAATCCTACAGGCTTATTGGTTATGAAAACCGCCTGCTGAATGATGAAGATTTCAATGATGACAGAAAGGATGCAGGAGAGATGGGAGCGGGCCATACAGTCACCACCCTGTACGAACTTGTACCCGCCGGGGCCGCTGCACACGTACCATCAATTGACCCGTTAAAGTACCAGTCGGAACGTGAAATTACGCGCAAGAGGGCCGGCGAAGAATTCCTGACAATTAAGCTGAGATATAAGAAACCTGAAGGCGGTAACAGCATCCTGATGGAAATCCCCTTTAAACAAAAAGTCCTTGCATTTGAAGAAGCATCTGACAATCTGAAATTTTCAGCTGCCGTGGCAGGTTTCGGGATGATCCTGCGGGATTCGGAATATAAGGGAACTGCGAATTTTGATTCCGTAACTGAAATGGCTCGTAATGCCATGGGAGAAGATGAAGAAGGATACAGGGCAGAGTTTATCAGGCTGGTGAAAACTGTACGCAACATAAGTCTTTTTGAAGAAGTATCCGGTTCAGAAGAAGCAAGGCAAACCGGAATTCCGGTTTTAGCTCCCGGAAAGAAGAAATAACTTATAATACCCCTTTAAAATCAGATTTAATTTTTATCAATAATTCATTGATCACGGAAAGTACTTTCCTTAGTGTTGATTTTTCTATGTCGGTCAGTTTATTTACATCAATGGTATTGGCCGGATTCTCTCCCTGAATCACCTGTCTTGCCTGCTGGGACAAACGGGAAGTCATAAGCATATTGTAGGACTGGATTGTTTCATCCAGAAGACTGTCAGGCATACCGGGTGTCCCTCTCAGGCTTTCAAGTCTTGCAAGTGTACTGGTTTCATTTATCATCATTTTCAGGGCGAATATCCTGGCAAATCCGGTAACAGGCAGGAGAAGCTTTTTTGTATCGACAATATTGCTGTCGGATGAATCATGCTCTCCGATAATCTGTCCGAATAATCCTACAGGTGGTTTATGCTTTGTTACAGTTTGTGACAGATGATAAAAAAACACTGCCTTGTCTCTGCTGACATCATTAATGAACTCCCTCAATTCGTCAGCAAGGCCTGTATCACCATATATGGCCCTGAAATCAAAAAAGATGCTTACATCCAGCAGGCTCTGAGGATCACTGTTATTTATCCAACCGGAGAACAACTTTTTCCATTTGCTCACAGGCAGGTTCCATTCAGGGTTACCGGCCATGAAATTTCCATGACAATAGTTATAGCCAACCTTATTCAGGTTATCATTTATTTTCTTTCCGAGCCTGAGAAAATATTCCTTTGCGCGGTCGTCTTCTCCGCAACTGTCATCAATGATTATCCCATTATCCTGGTCGGTGACAAGGGTCTGTTCACCCCGGCCCTGGCTTCCCATTACTATAAAACAAAAGCTGCACGGCGGCTGACCCTCCTTCTCTATCAACAATTCAATTATCCTGCTGTTGACAGCATCTGCTATACTTGATATAACCCTGCTTATACTTTCTGTTCTTACACCACTTTCAATAAAGGCATCGACCAGGGCATTCATCTTCTGGTATATCCTGCTCATCTCCTCTACGCTCTCCGATTTTTTTATCTCTGCGGTGAGCATCCCTGTGTAGTTCATCTGGGTTTCGAGCAATCGTTTATATGATATATGACCTGTATATTCACCTGATTTATTCTTCACCAGGAGGTGACTGACCTTAGCGGTCTGACACCTGGATATAGCTTCATGAATAAGCTCATATTCAGTAACTGAAATCACGGGAGCAGACATAATTAAAGTTACGGATCTGCCCGGGTCGAGACCTTCAGCCATCTGCCTGGCAAGGAAATCAGACAGCCCTGCCACACCGATAATCTGGTCGTCCTGTTTTACATAAATGACTTCTTCTTTCTTGCGGACCATCAGTCTGGCCGCCTCAGAAATGCTTGTCATGGTGCCACAACTTATGAAGTCACTCTTCAGGTTGCCCACCTGCTGGTTCATCAGAAGAAGGGTAGCATGGATATCATGGTCCAGGCTTTTTCTTTCCTTCTGCAGCCTGTCAGCCCTGCCCGGCTCCTTGACTATCAGTATATAACCATAGCCATTATTATGTTTTACTCTTGAAGCTGATATAACAACCTGTTTCAGTCCATCAGGGCATATGATCTCTGTTTCAAAACTGGCCGATCTTCCCGGATCTGAAAAAGCACCACTGATATCTGACCATTTGAGTTTAAACAGGTCCTCGAATTTCCTGGTCGTTATCGTCTGACGATCCGAAGCTGCCATATCAAGGAATTTCTGGTTAACATAAATAATACCGTCGTCTGTGATCATGAGGGTACCGTCAGAGGATGCCTCCACCAGCGACTTATACTTCTGCCGTGATAACAGGAGCTTCTGCTCGGCTTCCCTCCTGCTTTTTTCTATCATCATGCTCTGCCTGTTGATATAAGCCAGGGCGATGGCAATAACAAGGATAATAATAAAACTGATCCACAGCAGCTTGCTCTCTATCTGTTTAATTTCCTGTTTAACATCCTCAAGATATATGCCTGTTCCAATTATCCAGTTCCAGCCACTGAATCCTTTAACGTATGATAACTTGGGAACAATCAGGGTGGTATCATCTTTCCACTGCCACTTATAATCTATAAATCCTTCTCCCTTTTCAGTGACCGCACGGACCGATTCAACAAAAAGCTTGATACCGTCAGGATCGGTATAATCAGAAAGGTCAGTACCATTCAGTTCTTTCCTGTAGGGATGCATTACCATATAAGGCCTCATGTCGGTAATCCAGAAATAATCCTTTCTGTCATCACCATATCTCATTTTGCCAATGCGTTCGGCAGCCAGCGATCTGGCTTCCTCTTCAGTAAGTTTCCCCGAGGAATAATCATCATAATAGTCGCTGACAAGGCTTACCGCGGTATTTGTCAGCTCACTTATCATTTCCTTTTTCCGGTCCATCATACTATTCTCAAACAGGGGGATGAGGACCAGGTAGAAGGAAAGTACGAATAATACAATAGCCAGTACTGAAGGCAGCACGATACTTAGAATGAATTTATTCGCTTTACCTGGTGCCATATGCAAGAGAGGGCTATAAGCCCTTTAATTATAAGATCTGAAACGGGACCATTCGGTCATTGATTCCCGTCTTTTCTTTTTCTATACTAAGATACGAATTAGAAAAAGTAATATACTGCTACAAGGGCTCTTAAATTATTCACTCTTGTAGTATTTCCGGGAATATAGTTCAAATCATAATTATCCCCGTACGCTGCCGATGTATATTCGAGCTCGAAGGCAAGGCGTGTTTTACCGGAATTAATTATCAGTCTGGGCGACACCCTGTACAGATTATAAATATTGGCTGCCAGTCCGTAAACATCATTACCGGTATCCGACATAGGCTCCCTGGTCCCCAGATTCTTTGAGAATCCTCCGAACAGGCCGGCCTGAATTTGTGAGCCATTCGTATGTAGCTCTCCCCAGAAAGTCATACTTTTAAGAGGAGTATATGATTGTTCACCTGTAATATTGTTTACCACATCCTTAACTGCAAATCCGCTTATTGCAAGTACATCGGCAATATTTTCACCGTACCTGGCATGAAATTTTACCGTTAATGGTGCACTTACCACTTTTAGGAAAGCTATTGCCGTTAAACCTCCTACTTCTTCATCTACTTTAAACATTGTTACGGGTCCGAAACTACTGTTAAGCCGCGGGACAATTTTCTTATAGGCAATTCCTCCCCCCATGTTTAGGGATGTATTACTGCTCGGGTTTTCAGGGCTGTAGCTTACCTGCAAATGCATATCGGGAATTCCTGAGTTGCGCAGGTATGATGAGCTTACTCCATCCTCACCCCTTGATGAATAATCTCTCTGTGACAGTGCTGCAAGCATCAGGTTAAAACCTGACAGTTTATAGGTTAGTCTCATCTGAGGATTTCTTGCAAATGATTGCAGCGGTGCACCTGTATTAAAAGATACTGTACCGGGGAAACAATCGGTAACAAAAAGTGGATTCCAGTATTGACCTGCCAGCAGCTCAAAATTAGTCCATTTCATTTGCACAAAGGCATGTCTCAGTCTCAGGAGGTTAATATTTACATTTTCCTGTGCAAAAAAATCTGCTTCAATAACTCCTGATGTTTTTGCCCCAAAGGCGTCCGGTCCGCTGATAGCTGCCTTAATCCTCGACTGTATGGCAAGGAAGTTGAAATTTGCTTTTGCGTTTATGTCATCACCGTTAAGGTCTGCATTGACAGGAGCGGGCCATAATAAGAAATGACCTTCGCGGGCAGTGACTGTTTGCCTGCTGTCAAAGAAAAAATCATTTTTTACAAAGCCTGACCAGGTAATACCAAATTTGGGTTCTTCCTGCGCACTAAGGTTTGAAACTGTGAAAACAGTAATAAACAGAATAACTAACTTTCTCATATCTTTAACTTTTATTTACAGGCGCAAAGTCATGCGCCTCTGTTATTTTTCCGGAGGAAAAAGTTTCTGGATAATATTTCTTTTTTTCAAAGGTCTGCCCAGCAGTATATTCAGGTTATTCTCCGCACTCAGATTCCTGTCCCATAACTCCAGGGCCTTTTGATAGCAACTGACAGCGTCTTCGTATTCCTTCCTGTGTCTTTTTATCACTCCCAGGTTGGTATAACATACTGATAATCTGCGATCTGTTTCTCCTACTGCTGTTATGATTTCCTTCGCTCTTGCTTCAAGGTACATCAATAGGGAATCATTGTCATCTGTAAGCATACCCTTCCTGAAATCCTCCTCTATCAACCCTGCTATTTCTTCCCTGCTTTTACTGCTGTATTTCAGGGTCCAACTATCATATATTGATATAGCCTTATTTATATAAAATTCAGCCCTGGTCATGATTGAATCAGGAGGAAGGTCTGTCCATGGATTGTAATCAGCCCGTATACTGTCAGAGAATAAGGCTATAGTTATTAATGCAGCGGCTCTGTTATTACAGACTACACCCAGTTCAAATGAATTATTGTAATGAGGATATGCCTTATAGATATTTTCCACTGAATCAAGCAAGGCAAAAATCCTGTAATAATCACCTTCACCAGCATAATGGTCGTACCTGGCATACATCTCCCTGGCTGGAGCCACTCGTGGGTCGACCGCTTTATTTTGTGAGTTATAATATGTTCTGGCTATGATTATGCCTGCTATTACAAGGGCAGTCATTATAATAATGAGAGCCCTTGTTGTCTTATTTCTTAAAAATTCCATTAACTGTGCACCTGCTCAATAAGGAATTTTCTTATTTCAACCGGTGTAGGTTTTGTTAGTTTGGACACTATTATATTGGTCAGTATAGCCAGTGGGGCTCCTATCCAGGCAAAGTACCATGCTTCGAGCCAGTAACTTATGAATTCATGCGCCGGCAGTTGGAGACCTGATTTTCCGGCAATGAAGTAGGTTATGGCAATAACTGAAACCAGACCACCGCTTATCAGGCCGGCAATTGCACCCTGCTTATTTGATCCACTCCACCATATTCCAAGGAGGAAGAGCGGGAATATTGTACATCCGGCAAGGGAGAATGCCACTGCAACAAGCTGTGCTATCAGGGCAAAATCCTTAAGGGCAATAAGTGTAACAATGATAGCCATAAGTATAGTGGCCAGCCTGGCATAGAGTAACTGTCTGCGAGGGCTTGCATCGGGATTGATAACCCTTACATAGAGGTCGTGAGCAAAAGCTGAAGATCCTGCCACCAGGAGACCTGATACTGTCGAAAAAGCTGCTGATACCCCTCCTGCTGCCAGCAGGCCTACAATGAGAGGGTGTACATTCCCTAGCTGGGCGGTATATACAACAATTGCATCCTTTGCCAGGGTTCCAACTTCGGGATGAGATGATAAGATCTTACCAAAGGCAGCATATGCAGGAGCACTCCAGTATAATATACAAATAAAGAAGAGTCCCCAGACTACCGACCACCGTGCATCCTTTGCCCTCGGGACCACATAGAACCTCTGTATTACATGAGGAAGTCCTGCAGTTCCTATCATCAATGAGAAAGCTATGGCTATCCACTGGAAGAAGGTCTGTCCCGTTGCCGGATCCCATGGCATGGCAAACTCGGGCGAGGGCACAATAGCATAATCATGGCCAAGAGAATTTACCAGCTCCCTGGTTTCATTAAGCGGGAGGCCTGCCACCACGTCAGATACAACCGATCCGTAACCTATCTGTGGCAGCAGCCAGAAATAATCAAATTTGGCAGTTAATATGAATAAGGGTATAAGGAAAGACACTATAATAATGATATACTGTATCTGCATATTTTTGGTAACTCCCAGCATACCCGAAATAAGAGTATAAGTAAGCACCACCGTTCCTCCTATAATAACAGCCAGCCCATAGTTAATACCCATTACCCATTTAAACATTAAGCCTATACCTCCAAACTGGCCCACACAATAAGATATTGATATCAGTATGGCAATTATTGCCCCCACAGCTCTCAGACCTTTCGAGTAATAACGGTCACCAATAAAATCGGCCGCGGTATATTTACCGTATTTTCTTATCTGTCCGGCCATCAATATGAGCAAGAGCACATATCCGCCCGTCCAGCCAACCACATATGCCAGGCCATGGTAGCCCGACCCGTACATCAGGGCAGCCATGCCAAGGAAAGAGGCTGCACTCATCCAGTTTGATGCTATCGCCATTCCGGAGCCTACCCTGGATATTCCACGGCCGGCAGCATAAAAATCAGTGGTATCCTTTGCCCTGAAGAATATACCTACCAGGATGAAAAGAATAAGAATTGTTATCAGTATAATAGCAGGTCCTATTTTAAAACTGCCTTCCAGTTGAGTCGCTCCCGAAGCTGCCTGCATGACTGAGGGGAACAGTAAGAATATTATGAATGGTAAAGATATTTTTTTCATTTTCAGGAGATTTTGTGATTTTTTATTAGTCTTCCACCCCATATTTTTTATGGAACATGTCCGTTCTGACACAATACAGCCAGCATAGTCCCACGAATAATATAAGCAGGAAGACAGCCGTATAGAAATAATGGAAGGGGAAACCAAGGAATCTTATATCTGTAAGCACTGACCTGTTATGAATAAGATAGAGGTCCATTGCCTCACTGACAATCAACCGGTTTTCTTCGCTGAATGATTGCATCAATCCTGAATTAATTTCAACTGCTGCAATCTTTCCCCTTACATCGGATGGTGAAAAACCATAGATCTCCTGAAGTACAGGAATAAGTTCATTTTTCGCTTCCACGTAATCAACCGCAGTAGGGTCGTCTATTGTGGCAGCCACGCCTTCAAAAGTTTCAAGTTTCTGCATCAGAATCGACTTCTGCTCTTCTGCAGCAATATTATATGCCGACCAGCTTATCAAGTTATCCAGCGCCTCTCTGTGCAAGGGGTCAATGGCTGCTTTGCCCAGTACAGAAAGAGCGGATTGTGATGCTTTTTTCAACAAATCGGCATCGACAGAGCCGGCTTGAATTTCAGGCCATGCCGATTGGTATACATCCCAGGCAGGTTCAGGTGTTGGCTTCTCTATTACTTTCAGCAGTACCTGGAAGCCAAATATTGCCACCGCCCAGATCAGAACAAGCTGAACAACCATGTTCCTGTTGCGCCTGGCACTGTTGGTGGTAGGCTTAAAGAAGCTAATGTGGTAATCGTTTGGGTTTGATTCCATCAGGCGTTAGTTTTAGGGTTAAAGCCAGTAAATATAAACGAAATATTGAGAACTCAATATCAGAGTAGTATCTTTTTTAATATGCTGAAAAAATGATGGTGCTTTTTATTCAGCTTTAATCAGCTTTAACCAGAATGAATATGAATATTCATTATCCAACAGGCTGTACTGCGGGTGTGTTCGTGCCCCCCATGAATTATCCCCACGAAAGCGGATGTTTTACGGTCAGCATAGTTATGATGCGGTCCACGTCCATACCATTCATGATTAATGAAAGGTGGGTTCTTTTCGAACCCATAACCGATATTCACATAAAAAGGCATACCATATCCTTCTCTTTCCCAGTTTGATGGTACTGTGATCTTATCCCAGTCACGTGTATCATAGTTATCCCTGAAGAACCAGTAAGGTCTTTCCCCGGGGGTTTTTGCCCAGTTGAATTTCCACTCCCCGTCAAGGCTGAGAACCCTGGGGCTGTCATTGTCTCCTGATATTACGTATTCTTCGTCAGGATAACTTATCATTGTAGCATGGGTCAATTCCTTGTTCCGGTTAAACATAGCAGGGTTTTCCCAATCGCGCGGCTCCTTTTCGTCGAAATCCACATCTTCATACTTAGTGTCTGAAAGAAAACCGTCAATTAGTTGCCATTCAATGAATTAATGTTGAAAACTTGTTTGAATATAGCGAGGTTTTCTCTTGCTTATGATACTGAAATTACAGATATTCAGTGTATTAAGCAAAAGAGATTCGGATATTTCAGTTATCACATCAAACAAGGTTCAAAAATGAGAAAGAGATTCGAACAACAATTGACACTTGGCACCATTCCAATCCGAGAAATGAAAATTACGACAAAGAAAAGGAGTGGATCGCTCCCGGGTTTATGCGCGGCATTGCAGGAAATTTTTATCACCCCTGAGTGGAACGAAAGAGTGTTTGGGATACTGGAAGCAAAGATCATGGCAGGCAAGATACGAACAGGTCGTCCGGGTATGAATCTGTGGCAGATCTTTGTTTTATCCCAGGTACGGTTGTGCCAGAATATCAGCTATGATGAGCTTCATGACCTGGCAAACCACCATACCCTGATCCGCCAGATAATGGGTGTTGAACGGGAGTTTGGTTATGAGCGACATGAATTTGAATACCAAAACATCGTCGACAATGTATCGCTTCTTGATGACGAGACTGTACGGGAGTTGAACCGGGTTATTGTTGAGTTCGGGTATAAGGTGTTTAAAAAAAAGAGGCGGAAGCATTACGCTTAAAGACAGATAGTTTTGCGGTAGAGAGCAATGTACATTTTCCCACAGGTTACAACCTGTTATGGGACAGTGCCCGCAAATCCCTGGACATGGTAGCTAAGTTTCTGAAGAAATATCCTGAGGTTCAGGGCTGGAGGAAGATGCGAGACTGGTACCGGCAACTAAAAAACTCGATGAGGGCCGTTGGCAAAGCCTTCTCGTCGGGAGGTAAAGGTAAGGAGCAACGGGTAAAACAGGCCGTACGCTATTACTTGTCAAAAGCACGGGCACTACAGAATAAACTTGAAAGATCAGAAGAAGACCTTCCGACAGGAGATATCATGGATGTGTTGATCCATCTTGAGATGGATCGGTATATGGAGCTATTGGACAAACATATTGATTTACTTGAGCGCAGGGTGTTAAAAGGAGAGGTAATCCCTCACGATGAAAAAGTGTTTTCCATTTTCGAAGGATATACCGAATGGATCAAAAAGGGGAAACTGCATCCCAATGTTGAGCTTGGGAAGAAGCTGTCCATTACTACAGATCAGTACAACCTGATTGTGGACTACCGGATCATGGAAAATCAATCCGATGTTGAGATGGTAAAGCCAATCGCAGAAGAGTTGATCTCCAGATACAATATCAGAAGCTGGAGTTTTGATAAAGTCTTCTGGAATAAGGAAAACAAGGCCTTGTTGGAAGGACATGTCGAGAAAGTAGTCATGCCCAAGAAAGGGAAGTGCAACAAGCTGGAGCAGGCCGAGGAGGATCATCGGAATTTTAAACTGTTGAGAAACAAACACAGTGCAGTAGAATCAAACATCAATGAATTGGAGTGCAGGGGACTGGACCGGTGTCCGGACCGGGGTTATATGCATTTTAAAAGATATATCGGGCTGTCAGTCGCAGCATATAACCTGCGGAGAATTGGACAGGAGTTGATTGAGATCCGGCGAAAACAGGATCTGGCTGAAAGAGAGTTTAGAGTAGCGGCCTAAAAGTCACCTGAAAAATATAAACAGATATCTTCCAACAGGGGAATGGTACGCCCTGAAGGAGAAAATATGAACATATTTGATAATGCTGGGATGGAATGAACCGGAATCCGGGATAATAATCCTGATTCTTAATTCATCCTAACCTTAGAGAATGAGAACTTTTTATGAAAAATCAGGAAAACGAGAGTTTTCTTTCAGACACTAGTTATAAGTATTATTATCCTGCAGGGCATGCAATAAACCCAGCATATTGTTATGGTAGGGTCAGAACTTTTTCAGGATTTCAGCTCTTTCCATAAGAGAAAATTATATCATAACTCTGTTTTTTCGACATTCACAGCGCACACTTTGGTTTCGGGTATTTTTGATACCGGGTCGACGGCACATATTGTAAGCTCATTTGTTGGTGTTTCGGGAAAATGGAAGGTTAATGAAGCCACTCCTTCCGGACAACTCCGGTTGATATTAACCTTTACCTTAAGCTTCCCCCTCCTTGATTTAACAGATACCATCTCGCCTTCATTAACGCCCATCTTCCTGGCATCTTCAGGGTTTATGCGTAAATATTCCGTGCCCTCAATATCTTTCAGTCCTCTTACCCTGCCTGTCATGGTGCTTGTATGATAATGATACAGGCTGCGGTCGGTAGTCAGCAGCAGTGGGAACTCGGTGTCCGGCAGTTCAACAGATGCTTTGTATAAAAGCGGGAATAACCTGCCTTTACCTGTGCTTCCTGCAAATTTTTCCCGATGAAGATATTTTGTCCCCGGGTGTTTTCTGTCGGGGCATGGCCATTGCAAACCTTCCTTTTCTATCCTGTCATATGTAATCCCCGCATAGCTCGGGGTAAGTGAATTAATTTCTCGGACAATATCATCCACACTCTCAAAGTCAAATCCCTCGGCCCCCATTCTCCTCGCGATCTCGCATGTGATACGCCAGTCTTCCATTGCCTCTCCCGGGGGGTTAACAGCTTTGCGAACCCTCTGTACCCTTCGTTCGGTATTCGTAAAAGTACCATCCTTTTCAGCAAAGGAGCATGCCGGCAGCACAATATCTGCATACTGTGCAGTTTCAGTAAGGAAAATATCCTGCACAACAAAGAAATCAAGTTTCTCCAGGGCTTTCTTCACATGATTGGCATCAGCCTCACTAAGCACCGGGTTCTCACCCACCTGGTACAGGGTTTTAATATTCCCCTTTCCTATTTCAGTAAAATACTCGGTATGGGTAAGGCCTTCCTGCCTGTCAAGCCTGGCAGACCAGGCTTTTTCAAATTTTTCAATCTTATCCGGGTCAGTAACACTCTGGTAACCCGGGAATACATTGGGCAGGCCGCCCATATCACAGGCACCCTGAACATTATTCTGCCCTCTCAGGGGGTTCACTCCGGATGACTCCTTACCAACATTCCCTGTAAGTAAGGCTATATTACTTACTGCCAGAACATTGTCGGTGCCATGACTGTGCTGGGTTATTCCCATGGCATATATTAGAGACGATGGGGTATTTGTGGCATAGAGCCTTGCAGCCTGACGTATCTTCTCAGTGTCCACTCCGGTGATGCGTGAAACATTCTCAAGATCATAGTCTCCCAGGCAGTTGAGTAATTCATCAAAACCCTCACACCTGTCCTCCAGGAATTTTTTATCTTCCAGTCCTTCATCCGCAATAACCTTCATCATCCCCATCAGCAGCACAACATCGGTCCCCGGGTAGTGTTGAATAAATATATCGGCAAAACGACACAGGTCAATCTCCTTGGGATTGGCGACTATTATTTTTGCCCCTTTTCTTTTTGCTTCCTTTACATGTAAGCCGATTATGGGATGGGCAACCGTGGTGTTTGATCCTATTGAAAAAATGGTTTTTGCCGATGTAAACTCATCAATGGAGTTGGTCATGGCACCTGATCCGAAGCTCTGCACCAGTCCTGATACAGTAGGTGCGTGACACAACCTGGCACAATGATCAATATTATTGGTGCCCATAACAGCACGTGTAAACTTTTGAATAATGTAATTATCCTCATTTGTTGCTTTAGCTGAAGAGAGTGCTGCAAACTTTCTCCCCTGGTTCTTTGAGAATTTATCAGCAATAATATCCAGGGCTTCATCCCATGATATTTCTTTAAATGAACTATTACTCTTTATAAGAGGCGACGTCAGTCTCTCAGGGTGGTCGACAAATGAATACCCGAAGCGTCCTTTAACGCATAGTCTGCCTTTGTTTACTATACTCTCCCTGTCACCCCTTACGCTTACGATCTTGTTATCACGGACTCCAAGATAGATATTACAACCTACACCGCAGTAGGCACAAACCGTTTTCACCTCGCGTGCAGGAATCACGGTCTCTTTTACATATAATGCACCAACGGGGCATCTAACCACACATTCGCCGCATGATTCACAGACCGATTCTTTGATAGGTTTGTCACCAAAGGTACTCACCACGGTAGCAAAACCTCTGAAACTGTAATCAAGGGCATTCACACCTGCAACTTCATCACAGGTCCTTATGCAGATACCGCATGTAATACACTTGTTATGATCAAGGTTAAAGAAGGGATTGGAATCATCTATTTTAAGCAGCGGTCTTGTTCTTCTCAGCTTATTGAGTCTTTCCTCGTTAACCCCTATATATGCTGTTACTTCCTGTAGCTGGCAGTTATTATTACTTGAACAGCTTGTACAATCCTGTGTATGGTTGGCATGTATCAGTTCGAGTGTTACCCTCCTTATCTCAGCAATCTCCTGGCTGTCTGTCCTTATTCTCATGCCATCCTCAACCCGGGTCATGCATGAAATATGCTGCCCTCTTCTTCCTTCAATCTCAACGATGCAAAGCCTGCAGTTGCCTGACGGGCTTATATCAGGATGGTAACAAAGAGTTGGTATATATATTCCATTAGCCCTGGCCAGTTCAAGGATTGTTACTCCTTCTGGTGTTTCAATTCTAATATCATCAATATAACAGCTTATTTTTTTCATAGCCCGATATTATTTAAGGCAGCTATTGCATCTTCTGTTTCCAGGTCACACCTGAGGCACCGGTATGACTCTTTAATCGCAGTTTTCTCATCAAGCACCTTATCAACTTCACTGAAATTGCTACTTCTTTCACTGACTCCTATCCTTGGAACCGCCGGCCTGTATAGCTCAGCTATTATCTCCGGATCCAGCTCAAGTGGTTTGACATATACAGATGGCCTTGTTGGTGCATATTCAGGTTTAACATTTTCACCTCGAAGGAATTTGTCAATCATTTCTGCAGCCACCTTTCCTCCACCCATGGCTTTTATTATGGTATCAGGTCCTGTTACTGCATCACCCACGGCAAACACACCATGTATGCTGGTAGCGAACGATTCAGGGTCGGTTTTAATAGAATTATTCTTATTTATTTCCAGGTTCTGATTACCGTTTATAAAGTCAAGTCCAGGATCTTCTCCTATGGCCACTATCACTGAAGACAGTTGAAGGTCGAATTCTGAACCTTCGACCGGCACAGGCCTCCTCCTTCCACTGCTGTCATATTCGCCCGGTGTCATTTTAATGCATGTCAGCCCCCTTACCTTATTATCCTTATCCGTAAGGACTTTAACCGGTGTGGTAAGATACATAATTTCCACACCTTCTTCCAGGCCCGCTTCTATTTCTTCAGGAAAAGCAGGTATTTCCGTTTCAGTGCGTCGATAAATAATTATGACCTTCTTGCATCCCTGCAGTCGTACTGCTGAGCGTGCTGCGTCAATTGCCGCATTACCTCCTCCGATAACACCAACAACCTCTCCTATTCGGGTATCTTCCTTCATTTTAACTTTCTTCAGAAATGACAGAGCATCTGTTATCCCATCTGCTGATTCATTTTCTATACCCAGATTTTTTGATTTATGTGCCCCGGTAGCTATCAGCAGGGCATCATGTTTTTCCCTTAAGGCATCAAAAAAGATATCCTTACCTACCCTTGTATTTGTATTTATTTTCACTCCCGCAGTCATAATATTCCTGATATCGAGGTTCAATATGTCAAGCGGCAGGCGATATTCAGGTATTGCGGTTGCCAGGGCTCCTCCCGGGATTAATTCAGCTTCATATATGGTAACATCATAGCCTTTCTTCACAAGGTTATATCCTGCCATCAATCCTCCCGGACCCGCTCCTATGATTCCCACACTTTCCCTGAAAATTTCAAATTTTTCCTGCGTGGGATAAAGCCCCTGTTCAATTGCCCAGTCAGTGGCAAATCTTTTAAGAGCACGTATGGCTATTGGATCACCCCAGTTACCTGTCTGGCAGAACTCTTCACAGGGATGGTGACAAACCCTGCCACACACTGACATCAATGGGTTGTCCTTTAAAATTATTTCATAGGCTTTTTTAAATTCCTTCCTTGCAATATATGTTATATATGCAGGCACTTCTGTACCAATAGGACAGGTATGCTGACAGGGGGAAGATACAAGTTCAGTGCATACTGAGGCACGGCATCTTTTCTGAAGTATATGTTCTTCGTATTCATGCCTGAAGTATTTTATGGTTGTTATCACCGGGTTGGGGGCTGTCTGACCCAATCCGCATAATGATCCTTTCTTAACGCCTTCAGCCAGTTCCAGCAGAAGGTCTATATCCTCTAATTTACCTTTGCCTTTAACTATATCATCAAGGATATCCAGCATCTGGCGTGTGCCCAACCTGCAGGGAGCGCATTTACCGCATGATTCCTTATTGGCAAATTCAAGGAAATACTTGGCAAAATCAACCATGCATGTACTTTCGTCCATCACTACAATACCTCCGGAGCCCATAATGGTCCCCACTTTCGCCAGTTCATCATAATCCACAGGTACATCAATAAGGCTTTCAGGTATACACCCTCCCGAGGGCCCCCCGGTTTGTACTGCTTTGAACTTCCTGTTCCCGGGGATACCTCCTCCTGTTTCAAAGACCATTTCTCGTATTGTGGTTCCCAGAGGAACCTCTATCAATCCCGTATGATTTACTTTACCCACAAGGGCAAAGGTTTTGCTGCCTTTACTGTTTTCAGTCCCTATCTCAGAATACCATTCGTGGCCATTCCTGAGGATAATAGCTACAGAAGCCAATGTCTCAACATTATTTATCACCGTTGGCTTCCCCCAGAGCCCTGATACTGCAGGATAGGGAGGTCTCGGTACAGGCATGCCCCTTTTCCCTTCTATTGAAGCTATCAGTGCTGTTTCTTCACCGCATACAAAAGCTCCTGCTCCCTCCTTTATCTTTATGTTGAAGGAGAAATTTGAATTAAGGATCCTTTTCCCCAAAAACCCTTTCTCCTCAGCCTGACTTATAGCCAGCCGTAAACGCTCAAGAGCAAGCGGGTACTCGGCCCGGCAATATATATAAGCTTCATTCGCACCAATGGCATAGCCTGCTATTATCATCCCTTCAATCAGTGAGTGCGGGTCACCTTCTAGGAGAGAGCGGTTCATAAAAGCCCCGGGGTCACCCTCATCAGCATTACATATGAGGTATTTCCTGTCAGCTTCCTGCTCATAGCAGAAAGTCCATTTTTTCCACGTGGGGAAACCAGCCCCGCCTCTGCCTCTGAGGCCTGATTTCCTTATAATGTCGATTATCCCTGAAGGTTCCATCTGAAGGGCCTTTCTTAAACCTGAATATCCATCTTTTGCCAGGTAGTGCCCAATGTTTTCAGGGTCAATCAAACCACAATTTGCCAGGACTCTGCGTACCTGGCCCTTCATCACCTGTGTTGAAAATAAGGAAGGGATCTTAAGATTATCACTTTCTCCTATTACCCCAAGGGCAAGGGAATCTATAATTATATTATTCCTGATATGACTCTCAATAATGTCATTAACGTCACCGGGTTGAACATTCCCATAACATACAAGTTCCTGACCGGGTGTTTTAACCATAACAATGGGTTCGGCATAACACATCCCTATGCATCCTACCTCCAGTAAATCTGCTTTCAATCCAGTTTCCTTTAAGCGAGAAGCAAACTCATCCTTTACCTCAGCAGCACCCGCAGACTGGCCGCAGGTAGCCATCCCGATATATATTACAGTGGCATTTTCGCTGGATAGTATCTCCCATTCTTTCAGAGATACTTCATGTAAGCTATCAAAACTGGTTTTCATCTGTTATAAACCTTTATCCCTGTTAAGTATTTCCCTAACCTTGTTGGGAGTCATTTTTGCATTAACTTTATCATTGACTACCACACATGGAGCTATTCCACAGGCCCCGATGCATGCCAGGGTGTCTATCGAATATTTAAGATCATCTGTTACTTCCCCATTTTTGATGCCCAGTAAACCTTCTATGTTCTCCAGTATTTTCCCTGAACCACGAACATGGCATGCGGTACCCCTGCAGACACAGATGTGAGTTTCCCCTACCGGTGTGAACCTGAACTGGGAATAAAATGTGGCAACTCCATATACCCTGCTCCCCGGCACTCCTGTGAAGCGGGCAATTTCTCCCATGGTTTCATCTGAAAGGTACCCATATTCACCCTGTACAGCCTGCAAAACAGGTATCAATTCTTCAGATTTACCAGTAAAAGGAGCAAATATCTCATCCAGTTGATTGTTCATGTCTTTACAATTTTAGATATGCGTAAAATAATATGTCAAGATATCTGTCTAATAACACTTATGCAAATCTTCAGGGCTATTTATATTAAGGAAAGGATTTACACCCATGCTTTCCCCCTCTATTACCAGGTATTTATCATCCACTAGTTTAAGAAATTTCCTTATTGAATATTTCTTCCCTGATTTTATAAAATCATCCAGCCTGGGAAGTATAGTCTTACTGTAAATAGCATGTAGTGGTTCTATAAGTCCATTATATACAGGTATTAACACCTCACATTCTATATTTTTAAAATTCCTGGCAACAGCCCTGATTGCTGAGACAGACAGACCGGGCATATCACTTGCCACCAGGAAAACAGCATCCCGGTCAGTATTGGTCAGAGCTGAATGCAATCCTCCAAGAGGACCGATATTATTATATATATCACCGGCCATCCGTATATTTTTGTAATCGCTGAACTCCCTTTCATTATTAGTAATTATGATAATTTCATCAAAAACGGACTTAAGGACTTTAATCGTTCTTTCTATTATTGGGACACCCTCAATTACGAGTTTTGCTTTCGTCTTGCCGGAGAAGCGAGTGTTTTTCCCTCCTGCAAGGATGGCGGCGGTAAATTCATATTTAACTACTGGCTGTTCCATTGAATGAAGATAGGATGAAATAAAGGCTTAATATACAAAAAATGGAATAATGTAACCGAGCCCCGAGAAATCGGAACGAGCTCGACGAACCCTGAATCTTCGCGGTGAGTTAAACTGATCAAACGAGATAGAAATAAAAAAGACCAGAGATGTTGAAACCTTTGGTCTTTAGTCGTTTGCCGGCAATAATTCTACTGACATCCCCTGTCCCAACACTCTCCATGATCGGTCGGGAAACCCCCTTCAAAGGGGGATCCAATTAGAACAATCCGGTTATGTTGCCATTGGCATCGATATCTATATTTTCTGCTGCCGGTTTGGATGGCAGGCCGGGCATTCTCATTATGGCACCTGCTATGGGCACAATAAATCCAGCGCCTGATGACAGTTCAACCTCTCTTACGGCTATCTTAAAATCTCTTGGCCTCCCCTTCAGTTTGGCATCATCAGAAAGC
>DRFJ01000052.1 GCA_011050615.1 Bacteroidota bacterium
GGTTAAAAAATACAGGGAAAGGGTGGCAAATCCCTTTGTTGCCAATGAAAAGGGCTTCATTGATGAGGTTATCGACCCGCCCCTCACCAGGAAGAAACTCATTACCGCTTTTGATGCGCTGACTAACAAATGGGTGGAGGCGCCATCGAGGAAACATGGTAATATTCCTCTGTGATTATTATATATTAATCATTGAAAACAATCTTCATCAATGAAAATTAAAAACATTCTTATAGCAAACAGAGGCGAAATAGCAGTTCGCATAATCAGCACGGCAAAGAAGATGGGTATTACTACATCGGTCATTAAAACCAGGACTGAACCTGCGGCAATGTATCTTGCACACGCAGATAAGATCTACGATGATACCGAAAATATTTCAGAGATACCTGTCTTTCTTGATATCGAAAGAATAATTAGAATAGCCCTTGAAATTGGTGCCGATGCCATACACCCCGGTTACGGCTTCCTGGCAGAAAATCCATACTTTGCACAGAAATGTGCCGACAATAAAATAATCTTTATTGGACCCTCCCCCGACTCAATCTATAAAATGGGCAATAAAATCATAGCACGTAAAATAGCCCTTGCCAGCAGGATACCAATGACAATCGGGAGTGAAGGGAAGGTACCCACCGAAAAGGAAGCTATAAGGGTAGCACAAAAAATAGGTTATCCCGTAATAATCAAGGCTGCATCAGGAGGAGGCGGAAGGGGAATGAGAATAGTCCGCAGCGAAGAAGAGATGCCAAAGATGTTCAGGATGGCATCAAATGAAGCAGATAAAACATTCTCAGACCACTCGGTTTTTATTGAAAAATATATAGAAAACCCAAAGCATATTGAATTCCAGGTGCTTGGAGACAAAAAAGGTAATATCATTCATCTCTGGGAAAGGGAATGCTCTGTACAGAGGAAACACCAGAAGCTGCTTGAAGAAGCACCATCATCAGCACTGAATGATAAAACCAGGAAAGAAATGGGTGAGATAGCTGTAAAAATAGCTTCTGCTGTCGGATATTTCTCAGCTGGCACCGTGGAGTTCCTGTTCGACTCAAAGGGAAATTACTATTTCATGGAAATGAATACAAGAATACAGGTTGAACATCCCGTCACCGAACTTATTACCGGCATTGATCTTGTGGAGGAACAGATAAGGATAGCCGAAGGCAAGGAACTGAGATACAGGCAGGAAGATATCAAGTTCAGAGGCTGGGCTATAGAATGCCGCATCAATGCTGAGGATGTCCAGGCAGGATTCAGCCCGGCACCGGGAAAAATTGAGCAAATAATTATGCCATCGGGAGAAAATATAAGGGTCGACACCGGTGTGCAGGCCGGGTCAGTTATAGCAGCAAATTACGACTCCATGATTGCCAAGCTGATAATATACGGTAAAAACCGGAAAGAGGCCCTGGCAAACTGTAAACAAGCCCTGGATAAGGTTTGGATAAAGGGTACTAAAACAACATTGCCGTTTTTCAGAATGCTTATAAGAAACCCCCGGTTTCTTGACGGATCAATAACAACACCATTTATTGAGAATGAGATTTCATCTTATTATGTCTATAGTGAATACGAAGAAATGCTGGCTGCATGGCTGGCTACCTGGTTGTTTATTGATGAGAACCTGGATGAGGGCAACCTCAAAATTGACATCGACGAAGCCAGGAACATAAGCCCCTGGCTCCTTAATAAAAGAATTAACAGACACTAAGAGAAAATAAAATATCCGATATGGCCAAACAGAATAAAAAGTTATACGCCCTCACCGGAAAAAAGAAATACAGTTTCAATCTTCCTTTAACAGAAACCATTAAAATAGGTAAGCGTCAATATAAGATAGTAATAAAGGAAGATGGCAGATACGGAACATATATTCTCTGGAAAAACAGGCGATATCCGGTTGAAATAATTCTTTCGCGACAGAACAAATTTGAGATACTTTTCAATTATGTATGCTATTCCTTCACCGTTGAAACCCCGTTTTCGCTTAAACGAAAGCAATACCTGAACAGGGAAAAGGGACCCGCTGAAGAGGAAAAAATTCTTGCCCCCATGCCGGGTAAAATCCTGGAAGTACTGGTACGTCAGGGTGATGAAATAAATCGCGGCGACCCCCTGCTGATACTCGAGGCCATGAAAATGCAGAATGAAATCAATTGCCCTGTAAACGGAATCGTGAAATCGATTAATGTAAATCCCGAAATGAATGTAAACAAAGATGACCTTATGATAGAATTAAGTATCATACATTAGAGCTGTAATGAAAATACATGCTGTACGCCTGATTATCTGCCTGGCAATTACGGCAGGCAGGCTGTTGCATGGCTACCTGAAATAATATGCACAGGCATTGACCATCCCCTTATCAGGATCTGCCGGGAACAAAGCGGGGAGATGTTTTATGCTCTGAGGATCAATGGCAACAGCTTTCAACCAAAGGTATTCCATTATGGCAATTACACCATTGAAACAGGTGAGCCAGATTCGGATATATGGCAGAAGATTGAAGGTGTAAACGCCACATCCTTCAAAGAAAGACAAGCAATTGAAGTTATTTTTTTTCCGGAACAGCTTCCAGTGTCTTTACAAGGAAGTCCCAGAATTTTTTTACTGTTTCAATATTCACCTTTTCATCGGGTGAATGCGGATAACGGATGGTCGGCCCGAATGAGATCATATCAAGATTGGGATAAGCCCCTGCAATTATTCCGCATTCCAGGCCAGCATGAATTGCTTTTATCTCGGGTATCTTACCAAACATTTTGTTGTACACATCCTGCATTGTCTTTAGAACAGGTGATTTCATATTCGGTTTCCAGCCCGGATATGCTCCGCTCATTTCAATTTCTGCCCCGGCAAGCTGGAATACCGCAGCAATTTTCCATGCCGTGGCTTCTTTAGCTGTATCTACCGAGCTTCTTGTGAGGCTTAACGCCTCAAAATTACCTCCCCCAAGTTTCACAACAGCCAGATTATTTGAGGTTTCAACAAGCCCTTCCATCGAAGTACTCATTCTCATCACGCCGTTAGGGCAGGCAAATACTGAACGGATAAAGCCATATTGCTCATCAGCAGGAACCAGTCCGTCCGGTTTATCAGCAGGTTTGCAGGTAAAATTAATATCAGGTTCTATATCACCATATTCATCTTTCAGAATACCGTCATACTCATTGACAAGTTTTTCAAATTCTTTGGTTTTATTTTCAGGGACCACAACAAGGGCATATGCTTCCCTTGGGATGGCATTTCTCAGATCACCGCCTGCAGCTTCGGCAATTTGAATATCAAGGTCAGCTTCAGCCCGCATAAGGAAGCGGAATACTACCTGGTTGGCATTAGCCCTGCCCAGAGGTATATCTATGCCTGAATGTCCGCCTTTCATTCCCTTTGCATCAATCCTGTAAGCCTTAACATTTCCTGGTACCGGCTCCTCTTTATATGATTTGCTGGCAGTAATATCTATGCCTCCGGCACAGCCCACATATAATTCACCTTCATCTTCCGAATCCATGTTTATGAGAATTTCAGCATCGAGGTAACCAGGCTTGAGATTATTAGCACCTGTCATACCTGTTTCTTCATCGACAGTAAAGAGAGCTTCCACCGGTCCGTGATTCAGGTCCTTTGAAGCCAGCACAGCCATTGAAGCAGCAATACCAATGCCATTATCAGAGCCCAGAGTCGTTCCCCTGGCTGTTACCCATTCACCATCAACATAGGCCTCGATGGGATCCTTTTCAAAATCATGTTTTTTATCACTGTTCTTCTGCGGAACCATATCAAGGTGAGCCTGCAGAACTACCGGTTTCTTTTTTTCATAACCTTTTGTGGCAGCTTTCTTGATAATAACATTGCCTGTTTCATCCACAATGGTTTTCAGTCCGAGTTTTTCTCCAAAGCTTTTTACATATTCAACCATTTTTCTCTCCTTCTTTGAAGGATGTGGTATCTGGCATATTTCAGAAAAATACCCCCAGAGTTCTTTTGGTTCAAGATTTTTGATATTACTCATAATATTTTATGTTAGTTTATTAGTATTTAAATAGTCATTGTGCAGGGTTTGGTTTACTGTTCCGCGTTCCGGGCTCCTTGTGCCGGGATCTGCGTTCCGTATGCCGTACCTAATTAAACTCACTGCAAATCTGCTTTACCCAGGCTTTGATTCTTTGACTGGTAAGTTCAGACTGAAAGTCTTCATCAATCGGCAGACCTACAAACATGCCGTCGACCAGAGCTTCAGACTCTTCGAAGGTATAGTCATCAGGGCTAACCTTACCAACCGTATCAATCCCCTTTTCCTGTAAGAGCCTGTAAAGTTGCCCCATGGCATCAACAAAATGAAGAGGCCACCTCAGGTGATCGCCAAGTCCGTATATCGCGATTTTTTTCCCTTCCAGCTTAGCTTTTTCAAGCCTGGGCATAAAATCAAACCAAGCACTCTCCACAGGTTCAGCATCCCATGTTTCTTTCCCGATGGTAGCTATGCCAAAGATAATATTGTCATATTTGTCCAGATCATCTGCACCGGCCCTGTCAAGGGATATCAGGTCGTGGTTCTCAGGTCCGAGCAACTCTCCGAGTCTTTTTGCCACACTTTCGGTACGGCCACCAGCCGGCCCGTAAAAGATTCCTGTTTTTTTCATCGTTAATTAATTATCATGAGGGTAATTCCAGTCCATAGCCCTGCCTCCTGTCGGCCTGTTTCAGTTTAAAAGCAAGGAACATAGCCACCATTCCGCTTAATACAAGTACCAGGATGGGTATTTTATAATCATAGGTCATCTCACCGGCCCTGATTGCTTCAAGGTTGCTTTTGTTAACCAGGTCAAGCAATGCGCCTATTCCCCAGAAGAATAATCCAAGTCCCCAGTTCTGTACTGTAAACATGCTGGCATAGGCTGTTCCAAGCCTTTTCTCTGCAACAATTTTTGCAACGGAAGGCCACATTGCCGCAGGAACAAGTGAAAAGGCTATGCCAAGGCTTACCAATCCTGTATAAGCAAGCAATTTAACATTGAAGAGGGATAAAGCCAGGTGTGCAAAAATAAGCAGTGCGGCACCGAGTATCATAAGAGATGCAGCTTTACCTTTCTTATCAACATAATTACCAAAAATAGGCGTGAACAATATTGTTCCCAGTGGGATTAAAGATGCTGTCTTGGGTCCATTATTCAACCAGAGTCCCAGTGTATCCCTGAGAATATAAATAAATATGATAAAGGCAATGCCAACAACTACCATAGTGGTGTATCGCTGCCTGTTTGTCCTGAGATTTGCCGGCACAGCGGAAAACATAATGCCAAACAGGAAAAAGGCTATATAGATACTCGCATTTCCCAGGGCCTTACTTCCGAAGAGTACTATATCTCCACTTCCATCCCCCGGCAGGTTATAGGAGAATCCGAATTTATTCACAAGCATGTCAGGTGCATACTGTATAAAAGGAAAGACAGCTGCATAAAATGTTACACAGAGTAAGGCTATGTAGATGAATGACGGATTGGTAGCCAGTTTGATAAGATCTTTCCCGCTGAATTCTTCCTCTGCCCCGGCTGCTTCTGCAGCAACTTTGGACTGACGGTCTACTCTTATATCAAAGAAACTGTAAATAATAAAAATGATCAGGGCAAGAAACACAAGTGTTGCAGCAAAGGTAACGGCCGGAGCTACATGACCACCCGCTATATCAGGAGATATTGCAATACCCAGGGCTGAACCCAATCGTCCGAAACCGACATTTATTGCCATCGCCAGGGCAAGCTCATAGCCTTTAAACCATTTAACTATGGTCCTGGTTGCCACAACACATGTCACTTCCAGTCCCGTTCCGAAAAGAATACGACCGACTATCATCATTGTCAACTGGATATTGTGACTGTCGCCAAACACTCCTGCTGTTGCAAGTGCATTCAGTGCTCCACCTACTGCTGCCAGCCCGCCAAAGACTATACCGGCGAGCCGTATACCCCATTTGTCAAGGATTATTCCGCCAACTATTATCATACCAAACATATTGGCAATCGTAGTCAGGCCGATAACCCTTCCAAATTCCTCGCTGGTAAATCCTAATTCGCTCTCCATCAAACCTTTCAATCCCCCGTAGAAATCCTGGAACCAATAGGTTGCAAACATAAGAGCACTAAGTAGTATTAGCATGGTCCACCTTATTGCTGCTGAATCACGCATGGTCTTTTTAACAGTTTCCATAAGATTTATTGTTTAGTTTTTTCGAATTGAGCGTAAATGTAATAAAAAAATGTTCATAGAGTGAAAGAGTTGATGGAGTTGATAAATTTGATACAGATGATAGAGTTTATACCATTCGTGCTTCAGTGTTTGTGCCACGTTCTATTTACCGAGTATATAATTTGCCGGCAGTGCCACTTTCTTACCGAACTGGTAAATAAGCTGTCTTTTGCCTCCAAGATTCCTGTTACCGTCGGTTACCCGTATATCTACTATTTCAGGTACCCTGTAATAGATCTTATCATAAGCAGATTCCTGTTGGTCATCATTAATTATATTAACAGTTGCAAGCTCATTATTACTCATCATTTCAACAACAACGGGCCTGCCTGTAAGATCACTCTCATCAAGTACCCCTTTATCTCCTGAGAACCGGAATATTACCACCGGTTTATTTTTCATGCCCGGATCAGGGACAAAAGAAAAATCAAATTTCACTTCACTGGTGTATGATTTTCCTGCAAAGAGACTGATATACTGGTGTTCAAGCCTGTTAATTTCATCAATGGCGGCCTTGTCCTGAGGAAATACCGTTGCCTCACCAGTTAATATCAAATGACGTCCTTCCCTCAGTTCAAGCAAGATCCTTGCTGTATGCTCAGCCTGTTCTGACAGGCTTAACTGCCGCCTTCTTTCAAGGACATAGGGGATTCTCACAAATGCAGTATCAACGTCAACCACCCTGTAAGCAGTATCCTGTTCTATGTTATAATAAATATCCGAACCCATATCGCGGTATTCTATATGCTTTTCATCCGAAGTATAGTTCCTGCTGTCAAATTCCCGGTGCCTGTAAACAGACGGATTAACATCCATTATAAGTCCGGCATTGATCATGCTTATGGCATTTGTCTGGATCAATCCATCACTCTTCATAATATAAAACTCAGAAGGATCCAGCTCCTGTACTGCATTAATCTTCACCTCCTTAATTGTCCATATAATCCGGTCTGCACTTATCACATCCCTCAGTCCAAGCAATTCGTTGGCATAGGCATGATAGGGCCCTGCCTTCTGTACTGTTTTTTCTGCAATGACAGTAAAATCAAGTACTGTTTGGGGAAGTGCATAAACCAGGCTGCCCTCATTTAATTTAACAGTATCGCCAAGAGGCAGAACCTGCGTCTTAACCTTCACGGGCACTTCTTTTACGCTGCACGCGGAAAATATTATGACCATCATGAAAGGCATTGCATATCTCAGATTGCTTATCTTTTTCATCATTACTATTGATTTTTTAATTTTCTTATCTTCTTGAGCGAATTCCCAATATTAGAAATAATATCTGAGGCTATCAATGATTCACAGCCAGTCTTTTCAGCTGCAATATCTCCGGCCAGGCCATGGATAAAAACAGCTGCGATGGCTGCTTCCGAAGGCCTGTAACCCTGGGCAAGCAAAGCAAGTATCATGCCTGTAAGAACATCACCGCTGCCCGCAGTTGCCATTCCGGGATTTCCTGTACTGTTAAACCACACTCTTCCGTCAGGCAGGCAGACAGAACTGTGTGCACCCTTTAAAACGCTTACGCACCTGTGTTTTTTCGAAAAATCCTGCTGCTGCAGGAGCCTGGCATAGGCCTTCTCATCAGATCCGGTGAGCCTTCTGAACTCTCCGGGATGAGGTGTCAATACCGCATTTTCCGGAATCAATTCCCTGAGACCCTTTTCAGTTGCAATTATATTCAGTGCATCGGCATCAATTACAAGAGGGCCCTTATATTTTTCAAGAAGGTCACGTATACCCTTCCTCGTATTTGGCTTTGTCCCGAGCCCGGGTCCTATCCCCAGTGCATCATACTTTTCCGGGTTGGGGATTTCGGTCACCATAAGGTCCGATTGATCGCACCGAACCATAGCCTCAGGCAATGCGGCATGTATCACTTCTGCAACGGGACGGGGCACATGGGTGGTTAACAGACCTATCCCCGTTCTGAGGGCAGCATGTGAAGCAAGAACTGCAGCCCCCGCTTTACCACACGAGCCGGCAATCATCAGTCCGTGACCAAAGTTACCTTTATGATCAAATTTGTTCCTGTTCTTTAATATCCCTGCAACAAAAGAAGTGTCAATCAGATTATAATCAGTTGGCGTACTGCTTATTTTTGCAGGATGAAGCCCTATTGGAAGTATATGATATTCACCGACAAAGTGCTGATTTTCTGCAAAAAAGAAAGATAATTTCGGGAACTGCAAGGTGAGGGTGTGATCAGCCCTGACTATGCTGTCCATATTATTCCCTGTGTTGTCCTCGCCAAATAAACCCGATGGTATATCAACCGAGACCACTATGGCCCCAGAATTATTTATTTTCGAAATCACCTGTGCCGGAAAGCCTTCAGCAGGACGCGTAAGGCCGGAACCAAATATTGCGTCTATTATAATATCACCATATCTGATAACAGGGAAATCATCCACAGCACTTATTTCACTATATTCCGCCTTGCCTTGTTTTATAAGCCTTTCCTTATTTGCCCGCCAGTCCTTGCTTGTTCCGGAACTGAAAGCCAGGTAAAAAACATTTACATTATAATCTGCATCCGCAAGCATTCTTGATAAGGCCAATCCATCACCTCCATTGTTCCCCGGCCCTGCAAAAACAAATACTGTCTGTGTTCTTTCAAAGTGATCAACAAACCAGCTGAAAAGAGCTCTTGCCGCACGTTCCATAAGGTCTACAGACTGTACAGGTTCATTCTTAATGGTATAAGCATCAATTTCCCTGACTTTTCCTGAACTGAATATCTTCATAATGTTTAATTAAAGATACAGGTTTGCCACAAATGTAAGATCAAAATTGATTAAAGAGAAATCAAGGATGAAATTTATTGACTCCCCGGAATCCTGGGGGTTCGTTTATATCATTCCATTTTGAATTTTGCTGGTACAATTTTTGCTGTTTTTAATGTACACCTAACTTATATCCATCATGAAAATCAACATTAAATACTTCTTAGCCGCTACCCTTCCGGGCATTCTGCTAATAACTCTCGGATGTGAAAAAAATAATCCGGATGATCAGCCTGGCGATCCGGTGGATATCTTTACTGAAGTCTACCAGAAGGAAGTAATCGATTCTGCAAACAGGTTTGCTTTCGATCTGTTCAGACCAATTATTACCGAATCCAAAGGATCAGAAAATATAATGATCTCTCCTTTCAGCATCACCAGTGCTTTATCCATGACGCTTAACGGTGCCGCGGGAGAAACATGTGAAGCAATGAAAAAGACGCTCCGGCTTGAAAACAAAACCCTCCGGGAAATTAACGAAACATACCTTAAGCTGATGACCGAGATGGTTCCTGTTGATGAACGTGTTATACTGGAGATAGCAAACTCGGTGTGGATTGAGAAAAAATTTCCAGTCAAACAAACGTTTAAATCAGCTCTCCGGGAATATTACATGGCCGAGGCTCGTGAAATTGATATTAATAATCCGGATGCAGTGAATATTGTCAATGACTGGATTGCAGAAAAGACTCATGATAAGATAACAGAAATGCTTGATGGCCTGGATCCTGCTCTTACCATGTTACTTGTTAATGCGATATATTTTAACGGCAAGTGGAGATACCGGTTTGATGAAAATGATACAGGTGATGAACCATTTTATATAACACCTGCATCGCCCAAAGATGTTCCTATGATGCATCAGAAGGAGAACCTGGACGTGACCAGCATTGATAATGCAACACTTGTTGAGCTTCCCTACGGCCAGGGCAATTACAGCATGGTTTTATTATTACCTGATGAAAATATTACGACAGCAGACCTTGTTGATATCCTCACAGCAGAATTATGGCTGGAATGGATGGACAGGCTTAATGGTAACACTCACGAGGTTGACCTCAGTTTACCACGTTTTAAATATAAGTATAAAAGAATATTAAACTCTGATCTTTATAACATGGGTATGGGAATCGCTTTTACAGACCAGGCCGATTTCAGTAATATAAGTGATGTTCCGAGCTGGATAAACAGGGTTATACATGAATCATTCATTGAAACCAACGAAGAAGGGACAGAAGCTGCGGCTGTTACCGTGGTTGAATTTATTAACACTTCAGTACCTGAGACTATAACAGTTAATGTTAACCGCCCATTTCTTTATTTCATACGCGAGATATCAACCGGAACAATTTTATTCATGGGCAGGGTAAGTGATCCCACTGTTAATTAATTATACCAGGGGTGAGTTGAAACCGGCTGTAAGCCTTCACCCGGTTCCGCTCCAATAATTCTCCTTACACCAAGGAATGAGTCCCTCCTGCCCCTGCTGAAATTACTGCGGGTAGAATCAAGGCTATTTATTTTAACCATCCCTGAGGCATGAATAAATTCGGTATCACCAATATACATTCCTACATGTGTTGGCCGAGCAGCCCCGTCTCTTTCATAACCAAAAAACATCAGGTCACCAGCCTTTAGAGAATCAGGGTATCCCAATTTGCCAATCTTTATGCCGTGCATGAATTGCTGTGAGGCGTCCCGTGACAGTATTACCCCGTTAAGGTAATATACAGTCCTTGTAAAGCCACTGCAATCAAAGGCTTTGGGTGATGTTCCGCCCCAGAGGTAAGGAATACCGGTAAATGTTTCCGCGCAATTTTTCAATCTGCTGCCTTCCGGCCTTGCTTCTGAAAGCCACCTGTCGAAAGGAACAGCATCACCCACCTTAATATACCCTGTTCTGCCATCAGGCAGTTTGACCCTGTAATACCCTCCTTCCCTGTCATCAAGAATAATAATCACTCCCGCGACAATATCTGATACAATACTTCGGGCTACGGTATCAGACAGGACAACACCAAATTTCTCAGAATAGATTAAACGATCCGAGGATTTCCATTCCCTGAATTCTGACAGTTCAAGTCTTTTTACAGATTGTGTAGGCACCCACCCTTCATATGATTCCGGGGTACGGATAAAATACCATCCTGACCGGGAATCCATTATCCTTACCGGTGTCCCCATTAATGCCTGAGATATGAGTTCTGTATTATGGGCCGGATCAGGTCTCATATTACAAACACTTACGCATACAAGGCCAAATACCTCCTCCCCTTCAACTTCTATACTGTCCTCTTCACGGATACACCCGTTGATAAATGCAATGAATATCAATCCTGTACCGGCAATTTGCACAATGATGTCTTTATACTTATTATTCATTATCGATTATTTATATGTTATCTCCATATTATAATCCCACTTATCAAAATACAGGTTTCCACCGCTGCATTCAACTTCACCACGTTGGAAATCGCAGGGTTCACTTCTCAGGTATTTTTTTGGAGGGTAAAGTACACCCGAAACACCGTCATTAACCATAAGCCGGTATGAGTCAATGCCGGACAGGCAGAACTCCCTGGTTGATATATTATCTGAATATTGAAGCCCGGATGAAATTTCCACGGGCACCCAGCCGGGGCCCTCAAAATATACTTCACACCAGTCATGAAGGTTTTCATTTTGAAATATTGTTGCATGTAAATTTATTAAACAAACCCGTTAATGCAAAAACGTACTATGTCAATCAGGTTCCAATATTACATTATTCCAATATTCCATATAAAAAAAACTTCTATATTTGTGGCATTCTCAAATCAAAGCTTAATTAGAAAACACTAAAAAGATTCATTATGTTAAAAAATCACCCTAAAGGTTTGCTTGTTGCCTTCTTCACCAATATGGGCGAGCGGTTTGGTTTTTACACCATGATGGCTATACTTGTATTATTCCTGCAGGCCAAATACGGCCTCACCGAAGATAAAGCAGGGGATATATACAGCTGGTTCTATTTTGCCATATATGCCCTTGCCCTCCTGGGTGGTATACTGGCAGATGCCACGAGAAAGTATAAGTCGGTTATACTGATCGGGCAGGTAATTATGTTTGCAGGATACGTTATAATGACCGTTCCCGGATTAACACTTGTAGTTACGGTAATTGGTCTGTTCACTATTGCCTTTGGAAATGGATTATTCAAGGGTAATCTGCAGGCTGTTGTAGGCCAGATGTATGATAATCCGAAGTATGATAGTGTCAGGGACAATGCATACCTGATTTTCTATATGGGTATCAATATCGGTGCCTTTTTTGCTCCTTTTGCAGCTACCGGAGTACGTAACTGGTGGCTCAAAATGAACGGTTTCCTTCACGACGGCAGTCTGCCGGCACTATGTCACCAGTACCAGGATGGTAGTCTGGCTGACGTGGGTTCTTTCCAGACCCTGGCTAACGAGGTAAGCCTCAGCGGGCCGGTAACCGATCTTTCGGCTTTTGCAGGTAGTTATCTTGAGAGTTTTTCTGTAGGTTATAATTATGCCTTCGGTGTAGCTGCAATAGCCATGGTCATTTCACTCCTTGCTTATGTTATTTTCAATAAGCATATTCCGAAGAAACAGTATGTTGAAGGGGAAAAGACCATATCCATCACTGAGAAGCCTCTTGCCATACCCGTTGCACTCCTAGCCGGTGGTATTACTGCTTTTCTGATCAGCCTTTTCAAAGATTTTGCAACCGGAATGGCCATAGGGCTGTTCATTGCCTTTGTTACCTGGATTGCCATGATCTCCAAAAAAGAGGAAATACAAAAGGTCATTGCCCTGCTGCTGGTGTTCTTCGTGGTGATATTCTTCTGGATGTCGTTCCACCAGAATGGTCTCACACTCACTTTCTTTGCCCGTGATTATACCGTGAAGACGGTTGATAACTTCACCTATATGTTCTTTACTCTTGAGAATATATTATCTGTAATTGCAGTTATTGCAGGTATAGTCTTACTGTTGGGGAAAAAGAAGAATCTTAACACAAGGCTCATTGGAGCCGCATTACTGGTAGCGGGAGGAACTGCGGCCACAATTTTCTTCAGAAAGGCTGACCCCCAGGGTAATCCCATTGCCCCCGAAGTGTTTCAGTCTTTCAATCCCCTTTTCATAGTCACACTGACATTCGTCGTGGTGTCATTCTTCGCCTGGCTGAATAAAAGGAAGAAGGAACCGTCCACCCCAAAAAAGATAGGTATCGGTATGGTAATAGCCGCAGTGGCATTCATAGTACTGCTTATCGGTTCACTCAACCTGGTATCGCCTCACGAGCTCCATTTTGTGGATGAGGCCGGAAATATTAAATTCAGGCCCGTACCAGATTCATCCAGGGTAATGCCTTACTGGCTGATATCTTCATATCTAATACTCACTATTGCAGAGCTTTTCCTGAGCCCAATGGGCCTATCCTTTGTATCAAAGGTAGCACCCGGCAGATTCCAGGGTGTGATGCAGGGAGGATGGCTACTCGCTACTGCAGTGGGTAATAAGCTGCTCTTCGTTGGAAGCTTCTTCTGGGGCAAACTTGACCTGTGGCAATTATGGCTGATATTTATTGTATGCAGCCTGCTGGCGGCAACATTTATATTCTCAATACTGAAATTCCTGGAAAGGGTCAGCTCTAAGTAGCACGAATTAACGAGAATTATCAGGCGCACTGAAAAAAGCAGAGACGCAAAATTTTGCGTCTCTGCTTTTTTTCGTAAACAATCCTGCCCTCAACTATGGTCATAATAACATTCATATCCAGGATCTCCTCTGTATTCCCGCCTGTCCATTTATTATAGGAATCAGTACTTTCAAGCACTGCCGGAATAATATTTCCTTTAATGCTTACCGTTGATGCCCATGGCTTTAATGTATCCATGGTATAAACTTCAGCACTATACAAAATCAGATCAGCCTTTTCCTGAGTGCAGGAAAAACAAAAAAACCGTAATGGCAATAATAACAAGGAAAAACTTACTTTTTTTCATAATATCTCCGGTTTATTTACCCAAGAGTTACACCAAACTTCAGAAACTCCTTTACCATACCCAAGCTTTCTCAACTTACTCAACCTTATCAACCTTACAAGATGATATTTATCTCATTTTATAAATCAAAAGCACAGATTTATTATCATTGCAGGGAATAAAAAAATAAGATTATGAAAAAGTACTTATTGATTATAAGCACCTTAGTTCTTATCACCGTTACAACCAGGGCACAGGATGACGAGAGTACTCTAACGCGGCCCGGACAGGAAGCTCCTTCATTCAGTTGTATGACTGTTGACGGTACAGTCATTGATATAAAGGAATTGAAAGGCAAAGTAATCTGGATTAATTTCTTTGCCACATGGTGTCCCCCATGCAAAAAAGAGTTACCCGTGCTTGAAAAAAATGTTATGGAAAGGTACAGGGATAACCCCGACTTTGTGCTTGTTGTCCTGGGTCGTGAACACAGCATGGATGAAATGAAAGAATATGCCGTCAGTACAGGTCTTGAGTTACCCTTTGCACCGGACAAAGAACGGGAAATATTCAGCATGTTTGCCACCCAGTCAATTCCCAGGAATGTAATAATAGGAAGGGATGGTAAAATTGCCGTGCAAAGTATTGGTTACACGGAATCAGAATTTACACAACTGGAAAAGAAATTAGCCTCTCTTCTCGAAGAATAATATCTGAAATTAAAATTATTCACTTAATGCACAGACCCTGCGTGTATGGTCTATGTGTTATTTTTGTATCTTTAGGTTATTAAATATTTAATAATCTAAAAACGCCAATATGAAAAACCTGTTAATTATCCTGTTTTCCTTCATCCTGGGAGGTTCATTATTTGCCCAGAACGAGCAAAATGAAAGAATAATCTCCGCAATGCATTCAGTATCAAGTCATGACCTTCTTGAATATGTAAAGATTCTATGCGAAGATCGCTTTGAAGGTCGGCTCACGGGAACGGATGAATATATGGAATGTGCCCGGTGGCTGGCCTCATTCTTTGAAGATTGCGGACTGGAACCAGCTGGCGATAACAATACATGGTTCCAGTATTTTGATATACCTTATACCCTTATCCATCCTGAATGCGGACTTTCAATTGAGCTGCCCGTTGGGAAGAAGGGCTCTGTTCAAAAACATTATGAATATATAACTGAATATATGCCGGGTTCAACATCGGCTAGCGGAACAGTGAGTGCCGGGGTTGTTTATGCAGGCTATGGGATTACGGCACCTGAACTCGATTATGATGACTATAAGGGAATAGATGTAAAGGGCAAGATAATACTTATTGAAAGGGAAGCTCCTGTTTCCCCTTCCGAGGGTCCCGAGAAGTTTAATCCCTGGCGCGAGTATTCCTTCCACCAGTATAAATTACAAAATGCTGTCAAGCATGGTGCTGCAGGCATGATATATAATTACGGGCCTATAGGCAATCCAAACAATGCTTATGATGAGAACTTTATATATGTCCACGTAGGAGACTCCGTTGTAAAGGATATTTTCAGCGGCACCGGCAGAACCCATTCTGAAACGGTAGAAAGAATAGGAAAAACCCTTAAACCTATGTCATTTGAAACGGACAAAAAAGTTACCATTAAAATGAATACTACTCATTACCCCGATGGGAAGGGTGCAAATATCATCGGCATAAAAAAGGGTATTGATCCTGACCTGAGCGACGAAACAATTATTATCGGGGCCCACCTTGACCACCTCGGAAAATGTTATGAAATCATTCCGGGGGCTAATGACAATGCTTCTGCTGTTGCTGTTATGATGGCCGTCGCAAAGGCTCTGAATGATTATGATATAAAACTGAAAAGAACCGTCATGTTCCTTTCCTTTGGGGCAGAAGAGCAGGCTCTGGTTGGTTCAAGAACATATGTAGAAAACCCGGTGAGACCATTGGATAAGACCGTTTTGTTAAATATGGATGGTGTGGGTGTCGGAGACAGGATAAGTATTACTGCTGGTAAGGATTTCCCCTTACTCTGCAAGGCATTTGAGGATGCAAATGACAAATATATCCATCGTTTGATCAGAACAAATTCATTCTCAAATCTGGGGCGCCCGAGACTTGATGCAGCCATATTTCTGAGTGCCGGAGTACCCTCATTGAGTTTCTCAACATTCGGAGCAAGATCCTACTATCATATCCCCTGGGATAATATTAACACTATCACACCTGAGATAATGGAAGATATGGCTCAACTTATGCTTATCTCACTTATTGAACTTGCAAATTCTGATAAGGATATAATGTAGTATAACATTAATGAAATGCATCCCGGAAATAAAGGATATTTAATGCGCCTCCTGCCCTTCTGTTTATCTGCCTTCATACTTGCAGGATGCGGAACACAGAAGGAAGAAATTGAGTATACAACCGGAGTATGGGACGAAGATTCACTCGGCTATCACAGGGTAGTTATAGAAAATAAGAGCCGGGCTGATGCAGTTTATGTCGATGTTCCATGGAGAAGGAGAGATAATGAGCCATGGAACAAAGCAGTAATACTGACAGGTAGTGATCCTGAAAAAGTGATTGATAATATCATATGCCTCTCATCGGATAATGAAAAGGGAAGGTTCATATTTCAACCCGTGTATGGACCCGGGAAATATTATCTCTACTACCTGCCCGCTAAAATGAAAGGACGAAGCAACTATCCAACTGTTACCTATCCTCCTCCCCGGCAAACGGCAGATAATGCATGGATTGAGTTACATAATTTAAACGACTCAGCTCATGTAAGATCATTGCCCGTGGCACAGGCGACAGTAATCCAGTCCCGTAATAAATTCAATTCATTCTTTCCAATGGAAATTACAGCATCGGAAGAGGAAGTCAACAGACTTCTGGGTAAATATCCTGCTAAAACGTTTCTGCTTTTCCCTGAAGAGCGCAGCCATCCTATACGTATGAAGGAGTATCTCCCCTTAAGATGGATTGAAGAAGGGCCTTTTGGTCCCGTGGAGGGTGAAGCAAGGAGGGGTGAATTCTTTACCTTCCAGGTTGGTTTGTACTGCATTGGTGAGGATATCGATAATCTGGAAATATTATTTTCGGATCTCAAAACCGGGAGGAAAAAGACAGTAATTCATCACGACAGTATATCATCGTTTAACACTTCCGGAATTGACTGGGATGGCAAAATCATTGCGAAAAAATTAAGTATCCCTAAAAACAGGATCCAGCCCATGTGGTTTGGTTTTATGATCCCTGAAAATACCAAGGCACGGAAAATCTCGGGGCATATGGTAATAAAAGCCGGGGGACATGAAGCCGAAACACTTAAAATAAATATTAAAATATTAAAAGATACTATAGCGAATCACGGAGACGATAATCCTTACCTGATGAGCCGTATGAGATGGCTCGACTCAAGGCTTGCACTTGATAATGAGGTTACTGATCCCTTTATCCCCGTTGAAAAAGAAAACAGGTCATTGAAAATACTGGGAAGGCAAATTGACATTGGTACCAACGGTTTACCGTCAAGGTACCTGACATATTTCAATTCGTCGAACACCGCCATAAGGGATAATCCTGAAAATGTACTGGCTTCTCCTGTAACATTTGATATATACAGGGCTAACGGGTCTAAGATATTTTTTGTCAGTGAAGAACCTGCATTTGAAAAAGATGGTTCCGGAAAATATAACTGGGAAACAAAGAATGTAAGTTCATCTCTTGAAATGAAAACTGAAGGATCACTGGAATTTGATGGTTTTGCCCAGATACGTATAAGCGTGATGGCCACTGAGGATATTGATCTTTCTGATATAAGATTATCAATGCATGTCAGGAAAAAATTCGCTCCCTATTTCATGGGACTGGGTTTACGCGGAGGCCAGAGGCCATACTATATCAGCTGGAAATGGGACCGCATGAAACACCAGGAAGGTGCCTGGATTGGAGATGTGAATGGCGGTCTCCAGTTTAGCCTCCGTGATGACAATTATGAAAGGCCACTGAATACTAACTTTTACAGGGAAAAACCCCTTATTATGCCTGAAGCCTGGTTTAATAAGGGTAAGGGGGGCATTAACATAAGCTCAGGTGAACATGCGACAGACATATACTGCTACTCGGGAAGCAGGAGTCTGAAAACAGGTGATGAACTGGTTTTTACGGTAAATTTTCTTTTTACACCATTTAAGCTGATTGCTACCGACAAACAATGGCGCACGAGATTTTACCACCGGTACAAAGACCTCGACAGTATAAAAAATTATGGGGCAAATGTGGTTAATGTCCACCATGCCACCGAGATTAATCCATGGATCAACTATCCGTTCCTGGAACAGGAAAAGATGAAGAATTATATTGATAAGGCCCATTCAATGGGAATGAGAGTCAAAATATACAACACCATAAGAGAACTCTCGAACAGGGCACCTGAATTATTTGCCATCAGAAGCCTTGGTCATGAAATATTCAGCCCCGGCCCGGGTGGTGGTTTCAACTGGCTGCAGGAACATCTTGCTGATGATTATATACCGGCGTGGTTTGTTCCCGATAACAGGGATGCCGCAATAATCAATTCAGGAATGTCGCGCTGGCATAATTATTATATAGAAGGTGTTAACTGGCTGGCAGAAAATATGGGAATAGACGGATTATACCTTGACGATATTGCCTTTGACCGTACTACCATGAAACGACTGCGGAAGGTGCTGGACAGGAACAGGGACAGTGCTTTGATAGATCTTCATTCAGCAAACCAGTATAATGTACGTGACGGTTATACGAACAGTGCAAATCTGTATATGGAACATTTTCCCTATGTTGACAGGTTATGGTTTGGTGAATATTTTGATCCTGACCTCCCCCCGGATTTCTGGCTTATTGAGATGTCAGGAATTCCTTTTGGCCTCATGGGTGAGATGTTACAGGATGGGGGGAACCAGTATAAGGGACTCGTTTATGGAATGACCTCACGTGCGCCATGGTCGGGTGATCCGAGGAATATCTGGGATGTCTTTGATGAATTTGGAATGACCGGTTCCGAGTTTATCGGTTACTGGTCTGAAGATTGCCCGGTTACCACAGGATACAGAAACGCCCCGGCTACCGTCTACCTGAAAGATAACAAGGTGATGATCGCCATTGCCAGCTGGTACGACGAAAATAAGGAACTCTGGCTTAATATTGACTGGAGTAAGATAGGGATGAACAGAAATGAATCTGTTCTCAGGGCACCCTATATCAGGAATTTCCAGGCTGAAAAGATTTACAGCCCCTGGGAACGCATACCGCTTGAAGCAGGAAAAGGAGTCGTTCTTATAATAGAAGATTGAAGCTCAGGCTATTCTTAAATCTGAAATCATAATTAAATAAAGTAGGGTGGTCCCGCCATGGCGGGACACACCCCTGTTCATGATAACACCAGAACCTGACATGAACATTTTCTTTTTTTCCTCACATATACGGTAATTCAATATAACAGACTCCCGTCAGGCCGATATGCTGCATTGAATAAGCCCGGGAAGTGTTAATAAACTAACAAAAATTGAAGGCGTTCCCTGCTAACTACAATTATATTGCTGAACTATGGCAACTTATCAATAGAACAGCCTGGCTATCCTCCTGTTGAAGATTAGCAGTACCAGCAACACAATACTCCACTGGAAGATGCATGACATGAAAGAAAATGGACTGAATGGATTATACCATTCTCCCGGGATAAATGACTGTGACAGCCACCAGAACAGGAGCACAACAGCAGCAATTGGTATGAAGTAATTTATTATATAAACCCACCATTTACCTACTTTACGGTCTCTTACCGATTCATTTATCTCAAGCATCACCTTCCGGGTTCCCTGCTTAATAATGAGAAAGGCTATCAGTGCCCCGGAAATCATCAGGGCAATGCCCCAGACAAAATCCTGGTTGCTGAGGAAATTAAGGTTCCGTGCCGAGGGGATACCAAAGAGAAACACAAGTATTCCAATCACGGCTATTGCCCTCTTACGCTTAAGGCCTGTATCAACCAGAACCCTTGTTGGCAGTTCAAGCTGTGCAATGAGAGAAGAAAACCCGGCGAATGTAAGTCCAAGGAAAAATAATATAGATAATATTCCTCCGCCGAACATTTTTTCGAAAAGCTGAGGCATCCAAATAAAGGTGAGTCCTGTTGATGCAGGTCCGCTGGTCTTCATTATTTCCATTACCTCGGGGCTGCTCATACCCATTTCATGCTTCAGTACGGCGAAAACCGTACCGAAGATCATTATTCCGGACAATATTGAAACAGTATTATTCCCGATACCCGTAAGGAAGGCATTTCCAACGGCCCCATGTTCCTTTTTCATGTAAGCTGCATAGGTCAGGAACAGTCCCCAGCCTGCGCCTGTATCCCATGCATTCTGGGTTAATGCATCGAGCCAGATTCTTGGGTCACCAAGCTGTGACCATTGTGGTTTGAAAAGGTAGGCGAGCCCTTCACCCGCTCCCGGCAAAGTTACTGCACGCACAACACTCAAAATAACAATAACAAGAAGTGAGGGTATTAAAACCTTATTAATTTTTTCAATTGAGCTTATACCCTTCCATATAGCTATAAGCCCTAATCCTATTGCCAGCATATGTGTTAAAAGCGGCCATATGCTTTCCTGGTATGATTCCCAGATTGTCATTGCAGTTTGAAAATTTTCGGGAAGCGGATTAAAGAGCATATAGACAAAATAATATATACACCACCCTACCACGACTGTATAAAAGAAGGTTATTATCAGCGGGACTATTGCAACAAATGATCCGAGCCAGGCAAACTTTTTGCCCGTTCCCTTAATAAATACACCGACCACTCCCGACCTGTATTTCCGTCCGGAAGCATATTCGGCAATTATTAAAGGTATGCTCCAAAGAAAAAGGAAACACACCCATGCAATCAGGAAGGCACCTGCCCCGTCTTCTCCTGCATTCTGGGCAGCTATACGAGGGAAACGCCAGATATTGCCGGTTCCAACAGCCACACCCATTGCACTTAATATAAGACCCCACCTGCTGGTAAACCTCTGACCGGTTGATTGATCCAGTAACTTACTCATACCTGTCCAGTATTTCACTCATATAGTCATAAGCCAATTCTGTATGATTTTCATTCAGCCCTGAAATGAGTATAACAATTCCTTCTTCCCAGGCCAGGTAAACAAAGCCGTTATATCCATCTTCAAAATGGAATTTTTCTCCCGGTTCGTCTCCTGCAGAAAGGCCATACTTTGAGAGATATGCTTCCAGCATTTGCCTGTTTTCATCACTGGTATTTTCAGTGAACAGATAAATTGTGAACCTTTTATCATCAATTTTATAGGTCGATCTGAAGGCCTTGCCGAGGAATTCATGTCCAAGGACATTTTCCGCTATATACATTTCTGTATTCTCCTGTTTACCCTTCTCGGGGAACATTGACAGTGCAGGAGGAAATTCAATTGTACCCTCAAGCATATCTTCAGTGATATATGCCAGTTCTTCTAGTGCTTCCAGTATTTTCCTATTACCGGAATGGCTGGTAAGCTTTACATAATATTCTCCCTTGAGAAAATGTATAAGACCTTTCTCCCTGTAAGCCTGGGTGCCAAGTTTAAAAAAGTCATATGAAGGTGCCCTTTCCAAGGCGTATATACCAAAGGCTAGATTTACACTTGCATGATGATAGATTTCAAGCTTGACCGTGTGCTTTTTGCCTCGCTTATATTCTGCAATATGCAGATCCCTGAAGCCAAGAGCATTATAAGCGTCAGCCCCTCCATTAATATAATTCCATAGATTATCAGGTGTGTATACCGGATAGCTGGTAACAATCTCAAACCTGTTCAACTCAGGAAAATCAAAATCCTGGCCGGACGCCAGTGACCACTGTAATAAAGCCAGAAACAAGAGGGAAACAGTGCCCCTCCATACATTTTTACAATTCATATTTTAAAAAATATCAGGTAATAAAATCAACCGGCACATTTACCAATCGGCTGATATCAGTAATTTTTGATCTTATGTCAAATTGTTTTGTACAATTATCGATGGTGCACTCGCTGCAGCCTGCACAGGGATCGGGTCCTGTTCCCAGCTCTGACAGAAGGCTATATGCCTTTTCCATGTTCACATAGCCGTATGCATACATATAAGCCCTCATCAGGTCAGGTACCGGCAATGATCCGGTACATTTTTCAAGGCAGTTATTACAGCTTGTACAAAAGAGACCCGGCTCCCCGGATGCTATCAGTATCTTCTTCATCTCATCGTCTGTCATGTTAATATCTGTCAGTACTTTAAGGTCTTCTTCCAGCATATCAAAAGAGGTCATTCCCGGTATGGTAGTGCAAATATTTTCATTCTGCAGTGCCCATTTAAGTGCTGCAACAGCATCTATCGGCTTTGTTCGTTCCCTGTCCAGGAATCCTCCCGACATTGTTTTCATTGCCACCACTCCTATACCTGATTCAGCAGCTCTTTTTATTGATTCTTCCAGTTTATCAAGATAACTGAGCGTGAAATTATAGCGGCTAAGAACCACGTCCCAGAATCCGGCCTTAACCATCGCATCTATCACTTCAGGTTCATTGGTATGGGTTGATATCCCAATATATTTAACCCTTCCTTCTTTTTTCAGGTTCTTCATTGCCCGAGTGATCTCCCTGTGATTTACCATTTCAACAGAAGATACGGAATGCAGGTACAATATGTCAACATAATCCATCTGCAGTCTCTGCATGCTTTCCTCAAACTTCATCAGAAAGTCCTCAGCCGTGGTGGCATCGCCTGGCAATCCGGTCCGTTGATCTACACCTTCTGGCTTTACTTTTGTAGCTACAATAATTGAGCTTCGATCGTAATCCCTGAATACATCCCCGAGCATCTTCTCGTTCCTGCCTCTCTGGTAGCCGTTAGCAGTATCAAAATGAATAATACCATTATCAAGGCAGGCTCTCACCAGGCTTGGGTTATCTGCCCTCATCACTCCCATACTCACCACAGGTAACCTGATACCTGTTTTCCCCAGTGTGCGGTAAATAATATCAGAAGGCCCTTTACTTGAGGGAAACATAGCAAAGGCCCCGCCTGTGGAAGCCATTATGGATGCTGCACCTGCAGCCCCTGTGCGAAGGAAATTCCTACGGTTAATCTTAGTCATAGTATTACTTTTTATTGTAATTTTCTTATTCTCACATCTATCCCCGTTCCGTCAAGCAACTTCACCAGTTCACCGGTGTCACTTGAACCGAAATGATAGGGATAAAGAATACCGGGCATTATCATTAAAGCCGCATCTGCCGCCATTTGCGGAGACATTGTGTAGGGAAGGCTCATCGGCAGGAAGGCAATATCTATATCTCTGAAACCTTTCATTTCAGGTATGTTTTCAGTATCACCGGCAACGTATATTCTTTTTCCTCCAAGATCCAGGATATAGCCATTCCCCCTCCCCCTGGGATGAAAAGGATTTCCCGGGGACCGTTCATTCTTAATATTATAGGCAGGAACTGCCTCGATGTTAATTCCCTTGAAAAGGGTCTTATCACCGTTAGCCATTACCAGGCAATTACCCAGGCCCGGGGAAGAAGCTTCATTGCATATGATCTGTGTGTCGTCTTTAAGTATCTTTTTTATGGCGGCCTGATCTAGATGGTCGCCATGTTCATGTGTGATAAGAATAAGATCAGCATCGGGTAGTGTTGAATAATCAGCTTCACGGCTTACAGGATCAATATGTATTATCAGGTCGTTATATTCAAACATCAGGGTTCCATGACCTATAAACCACAATTCAAGGGCACCTCCCCCAGTTTCGAAGCTATCCTTCTCAATATCTTGTTGTCCGTAACTCATATTAACCATAAATAAAAAACCAGTAATAAAAATCAATAATTTGTGCGCTCGCATAGACAATCTATTTTTGTTCCCATAATTATAGTAAAAAATTATTATAACTCAGCTACGGGAGGTGGATCACTTTCGTCATTTAACAAAATTTAAGGTAATTTTGTAACTTAAATTTAAATGGATGTGAAAGGACTGTTTATGCTGATAGATCAGGGCGAGAGCCAGGTACTTGATTTCAAGTACTGTATATCTGATTCCAGGAAGATTGCGAAAACTCTGGCAGCTTTTGCAAACACTGATGGCGGGAAATTGCTGATTGGTGTCCGCGATAATGGCAGTATTGCAGGAGTACAGAGCGAAGAGGAATTTTATATGATAGATGCAGCAGCCAGCCTTTTCTGTAAACCTGCAGTTAAATACAATATTATACAGCACCATTCCGAAGGCAAAACAGTTCTTGAGGTAAAAATTGAAAAGTCAGATAACAGGCCTGTATATGCAAAAGATGATACAGGAAAATGGATAGCCTACCTGAGGAAAGATGACCAAAACCTGGCTGTTAACAGGGTCATCCTTAAGGTATGGAAAAATGAATACAGGAAAAACGGACTTTTAATTAAAGTGCGAAAAGCAGAAAGCCTCCTGTTCGAATATCTTCACCAGAATAATTCAATAAGCCTTTCCAAATTCAGAAGAATTTCCAGACTACCACTGCATAAGGCTGAAAACATACTTTCGGATCTTATTACATGCGGAATTCTGGATTTTGACCTATCCGAAAAAGGGTGCAGTTATCATGCCAGTGAAAAACTTGACGAGCAGCTACCGGATAGCTATTTAAGTTACTGAATCATACCCCTGTCTGCCAGTAATAAACTTGGAATTAAACCTTTTTTTTGTTACCTTTGTATTACATTATTGAAAATCTCAAAGAATTGATTTTCAATTCTTTAAATATCCCAAAATCAGTTTATAGATATGAATTTGCTCGAAAAAATAGAAAAAATTAACATTCCACCAAGATCAGTCATATTGCTTAATGAATTAATGAAAGAGAATCCTGAACTTGAGAAGCTTATAAGTAATTCAGGATCGGCGGCGGAAGCAAACAGGGCTGTATATGACTGGGTTTATGGATGGCTTAACAGTGAAGAGCACAAGGATGCAATAAGGTACTTTAAATATGAGATCAGGGGAAGAAAAGCCTACGAAGCGCTCAGCTGGAGAGAAGTTGGAGCAATAAGATTGCTTGATTACATAAAAAATTCAGAACGGGAATTTGAAAACCTGAATAAGAAAATACAAATATCGGTGTCTGACCCTATCAGATTAATATGGTTAGCCTACCATTCGGGTAAGGGTGGAGCCAAACCAGAATTTTTTTATGATATGATTCATCTGTTCCGGCAATTTACAGGTTCTGAAAAAAGAGAAAAACCAGGACGCGAAAAAGTTCTCCGGTGGATGTCAAGGCACTATTCAGGCCTGGATGAGAAAATCATAAGGGTAAGGGAAGAAAACAAGGAAAGAATACTGAAAATTATTATCAGGAATATTGACGAGGGCTTAATTACCGGTAGCAGGTATAGTTTTCCGGAAGGATTATCCGAATCTGAAAAGTATGAAATGGCTCTTGAATGGTGGGAAGACTATCGCTTCCACCTGAAATTCGCGATCAGGAGCCCCGAACTTCTTAATGAAATGCTGGACTACTCACTCGACACTGACACAATGTTCAGGCTCGAAGAAGCTAAAGAGGCGGGTATCCCCTTCTTTGTCAACCCCTATTACCTGTCCCTTCTCAATGTCAATGTTCCCGAATTTGCAAGAAATGCTGACCTCGGGATAAGAGACTATGTATTGTACAGTAAGGAATTAATAAATGAATTTGGTAACATTATCGCCTGGGAAAAGGAGGATAAGGTTCAAGCCGGAAAACCGAATGCAGCCGGTTGGCTCTTGCCGAGTGGCAATAATATACACAGGAGATACCCGGAAGTATCCATATTGATACCCGACACCGTGGGAAGAGCCTGCGGTGGATTGTGTGTTTCATGCCAGCGGATGTATGACTTCCAGGCAGGAAGGCTTAACTTCAACCTGGAAAAACTTAAACCAGGTGAATCATGGAAGGATAAACTCGCATGGCTCATGGAATATTTTGAGAATGACAGCCAGCTCAGAGATATACTCATTACCGGTGGAGATGCATTTATGAGCTCAGATAAATCCATTAAGGATATCCTTGATGCAGTCTATAAAATGGCCCTCAGGAAGAGAGAGAAAAACAAGAGCCTGGAAGATGGGCAGAAATATGCCGAAATGCTAAGAGTAAGGCTCGGGACACGACTTCCCGTTTATATTCCTTACCGGATAAACGATGAACTGCTTGAGGTGCTTGTGGAATTTAAGGAGAAAGCCTCAAAAATAGGGATCAAACAATTCGTGATACAGACACACTTTGTTTCTCCAATGGAAGTTACTCCTGCAGTAAGGGAAGCAATAAAGAAACTCAATGCGGCTGGATGGATAGTGGTTAACCAGATGGTTTATACAGCTGCGGCTTCCAGGAGAGGCTTCGCGGCCAAGTTGCGCAGGACTCTTAACAAGGTCGGAATTATCCCCTACTATACCTTTTCGGTTAAAGGCTTCATGGAGAATTACCATAATTTTGCCACCAATGAGAGGGCAATACAGGAGCAGATTGAAGAAAAGATTTTCGGAAACATTCCGGATGAGGAGCAGGATGTCATTAAAGAAATTCCTAACGATGCAGAAAACAGTGTTGCAAACCTTGAAAAAATAATGAAAAAGCATGATCTGCCTTTCCTCAGCACCGACCGGAATGTTATGAACCTGCCTGGAGTGGGCAAAAGTTTAACATTCAGAACCATAGGAATTACCAGGAGAGGCCGGCGGATTCTCGAATTCGATCATGATGCAAACAGAACTCACAGCCCTATCATCAATAAAATGGGCAAGGTTAATATAATAGAGTCAAAGCCTGTAAAACATTATATTGACCAGATGGAAATGATGGGTGAAGATCCTGAGGAATACAAAGATGTATGGGGATATTCCATAGGTGAAACCGAACCACGTGCGGCCATTTTCGAATACCCTGAATACAATTTTGAAGTCACAAAAGATATGACAAACCTGGAGATATGAGGCTGACACCTGCTTTTATTTTTAATATTGAACAAATTTGGTATCTTGTCTTCCGAATTTAGGTTAATATTTTCAAGCAGGTAAGTTGGGTTTTATCAGGATCATATTTATTACGCTATTACCTGTTTTACTGGTTGTGGAAGAAGCAATAGCGCAGCCTGCATATGAAAGAGGTAAGGCTAAAGAGAATTCATCATCGCTGAGAATTATTTTAGATAATGATGAAGGCCTTGTTCTTTCATATAATGCAGGGAACGGTGAATTTGAGAAACTGAAACCCGATGAGGGAAGTTTTTTACGGCTCAGGCTGGCTGATCATTCATTCAGCGCTGAGCCGGGGAAACCACAGCTCCCTGTCCTGACCAGGTTAGTTGATTACGACAGGCTAAAGGGTGCCAGAATAATAATCCGGGATGTTGTCAGTATTCGAAAAAGCCTCAAGGAATTCGGGGAATACGGCATCATCTACCCCAGCCAGCCAGGCCTGGCCAAGGGCGCAAATCCCCAGGACAAACCATTTGTAATCGATAAGTCGGTTTACAATGCCGGGCATGCATATGTTAAAGACACAGTAATAATCAGAAAAATCGGGGTAATGAGAGGCAAAAGCCTTGCCAGCCTTGAAATAAATCCCGTTATCTATAATCCGGCGGATAAATACATAGACATCATAAGCTCAATGAATATTTACATAGAATATTCACCGGTTACTGATACACGAAAGACAGCGAAAAGCTCTGACGATTATTATTTCAATGGTCTCCTCTCCATGGGCCTTATCAACTATGATGTTGACGATGTTATTCCCGGATTTTCAATGGAGCCTGTCGGTATGGTAATAATATCGGATACTTCATTCAAAAAACATCTTAAGCCACTGGTCGAGTGGAAAACAAAAAAGGGATTCAGGGTAAGTCAGGTTTATATAGGAGAAAACGGGCTCGAAAGGAACTTCCGGGATATTAAGGACAGCCTTACTTATATTTACAATAACAGCTCACAGGAAAATCCCCCGCCCACATATCTCCTGCTGGCAGGTGACCTTAATTATATTCCGGCATCCGAGGGTACAAATTATCTTACTGATATGTATTATGCTGAATTTGACGGTAACGGGGATTTTATTCCCGATATGTTTACAGGACGGCTTCCGGCCGGGGATACTGCCCAGATGAAGTCCATGGTAAATAAGATAATTCAGTATGAAAGCTTCTCATTTGTTGATACTGTAACTCATTATCAGAAAGCTATGGCTTTTGCCGGCTTCGATGAAGGCTTTGATACTTTTATGGACGGACAGGTAAATTATGCCTCGGAATATTTTGATCAGAATCCCTTTCCAACCAGGGCCTATGTTTTTAACCACGAATTGAATGATTCAATCAGAAAGGTCAGGTATGATTCCCTGAAAATCTTAATCAAAAACGGCCTCGGTTATATTAACTATACAGGGCACGGAAGCACAACAAGCTGGACCGGGACGGGGATCGATAATACTTTCCCTTCCAAGATGCAAAACTATTCAAGGTATCCCCTGGTAATCAGCAATGCCTGCCTTACTGCTAAATATAATGACAATAATTGCCTTGGTTCAAGTATGGTAAGGGCTATTGATAAAGGTGCCCTGGCCTTCATCGGCTGTACCAATGACTCCTACTGGGAAGAAGATTATTACTGGTCGGTAGGTGCAGGCCCGATTGTGAGGCACCCCAGCTATGAAGAAACCGGGCTGGCCTTCTACGACAGGCTCTTTCACCTTAATGGCGAAGCACCCTCTGACTGGTACACAACAACAGGCCAGATATTATTCGGAGGGAACCTGGGTGTGACTGCAAGCCCGAGCCCCAGGAAACAGTATTACTGGGAAACATACGTACTGCTGGGAGATCCTTCCATTTCCCCATATATTGGCAAACCTGAAATACTTTCAACCTCAGTCCCGGATAAGCTTCCTCCCACACTAAAAAAACTGAATGTTAATACATCGGCCTTTGCCTACCTGGGCCTGTCTCACTTTGATACACTCTGGGATGCAACACATGCAAGTCCTTCAGGAAATGCCTGCCTGGACTTACCCGAAACTGAGAAAGATTCCTGCCTGCTGATTATAAGCAGTCAGAATAAAAAGCCATTTGTCAAAACAATTTATTTTGAAGAATCGGATACTGCCTGGCTTGGTATTAATGATGTAAATGTTTCAGATCTGTCAGGTAATGATAATGGGAAAGCAGATTACAAGGAAAATATTTCTCTTAAAACCGGTATACAGAACGCCGGTAATGCAGGCGCTGCTGATGTATATTTAAAAATATCATCATCTTCAGAATACCTTAGCATAATAACTGATTCCCTTTATATCGGTACGGTTGAAGCCAATTCTGAAATAATTGAAACCGGCTTTGACATCACGGTTTCGGACAGTCTGCCGGATCTTGATATAGCAACTCTTAATTTAGAGCTTCACTATAATGGCAATATTTTAAGAAGGACGGCTGATTTCAGCCTGCATGCACCTGAACTCATAATCCTGAATTGTTTAACAGACGATACATATACCGGCAATGGTAATGGACTGCCGGAAGCCGGAGAGAGGATAAAAATTATCTTCAAAGTAAGCAATAATGGGTCAAGCTCATGCTCAGGCAGTCTTTATCTAACCGGAATTTCCGAATATATTAATTTCGACGCCACTGAACTTGCATCGGGGCTGATCAATCCAGGAGAAGTAACGGATATTCCGGTATTCGCAGAGATAAATGAAAATACACCCGAATCGACTGAAATCAGTTTTGATGCCGAATTAATTTGCAGCCCCTATAAAACTTTGAAAACTCTGAGTATTATTTCAGGCAAATATACAGAAGACTTTGAATTGTTGAATTTTAACACCTTCCCATGGCAGAATGACAGTGAAGCCCCATGGATCATCACCGGTGAAACATCAATAAGCAATATGTTTTCAGCACGTTCAGGACATATTACGCACAATGAAAAATCAGTACTTGGCATACTCCTGAATCTGCCTGAAGATGATACTTTAAAATTCTGGTACAAGGTTTCTTCTGAAGAAAACTGGGATTCCCTGACCTTTAAGGTCAATAATAAGATACTTATAAGTGCCTCAGGAGAGGTCGACTGGACAGAAGCTGTTATACCTCTTGGGAGAGGGGTGTATAAGCTTGAGTGGATTTACGGAAAGGATCAATCTGTAAACAATGGTTCCGATTGCGCATATATCGACCTTGTAAGATTCCCCCCACTGTCATTTGTACAATCTGCCATACACCTGAATGAGATCATTTCCCCCAGGGAGGGTACAAACTACAGTGACGAAGTTATTTCTCTGGAACTCAGCAATCTTGGTCGTGATACAATATATTCACTCTCAATGTCATATATAGTAAACAATAATCAACCGGTTAGCGAAACTTTCAATACTGAATTAAAACCGGGTGACACCCTCACCTTATCTTTCTCCCAAACATTTGATATGTCTGCAGACAACACATATGAAATAGAAGTTTTTGTCACATCGCCGGACAACTATTTTATAAATGACACGCTCAGGCTCACCATAATAAGCACAGGCATAGATGATATAAATCCCGGGAATGAATACTTTACAGTGGCACCCAACCCTGTCAGGGACAAAATCAGGATAATCAGCCATACGAACTCCGAAGGCAATGCCATCATGTTGTATAACACGTCCGGAGTACTCATTTACAGGAAAGAAATTGAATTTATTTCTGCTGATGAACAGATATACATTGATCACGCAAAGCTCTTGAGAGGCAATTATATACTGGTAATAAGAAACAACACAAAGAGCTTTACCTACAAAATTATTAAGCTTTAAAACCCGGAGGAAGGATTTTACTTTATAATTTTGTCTTTATACATTTATCATTATAAAAATATATCTTATGAGCGATTACATACCCACCCGCGGGGAAGCCCTGAACCTATTCAGGAAATATAATAAATCAGAGAGCCTATACAAGCATGCCCTGGCCGTTGAAGGAGTCATGAGATACATGGCGAGAAAAAATGGTGAGGACGAAGACAAATGGGGCATAATTGGTTTAATACATGATCTGGATTACGAAATGTATCCTGATCAGCACTGCCGGAAGACAGAGGAGATACTGAGGCAGAACAACTGGCCGGAGGAATATATAAGGGCTGTGATGAGTCATGGATGGGGGATAGTCACAGATGCAGAGCCACAGAGCCCGCTTGAAAAAACCCTGTACGCTATGGATGAATTAACAGGTCTGGTGACCACAACTGCACTTGTTCGCCCCTCTAAAAGCGTTCTCGACATGAAGGTAAAATCTGTAAAGAAGAAATGGAACGATAAGCGTTTTGCGGCCGGTGTTGACAGGTCTATAATAGAAAAGGGAGCAGCCCTGCTTGAAGTAGAGCTGTCAGAATTAATTCAGGATTGCATAGATGGAATGTGTGAAGTGGCTGAGGAAATAGGCCTGAAAGGAGAATTAACTGATAAATAAAATGAATGTCGAATATCGAATGCCGAATAATGAAGTGGTATCAACTAAATTCGATATTCGATATTCTTCATCCATAAGTTCCTTTATTTACTTCCGGGAAATTATAACTAACGATGTACTTTTTATTTTTTACAGTTCCTTGATCTTTATATTCCTGAACCAAACATCATTGCCGTGGTCCTGAAGTCCTATATATCCCTCCCTGGCAGTGTTAATGAATTCGGGCATATCGGCAAATTTTGAATTGGCGCACATCTCCTTCCACTGATCGGTCCACAGGTGGTATTCAACCACATTCTCTCCATTTTGAGTATGAACAACTGTACCGTCATAAACCAGTATTCTTACCTGGTTCCATTCGCCGGCAGGTTTTGCATTCTGTGGCACAGCCGGTATGAGATCATAGAGGGATCCTGCCTGGCGGTTACCCTCCTTTCCAAGCTTGGCATCCACATGCCTTTCATTATCAAGTATCTGCATCTCGGGAGCAGATATATAGATAGGTTTTCCCTCCAGTTCCTGAGCAAGGTAAAAGATGCCGCTGTTACCTCCTTCGGATATTTTCCATTCAAGGGATAGTTCGAAATTGGAGTACTTCTTTTTTGTGATTATGTCACCTCCCTTTCCTCCGGCTTCACCCATGCCGGATCCCATACAATGCAATGTGCCGTCAACTATCTCCCAGCCTGCTTCAGGGAATTCTTCCTTGTTATATCCCCTGAAGTTCTCGGTGGAGGTACCGTCAAACAGGATTGTCCATTCGTCTTCAGTTGTAGCTTCAACATCTTCTGTTTTAGCTTCTTCCCCCTTCTTTTCATTTCCTGAAGTTCCACAGGAATTATTCAGAAACATAATAAGTAAAAATGCCGGTAAAAGATTAATTATTCTCATATTCTTTAAGTTTTAAGATTATTATTATTATTTATGGCATGGCAGGTAAAGTCCAGCCTTCACGATAAGTATGTTTTATCATTTCATTTGCAAATTCCCTGGCATTCATTGGATCGGTCCATACAGTGTTAAAGGTAGGATGTCCGTCCTTAATGCTGAAATTATCTTCGAGTACTATTTTTAGTTCCTCGTTGCCATGGATATTTGTAAACTCCATTTTTTCTCCATCCCATTCCAGCTCTTTATTCAATGCCTGCAGTCTGACAGCAAGCACGCCCATTACCACCATTTCATTAAAAGGTCCGGCTTCGGCAAAGTCTGATTTGGAAGGAACCCGGCTTTCAGGGCTTTCCTTACATGCACGCGCCCAGTCGGCCTCATGACTTACGGTCACCCTTCTCTGAGTCTTTGGCGCATCGGGCACGCGACCTGACAACAACCAGGGGTCCTTACCGTAACAACCACAGATTAGTTTGTCTTTTGTACCGTGGAAGATAACACCACCGCCGTTATCATTCATATTCTTGCCTGCCGGCCATCCTTCAGGCTTCATCGGTTGCAATCCACCATCATACCAGGTTACCTCCACTTCAGGAAGGCTGATCCTGTAATCAGGCCTGTCTGGTCTGGATGGATAGGTAAGTTTGACCATTTCAGCATTTGGTGCACAATCTGTTAACAGGAGGGTGGAGCTTCCCTGTACTTTGGTGGGATATTTTAACTTTAATCCTACAAAGACAGGATGCAATATATGGCAGGCCATATCACCAAGAGCCCCTGTTCCGAAATCCCACCATCCCCTCCAGTTCCATGGTGTATAAATACTGTGATAAGGTCTCCAATTGGCAGGTCCTATAAATAGGTCCCAGTCAAGGGTTTCAGGCACAGCCATTTTCTCACTTGGCCTGTTCAAACCCTGGGGCCATATCGGGCGGTCAGTGAAAGCTTCCACCCTGGTAATTTCCCCTATCTCGCCGTTCTGTATCCATTCAACAACCCGGTTTACTCCTTCACCTGATGCTCCCTGGTTACCCATCTGGGTAGCAAGTTTATTTTTGGCAGCAAGCCTGGTAAGCAGGCGTGACTCATATACCGTATGGGTAAGCGGCTTCTGCAAATAGACATGTTTCCCCATATCCAGGGCATGAGCTGCCGTGATAGCATGGGTATGATCGGCAGTGGCAATAACTACCGCATCAATATCTTTTCCCATCTCATCATACATCTTTCTGAAATCCCAGTATCGTTTTGCTTTCGGATAATTATCGAATTTTGACTTTGCATACGCCCAGTCAACGTCACATACAGCAACTATATTTTCCTTATCCTTCAGCTTCATCAGGTTGGCATTACCCATACCTCCAACGCCTATTCCGGCTATATTAAGTTTATCGCTTGGTGGAATATGTCCAAGTCCGCTGACCACAGAACTTGGCAGAACTGTAAGGCCGGCAGCGGCTGCAGTGGTAGTCCCGATAAATGAACGCCGTGAAATCTTGCTTGATTTTTCTTTCATCATTAGGTAAATTTTAGTTTTGAAACTTTTAAAATTATAAAAAACATAAGAATTACCATTCATAACAAAGGAAAAATTGACTTTTTATAGTCCCAGAAAAAGAATAAATTGCGATTCAATTAATATTACTATGAGTGAACAGACTATATCACTGGGCGAACGAGAAGACAAACCACTGGTAAGGATAATGATAGTTATTTTCGGCCTACTCTGTATCTTCACCGCAGGATGGTGGACGGTATTCCTGGTAAAATATCCTGATAACGAGAAAATTTTCTGGGCTGGCAGCATCTTCCTCTTTCTTTTCGGCATTTTCCAGGTATATTCCGGACTGGGGTATGCAAAAAGATATGTAAAAAGGGAAAACGGTAACATTACTCTCAGGCAAAACAGCCTGCTTCCTGCAAAAAAGGTAAGCTCTGACCAGATAAGGCAACTGGAAATAAGATCATACGATATGGTCCTCCATCGTAATGATTTACCCAGGATCAGGATCAAACTCGGACTCAGGTACCCTGATCTGGGGCAAAAGGTTAGGGATTTCATAATTGACTATGCTGAGGAAAATAATATTGAAATTTTTTATAAAAACGAAGCGCTATGAAACTGAAAATGGCCATGATAGGCGGAGGCATCGGCTCATTCATCGGCCCTGTACACCTTATGGCCGCAAGAATGGACAATATGATAGAGCTTGTTGCCGGTGCATTCAGCAGCAATCCAGGCACCTCACGCAGGAGCGGCATTGAATATGGTTTAAGCAAAGAACGGATATATGACGACTGGCATGATATGATTTGCAAGGAAGCAGGGCTCCCTGATGGTATTCGTCCCGATTTTATTTGCATAGCAAGCCCCAATCACCTGCATTTTAAACCTGCCATGGAAGCAATCGCAGCAGGCTTTCATATTGTATGTGACAAACCTCTGTGCCTGACTGTGGAAGAAGCGATTCAACTCAGGGATGCACTGAGAACCACCAATAAACTATTTTGTCTTACACACAACTATACCGCTTATCCCATGGTCAAAAAAGCGAGGGAAATGGTACGGGATGGTGAACTTGGTATTGTCCGGAAAGTAGTGGTCGAATATTTACAGGGATGGTTATCAGACAGGGAAGAAGAAAAAGGGAATAAGCAGGCTGAATGGAGGGCCGACCCGGCCAGGGCAGGTAATGCAGGCTGTATGGGAGACATAGGTACTCACGCCTTCCAGTTGTCAGAATATATTACCGGGAAGAAGGTAGAAAAACTTTATGCACAACTCAATACCTTTGTTGAAGGACGCCTCCTTGAGGATGATGGAAATGTATTATTGAATTTTGAATGTGGTATAAAAGGCAGTCTGGTGGCCAGCCAGGTGGCCCTTGGCGAGGAGAATGCCTTCAGCATCAGGATATATGGCAGCAATGGCAGCCTCAGATGGGAGCAGATGGAACCTAACAGTCTTGTCGTGAGATGGAAAGACCGGCCCATGCAGGTATACAGGACAGGGGCAGGATTTAAGGCCATGGGTCACATCGCAGGCTTGCATACCAGGCTTCCGGCAGGCCATCCTGAAGGCTTCATAGAAGCCTTTGCCAGCCTGTACCGTAATTTTGCCCTCCACCTTCAGTCATATAAGAAAGGTGAAAAGCCTGATCCCGACTATGATTACCCGGGTATAGAGGATGGCCTGCGTGGCATGCGGTTCCTTGAAGCTGTCGTAAGATCTTCCAGGAATAAAAAATGGACTAATGTATAATTATCAACCGGGCCCCGGCTTATCAGTGTGAGCGGGCAATTAATAAGCGCGCCAGCCTGGAGATGGTTTATTCCTTCAGAGAATATTCTCCAGCAGGTAGTTCCTGCTTATCTCTATACTTTCAAAAGGGGTATGCGTTCTGCAGTTATCCTGTTCAACAAAGAAATACTCCATGCCGGCAGTCACAGCCTTTGCAAATATGGGTTTAAAATTTATTGTTCCTTCACCCAGTGTGGCATCCTCTTTGTCTTCTGAAAGATCTTTCACATGCCATAGTTCAAAACGGCCCGGATATTTCTCAAAATATTCCAGTGGGTCATTCCCCGACTTCGTTATCCAGGCAAGATCGAGCTGGAAAGTAACCAGGCCCGGATCTGTATTTTTCAGAAAAACGTCATAGGGTATCTGTCCCTCTACGGGTTCAAATTCGGCAGTGTGATTATGAAATCCCAGCTTCATCCCGTTTTCACGGCATTTTTCACCCGCCATATTCATAAAATCAGCTGTTTGTTTAAGGGCATCACCGCTGCTTATCCAGTTATTCGGAAGTGAAGGTATAACAAGGTACTGAAGGCCTGCTTCGGCAGCTGCACCGACTACCTCATCAAGGTTATCCTCATTTAATCCATTATGGCTGCTAATGAGTTGCATGCCCCTGCTTTCAACCATTTTTCTGAAATCAGCAGGTTTCCTGCCATAGAATTTACCGCCATCATAGCTGGCAGCTTCCAGCCAGTTATAACCTATTTCTGCAATCCGGTCAAGGCTTGCTTCCGGGTTTTTTCTCATATCATCCCTTAGGGTATAAAGTATAAGTCCCGTTTTTTTCACTTCTGATGAGCATGCGAACGAGGGCATTACTGCAACAGCCGTGGTGCCGGCAATTGTTGTCTTGATAAAACTACGTCTTTTCATTCGTTTAGAATTTTATAATTAACTGAATATAACTTAATTAAAAATTTGAGAACAAATGCAAGCGCTTACTCACGGTAAAACTGTTCGTTAGCTCGCTGTGCACGGTTCGCTCCCGCATGAAAAATTTAATTATCTTCTATTATGAAGTAAGAGATTAAATTTATTCATGCTCGTTTCATTTTATGAGATATTAGGTTAATCAGATTATTGTTTCATTTTCCCTGTCCCACTTGACTTTCCGTCCTTCCCTGTAAGCCATTGTTCCCATATGTGCGGTAATAGCTTCTTCGAAGCCCTGCTCAATATCACAGGATGGGGTTTCCCCTGTCCTGATACAGTTAAGCCATTCCCTTATATGAAGATGTGTTGTATCAACTCTTTTACCTCCCCTGTAGGTATAGAGCAGTCCGCGTCCGGCAAAATACTGTTCCGTTGCAGAGGTAACCGCATCAATACTCTTCCTGCCCGGGACATATGACAGTATCGGTATTGTTGGGTCAATTATGCCCTTATCAAGTTTCTCCCTGTACCGTGTTGAATTGTGATCGGCATAGACACTTATTGAATTGCTCACTTCCATATACCCGTCATGTCCCATTATAATCTTGCCCCTGGATTTACTGTTTGCAAGCGTGGCGCTGTACATCATTGCCAGGTCATATTCATCAAACTCGAAGACTGTATGCAAGACGTCGGGAACTGTCCTTCCATCTTTAAAATGATAAATTCCGCCCGATGACACTGCCGTATCAGGTATTCCAAGGCCAAGGATCTGGTTCATTGCATCATACTCATGTGTAAGCAGATCACCTGACAGCCCGGTGCTGTAATCCCACCAGCATCTCCACCTGAAAAAGCGTTCAAGGCTGAAATCGTGCCATGGTGCCTGCCCAATAAACATGGGCCAGTCAATGGTTTCAGGATTTGCTTCAGGGTGAATAGGGTAAACCCAGGCACCGTTAGGGGTATTCCTGTTAGTAGTAACTTCGATAAGGTTTACACTGCCGATAACATTATTATCAATAAGCTCCCTGGCTTTATTATAAGCTTCAGTCTGTCTGCCCTGGTGGCCGAGCTGGAAGACCACACCTGTTTCCCTTATTGCTTTACGCAGTTCGTATGTTTCTTCCACCGACCAGCTCATAGGCTTCTCACAGTAAATATGCTTACCTGCCCTGGCCGCCTCTATTGCCATTGGTGCATGCCAGTGGTCGGGTGTGGCAATAATTACCGCATCAACATTTTTGTCTGCAATAAGATCACGGTAGTCATTATAAATCACGGGCATATCGCCGAAGCTGATATCGGTTCCCTTCCGGTCGATATTTGCACATGTCTCACTGGCTTTCCTGGCATATACGGAAAATATATCACAAACAGCAGTTACCTCAACATTGAGATCATCCTGCTCAATAAATTCCTGATATCTCGTATCGGCGCTGTTGGCTGCTGCATCTTTTTTCATTGCCTCAACAGTTTCAGGGTGAAGAAATCCCGCTGCTTTTGCAATCTGGGGTCCTCTTATGCCAAATCCGATAATGCCCAGCCTTATCTTTTCACCGGTAAGAGGCTGATCATTTATTTCCGGTTCATCATCTGAGAGACTGATATTCTCCAGGATATTGTTCCTGAGTTGCCGGGTATGCTTCCTTTTCCTGTAAAATGCAAAAGCAAAAGCTCCCAGTACGGGCACAGTAGCCAGGCCTTTGACAAGATCACGCCTGCTTATCCCGGACGATTCATCATTTTTATCAGTGATTTCGCTCATATTTTATATTTACTTTCTCTTATAAATGAATCTGTCAAAACCAATTTGCATCGAGGCGGGGAATACGAGCAGTACAGCAAGGGCTGCCATTTCGATAAGGTTCTTGTTCACCCACAGGTAAGATCCTTCAGAAGGCACTGAAAAAGAGTAGCCAACCATTGGAGGATGAGACAGGTAATACATCCCCAGCAATCCTATTCCAGCAATTATGGAAATTCTTGAAAACAAGCCCAGTATTAAGCCCAGGCCTATAAGTATCAGTCCCCATATATTAAGAAAGTCTACAACTTTCAGAACATCAGGATTTGAGGCCAGGGAGTAGAAGAATGATGATAAAAATCCTTTTGAGTCAAGCAGAAAAGCCACTGAAGACCAATCAGGATTTACAAGTTTTGATATTCCTTCATATAAGAAATGCCAACCTATCAAAACGCGCAACACTACCAGTAAGGTAAGTTGAATGTTGCTAAAATTTGTCTTTTCTGCCATTTCCCGTAATTCTCGTAAAATTATAAATAAAGCGCAAATTTATCACTTCTGCCGGATTGAGCAAAATAGCATTCCTATTTAATTCATTAACTTTATGAAAAATTAACATTGTATGAAAGCCGCCTATTTTACATCACTTGAAGAAAACAAAATAAGATGCATGCTATGCCCGCATAATTGTCTTCTCAAACCCGGAGAAACAGGCAAATGCAAGGTAAGGCATAACATTGACGGTACAATGCAAACAGATGTATATGAAAATGTCTCTGCTCTCGCCCTCGATCCCATCGAAAAAAAACCACTATACCATTTCTATCCCGGTACGCAAATACTATCAGTGGGATCATTTGGCTGTAATATGCAGTGTCCATTCTGCCAGAATTACGAAATATCTCAGCCTTCGGTCAGTATTATGAACAGAAGAAAGAATCATTTCACCTCCCGGCAGATATTGCACGAGGCACAGCAAATAAGTTCCAATACAGGGCTTGCCTTCACTTATAATGAACCAATTGTGTGGTATGAATTCATGATGGAAATGGCTGTAAACGCCAAAAAATCCGGACTTTCCACTGTCATGGTAAGCAACGGCTATATCAACAGGGCGCCCTTGCTGGAACTGATTAAATATATTGATGCCTTTAATATTGACCTGAAAGCTTTCAATAATGATTTTTACAGGCAGTATACAGGAGCAGGAATAAAGCCCGTACTGAATACCCTTAAAGATATTCAGTCGGGCGGAAAGTATCTTGAGATCACATATCTTGTTATCCCTGATTATAATGATATGCATGATGAATTCAGGGATTGTATAAATTGGATAAATGATAACCTTGGCCCCGATATTGTACTTCACCTGAGCAGGTATTTCCCCAACTACAATTTTTCAGCTCCCCCTACCCCTTCATCCACCTTGAAAGACCTGTTTTACATAGCCAGAGAGAAATTGAATTTTGTATATCCCGGTAATATAAACATAACCGGTATAATGGATACAGTCTGCCCCGATTGCGGATCAGTTATTACAAGCCGGAGTGGCTACAGGATAAAGCATCTTAACACGGAAGATGGCAGCTGCTCAAAATGCGGACGACTAATCTACCGTCATTTTAGTCGCTGACCACCTTGCTTATCCTTGTAAATAAGCCATCAATGCCTTTAATCAGATCCTTACGCAGATTACGATAGTATTCCCTTACTTCACCAGCCTTTCCCTTATCACCCCTGTACCTTGTTTTTGAGAACATTTCATTTCTTAATACAACAGCATCTGCAACTATCTCAGCCAGCTGGTCCGACACCTTCTCCTCCCGGTTCATACTCATTGCTGCAAAACAATCCGAGATTACTTCATACACCAGGTAATCAATGTCTTTTTTTAAATCCCTTATATTAGCCATCTTTTTTCTTATTACTTCTATAATAAATATTTATCTGTATTTGTTTTCAAATTCTGCCATATAATCATATATCATTTGCATATATCTGCCGGCCACAAGCTTCATGGTTTCATTTTTTACACTGAATTTATAACTGTCTATTTCACTGAAAGGCAAAACATTGGGAGATGTACCGGTCATATATGCTGAATCCACGCTACCAAGCTCGTCAACAGGGAGACACCTGTACTCAATCTTAAGATCTTCATCCCTGCAAATCTTTAATAGTTTTTTTCTTGTTATCCCCCCCAGGACACACTCATCGGGTGCAGTAATAATCTTTCCTTCTTTTATAAAAAAAATATTTGACCTGCTTCCCTCGGTAATACATCCCGCACGGTTTACAAGGAGAGCTTCGTAAGCTTTTGTATGTATCAGCTCATAATAGATGGATGATCGCAGTTTATGATTAAAAATCTTGGCAACGGGCATACGTCTCTCAGCATAATAAAGAATTCCCCTGACCCCATTTTCGTACATCTCTGCATCCGGATACCGGGCATCAATATAATAAATGAGGTATCCGGTATATGCTGGTGAATACTTCAGGCTCACTTTAATATTTCCCTCGGGGATACTGCTGAGACCAATCAATTTCAGAATCTGTTCCCTGAGCTGGTCATATGACAGGAACAGTTCCCTGCCACTGTAGGAGGCACTTCTTTCAAGGCGTTCAAAATGATCAAACAGGAATAAGGGTATACCCTTTCTTATTCTTATTACTTCGTAAATAACTTCATCTTCAAATACCTTACCAAGGTCAAACTCAAGTCTGTTACGGATAATTCCATTCTCAATAAATATCCTGCTGTAACACTCACTCATAATCTTCAATATTGGAACATAAAAATAACAACTAATTTTCAGCAGGACTCAAAAACTGCATATATTAGCATTTATTTTTCAGGTAGTGTATGCTACTGTTGACATGGAAACCACAGGAGGAAGTCCCAGGAATGAGAGGATAACAGAAATAGCCATATTTATTTTTGACGGTAAGAAAATAGTTGACAAATTCTGCAGCCTGGTCAACCCTGAAAGGGACATCCCGTATTTTATCACCAGCATTACCGGTATAAGTAATGAGATGGTTGAAGATGCTCCCAGGTTTTATGAAATAGCAAAAGATATTGTTGAGATCACTGAAGGAAAAAGCAAGAATATCCACCGGAGGGTCATGACCCATCTTTCAAATAACAGTTCAAAAAGGGCTATGCAAATGCGTGACGAGATAGCGGATATTGACTATGAACTTACAGGCAATGAACTCATTGCCCTCTTAAAAGAATCAGAAGAAATTAAAAAAACCTCTATTTAACAGGGCACAGAGGAGGACAGGCTATAACTGGGGTATTGTAACAAAACGTGATGACAGGGCTTATATAAGATTTGAAATAATTAACATAAAGGATAATAATGTTCATCCTCTGTCTGTATTTACTTCAAGGGAAAGAGCCAGGTCGAAGATGAATGCGCTTGTTAACAAATATGAATTGTGCCAGCAGCTTTGCGGACTCTATAATTCATCCAGGGGATGTTTTCACAGGCAGGTAGGAATATGCAGGGGTGCCTGTACCGGAGTCGAAAATGCTGCTTCATATAACCTGAGAGCACAAAAAGCCCTTGATGAATTTGTTTTCAGTCACGATAACTTTTTTATCATTGATAAAGGGCGGAGTGAAGAAGAAAAATCAGCGATAAAAATAATTAACGGGCAATATGCCGGCTATGGTTTTTTTGATATCAATGAAATGGGATTTGGTCTCGGGGCCATTCACGAAAGCATAAAACCGGCTGTTGACAATAATGACATACAGGTAATACTGAAAGTCTACCTGAAAAATAATAAGGAATACAGGATTATCAGGTTCTGATTTTTATTATATTAAAACAAATAAAAAAATAGCCCGTATGGGAATATTTACCAGGCATACAGGAAAAATAATCATAAAAATCGACGAATTTTTCGATAATATGGAGGATGGACTTCTAACCTTCAAGGGTGCCATAGGAAGCTATCTCAATAAGGATTCTGAGACCTTCAGAGATTATCTTAAGAGAATTGACAAGCTGGAACCGGGAGCAGACAGGAAGCAGAAGTCCATTGAGAATGATATGATCATACACGGCATCCTGCCGCAGCACAGGAGTGAAGTGGCCGATCTGCTCTTAAGCCTGTCAATGAGGATAATAATGTAGATATGATATTCTTTTTTCTTACAAGCGGCCTGTTCCTGGGATGGTCACTGGGAGCCAATGATGCGGCTAATATATTTGGTTCGGCGGTGGGTTCACGCATGATCTCATTTATAAAGGCTGCTATCATAGCTTCGGTTTTCGTAATAATCGGGGCTATATTCCAGGGGGAAGGTGCTGCAGAAACACTTGGCAGGCTGGGTGCCGTCAATGCTCTCGGAGGATCATTCACGGTTGCTCTTGCCGCAGCCCTGACAGTTTACTTTATGACCAGGCTGAGTATTCCTGTTTCAACCACACAGGCTATTGTGGGCGCAATAATAGGATGGAACCTATTTACGGGGAGCAAATAATATCGCCAATGTAATGGGTGTATTTGTTCCGGCAGTAAACCCGGAAAGCGTAAACCTGGGATTCATGGTCCTTAAGGGTTCCCGGCAACTCTTCCTGCCGGGAGCCCTGGCAATAGCAGCCGGCATTTTCACTTATTCTGAAAGGGTGATGAAAACTGTTGGTGAAAATATATTTGAACTCAGCTCCGATGCTGCACTTATTGTAGTACTGGCACATGCGCTCGTGCTTTTCATATTTTCATCTTCAAGCCTGTCAGAATTCATCTCAGGCCTTGGACTGCCTGCCACCCCTCTTGTGCCTGTTTCAAGTTCGCAGGTCCATAGTCGGGGCTATCCTGGGCATCGGAATACTCAAAGGGGCAAGAAACATAAATATTAAAGTACTTGGCGGGATCGCAAGCGGATGGATTACCACACCACTTATAGCGGGCCTGATTTCCTTCATTTCATTATTCTTTGTTCAGAATGTTTTTGATATTACAGTCCGGGAAGCACAGAATGACTCCACCGGCCGGACGAAAGAAATACACCAGCAGGCAATTGATCCTGCGGCAGCTTATTATACACCCTCCTGTAAATTAGAGATTTTTACTTATTGAAAAAAGGAATTCTATCCCTCCACTATCTGTGTTCTTGGCTGAAATCCGGCCCTTATGGAATTGAACTGCATGCCTGACAATCGCCACCCCCATACCCTTCGAATCAAGTATCAACCTCATAAGCCTCTGATCTCAGGTTAAATTGCAGAAACTCCTGAACATCAATCTCATCATCCACAACAAGTATTCTGTGAGCCATAGGACTTAAAACCTTATAAAACAACAACTTAATAAAGAATAACAGGAAACTGCACCTGTACCCGGACCAGAGAACCAAGATAAATGAAAATATTGTTTAAACGAGTGCTGTATTCATAATGGATGCAGTTCAGGGTTTTCTGTTTAATACAATTGTCTTAATTTTGCCTTTATCATCACAAAGCGGTAGCTCATGAAAAAACACTTTATCATTTTAGCGACATTATTTTTTCCCGCATCGGTTTATTGTCAGGACAGAATCACAGGGCATGATTTTGCCACCCGGTCGGAAGTAATAGCAGTTAACGGCATGGCTTGTACCAGCCAGCCCCTTGCCACACAGACGGCCATTGACATACTTAGGAAAGGTGGTAATGCTATTGATGCGGCAATTGCCGCCAATGCTGTTTTAGGACTGGTTGAACCCACAGGATCGGGAATTGGAGGCGACCTTTTTGCAATCATATGGAGTGAGCAAAAACAGAAACTGTATGGATTGAATGCAAGCGGAAGGTCACCACGCTCCCTGAAACTTGATTACTTTAAAGCTAATGGTTATGAATCTATTCCTGCTACAGGGCCACTGCCTGTTTCTGTTCCGGGGTGTGTAGACGGCTGGTTTGAAATGCACGGGATGTTTGGCATATTGCCAATGGAGGATTTATTACAGCCGGCAATCAATTATGCACGTGAAGGTTTCCCTGTGACTGAACTTATAGCCTACTATATGGATAGCGGAACCCGGAGCCTGAAAAGATTCCCCAATGTAGCAGATGTATATATGCCGGACGGACATGCCCCTCGCAAGGGTGAGATATTCAAGAACCCGGCACTGGCAAATACACTGGATCTTATTGCCAGGGGTGGAAGGGATGAATTTTACAAAGGTTCAATAGCAAGGATTATTTCTGATTTTATGCATGAACAGGGTGGTTTTCTGACTTATGAAGACATGGCAAGGCATCATTCAGAATGGGTTGAGCCAATCAGTACCGATTACAGGGGATATACCGTATGGGAATTACCTCCTAACGGTCAGGGAACGGCAGCATTACAGATGTTAAATATTCTTGAGGGATATAACATAAATGAAATGGGATTCGGTTCAGCTGAATATATCCATCATTTTGTTGAGGCTAAAAAACTGGCCTTTGAAGATCGTGCAAAATATTATTCCGACCCTGCTTTCAATGATATACCGGTGCAGGAACTGCTATCAAAAGAATACGCTGATGAAAGGCGTGAGTTAATAAATCCCGACCGAGCTGCGAGACGGGTCAGTGCAGGCAATCCTGAAAAAGGCAATACCATTTACCTCACCGTGGCCGATAAAGATGGCAATATGGTTTCTCTTATTCAGAGCAATTACCGTGGCATGGGTTCTGGCATGTGCCCTCCCGGACTGGGTTTTATCCTGCAGGACAGGGGTGAATTATTCAGTCTTGAAGAAGGGCATTTCAATGTTTATGCACCGGGGAAGAGGCCGTTCCACACAATAATTCCTGCCTTTATCACTAAAGACGGCAAACCACTCATAAGTTTTGGTGTGATGGGAGGTGCAATGCAGCCCCAGGGGCATGTTCAGATAGTTGTAAATATTGTTGATTTTGGCATGAACCTCCAGGAAGCAGGTGATGCCCCCAGAATACGGCACGTAGGATCTTCGCAACCAACAGGAGGCCTGATGACCGACGGGGGCACCGTCAACCTTGAAGATGGATTCAGGTGGGAAGAAATACAAAAACTGTTGAGGAAAGGACACAGTGTACAATGGGACCTCGGGGGTTACGGAGGCTACCAGGCAATAATGCGCCACCCCGTCACCGGCGTATATTACGGAGCTTCCGAATCCAGGAAAGACGGTCAGGCAGCAGGGTATTAGTTAAACGTTAAGCTGGAGGGAGGCATCTGCTTTTTCAAGCTTCCTTACTCCTGTTGTTCCTCCCTCTTCAAGATTGATATTGTGGGGTTTATTTATTTTCCATGAGCCACAGGTGAAGTCGGGAACATCAATTGAATCTGACCTGTTTGCCACTGACCATTCACTCAGTGGTGTGATGGCGCTCCAGAGGGCAGCATCATATACATCCTGATCCAGGGGCAAACCATTGCGCAAACAATCAATAAGCCTCCAGTCCATTATGAAATCCATGCCTCCGTGTCCGCCAACCTTCCGGGCCATATCACCTACCCTTCTTATTATTTCCGGTGTATATCTTTCCCGCAGTTCCCCAAACTCTTCCTCATTGAGCCAGCTGTGCCCGAGGGCTATCCTTGCCGGATCAGGCCACTTACGTGCGATACCCTTAGTGCCACTGATCAGGTGTATACGTGAATATGGTCTGGGCGTTGAGACATCATGCTGTATCATTATTGTGCGGCCTTTGTTGGTGCGGACAAGAGTAGTATTCATGTTGCCCCTGAACTTATCTTCTGTAAAAGAACTGAAGAAATCATCTTCTGCAGCAAGCTCGAGTGCCCTTCTGTGCATTGTAAAATCATTACTTGACATTGAGGTGAGATATTCCATCCTGTCGCCACGGTTTATATTCATTACCTGGCATACAGGGCCCAGTCCATGTGTGGGATAGAGGTTGCCGTTTCTTCCGTAGTTTTCTTTAAGCCTCCACATATCAATATAACCGCTGCCCAGTGGATCATTATTATCAAATTTATCAAAATTAAGGTCTGTAAGTGTATGAATATAGGCTCCTTCGCCGTGCACTATATCTCCAAACATACCCTGACGCGCCATATTTAAAGTCAGGAGTTCAAAGAAATCGTAACAACAATTCTCCAGTTGCATGCAATGCTTTTTTGTGCGCTCAGATGTTTCAACCAGTTGCCAGGCTTCATCAAGGGTTCTTGCAATTGGCACTTCACAGGCTACATGTTTTCCGTTTTCCATGGCGTAGAGTGCCATGGGAGTATGCAAATTCCATGGTGTACAGATATAAACAAGGTCTATGTCATCCCTCTGGCACATTTCTTTCCAGATATTATCATCGCCACTATAAAGCTCAGGTTCAGTAAATCCATATTGAAGAACATTATCCCTTGAATTTTCTACAGCTGCAGGTCTTTTATCACACAGGGCTCTTACTTCCGTATTTTCGATATTCATCATCCTCAGAACGGCACCCGAGCCACGACTTCCCAGACCAATAAATCCCACCCTCACATGATCAAGGGCCGGTGCTGAATAACCGCACATATTAAATTGCTGAATATGCTTACTGTCCACCATATCCTTGATATGGTGAAGTTCACTTTCTGTTGCGGGTCTCTTGCAGGAACTTATACTTCCTGCTGAAATAGCCCCTGCACCTGCAAAGGCTGCTGTCTTTAAAAAATCTCTCCTGTTGGTTTTCATTATTATCCCTGGGTTTTGTTTTTACATCTTTTTTACCATCGGCCAGTTGCAAAATACAAAATCTTAGGACAAAAATAAAAATCATTGACCAGATGTTTTCTCTTTTCTCCTTTTAATAAAAAAACCGGTGATAAGACCGCCTGCAAGGTAACCAGGAATTAAGCCTTAGAGGGTACTGTAATACCATACCGGTTTAATCGGGCATGTCCCGGTGTTACACCCTATGAAACGCCAGTATAAAAATCCTCCGGCACCTCCGGCCAGAGTGAATAATGTTATATATGGTCTCCTTCCTTTCTTAAGGAAGTGAAAAAGGCCAGTTAACATGTTTCTTATTTTATTCAATTTAAAATTACTTCTGCTTTTTTAAGAAAAACAAATAATATCGGAAAAAGATCACTACTGTATGTTCTTGTACTGGAAAAAGGTTAAGTTCCGGTGTGAAATTTTCAGTATTTTTGTGTATCATTGCATAAAAGGGTTTTTTGTTGTAACAACTTTAAATATAGCTATTTAAGTTATAAATAAAGAACAAAACCCCCTTTTTTATGAATAATTCAGGATAGTATATTTGCCGGGCAGGCATGATAATTCTGAGATAAAATTGCTTAAAGCTTGAGCATTATGGAATATATTGACGGTAAAGCCATACGAACAGCTGTTCCCTACACACGGTGGGTCGAGCTTATTGAAAAAGCCTTTCTCCTGGAAGCCGGCAAAGACTATATAATGCCTGAACGAACGCATGTGTACTTCGGTAAAAACACCCTCCTGCTGATGCCCTGTTTTACAGAAAATTATTTCTCAACCAAGATGGTTACACTTTACCCTGACAATTACATGGAAGGGAAAGCTCCCCTGCAAGGCCTGGTTATACTAAACAGGAAACTTGACGGAGTAGCTCTTGCAGTACTTGACGGACCCGCAATAACAGCGATGAGAACAGCTGCAGTCGGAAGCTTCGCTGTGAGGCACCTCTCCCCTCAAAGTACATCACGCCTTGGAATTATAGGACTCGGGACACAGGGAATCCACCAGGCTCTTTTTGCCTGTTCAGAACGGAAGATATCCGAGCTGACCATATTTGACAATAATAAAAAATTATATCCACGGTTTATCAACTGGCTTAATTCCGAATACCCGGGTATTAAAACCAATATAGCAGCAAACAACAGGGAATTATGCGAGAAATCAGATATAATCATCACTGCCACGAACTCTACCAAACCGGTATTGCCGGATGACGAGAAAATTTTATCTGACAAAACAATTATCGGGATAGGTTCATATAAGAAAGATATGAGAGAATTTCCCGACTCCCTTTATAAAGCTGCCGGAAGTATCTATATTGATACCTTCCATGCTCTTAAGGAAAGCGGTGATCTGATTTATCCTTTGAGCAAGGGTTTAATGAAAGAATCGGATTTTCATATTGCAGGAGATCTCATGAAGGGTAAAAAAGACCCGGGTGGGATAAGGGTGTTTAAATCGGTCGGAACAGCCCTTTTTGACCTGCTCGGCTCTGTTCTCGTTTACGAAACTTTAAATATGCATTAAAAATTACAATATTCGTAGTTTCTTATGGCAAAGCCTGATATTAAACCAGGTATCTGTCTTAAAATTAACTTATAACTATCTGTCAGAACCTATGAAGGTACTAGTAACCGGAGCGAATGGCCTGCTGGGCTCTAACATAATAAGGCAACTTGAGAGACGAGGCGTACAATCAAGGGCCCTGGTAAGGCCGGATGCACAGTTGCTGTCGCTGAAAGGTTGCAAACCTGAATATTTCTTCGGTAATATCACTTCACATGAAGACATGGATAAGGCATGCCGGAACTGTGATTATATAATTCATACGGCTGCAATAACTGAACAGACACTGCCAAAACTCAAGGATTATCTTAAGGTAAATGTTGAGGGAACACAGAATATCATAAATGCCGCTATTAAAAACAATGCCAGAAGGCTTATTTATGTGAGCAGCACTAATTCAATTGGTTACGGCGATAAAGAAAACCCGGGAACAGAAGAAATGCCTGCCATGAAGCCCTATACCGAGTCTTATTACGGAAGCAGTAAACACATGGCAGAAGAAGAGGTATTACGTGCGGTGAAGCAGAATGGACTAAATGCACTGATATTGAATCCATCCTTTATGATTGGTCCGTACGACTCCAAACCAAGCTCTGGCAGGTTATTACTTATAGGATATCGTGACAAAATTGTCTTTCTCACCTCGGGAGGAAGGAATTTCGTCCCGGTCGAAGACGTCGCCATCGCAGCATGCAATGCACTGACCAGAGGGAGAAGAGGAGAGAAATATCTTCTTACGAATTCAAACCTGAGCTATAAAGAATTTTATGATCTAGTTGATGAAATAACAGGATTCAAGCGGGTAAAAATAATCCTGCCCTCCCATCTGGTTAAGGGAGTTGGGATTTTAGGTTCACTGGCAGCCCGTTCGGGCAGGCATGTATTGCTGAATTATAATAATGCAAAAATATTAACGGTAAGGAATTTTTACAGTGCCGATAAGGCAATAAAAGAACTCGACTTCCCTCAGTCTGATATCAGGATAGCAATAGGCAGGGCACTGCAATGGTTCAGGGAATATAATTATATAAGAAAGTGATCCCCATAAAACAAGCCCGATGATAGTAAGATATAAGTATCCACTCCTGAAATATAACTCTTTTGGAATAGATGTGTGTTCGGATAAATATATCAGAACGACCACCATAAAAGAAACGGCAGATTTACTTTCCAGGGGAGATATTGACCCCGGAAAATTACTCATACTCGGAGGTGGAAGCAATATATTATTCACCGGTGATTTCCACGGAACAGTATTACAACCCGCTTTTAATCATATTAATATTGAAAAGAATGAACAGGAATATGTGATTTTATCGGCGGAGGCAGGTTTAAATTGGGACAGCCTTGTTGAATGGACCGTGAAAAAAAACCTTGGCGGGCTGGAAAACCTTTCCTATATCCCCGGCAATGTGGGAGCTGCACCAATACAGAACATAGGCGCCTATGGAGTTGAAGCAGGTGAACTGATAACAAAAGTGCATGTATTATCACTCGAAAACGGTAAACCGGCATTTTTTACTGCAAGGAAGTGCATGTTCGGTTACAGGGACAGTGTATTCAAGAATGAATTAAAGGGTAAATACCTGATAACCAAAGTAGAATTAAGACTCAGAAAGACACCTGCCGAATTTAAGCTCGCATATGGCAACCTGGAGAAAGTAGTCCTTGAAAAGGGAAAAATAACTGTCAGGACAATAAGAGATGCCGTAATAAAAATCCGAAAGGAGAAATTACCTGACCCTGTCCTAACAGGAAATGCAGGAAGCTTTTTTAAAAACCCGCTTATTAATATCAATAAATACAATGAATTAATATCAAAATACCCTGAAATGCCAGTATGGGAAACAGGAGCGGATACATATAAAATTTCTGCCGCCTGGCTCATAGAAAAAGCGGGTTGGAAGGGTAAACGGGAAGGCCGGGCAGGTGTTCATGAAAATCATGCTCTTGTCCTTGTTAACCTTGGCAGGGCCGATGGTCTTGAGATACTGGAACTTAGCAGAAAAATCAGTAACTCGGTGCAGACAATGTTCGGGGTAGAACTGACCCGGGAAGTTAAGGTTGTTTAATAAATTTCCAGCCTGTCCAGTTCAAGATGATATTTATTGGCATAGTTAATATGATCCCTGAGGTTGGTTGAGAAATGATGATACCCTGAAAAATCATGTCGGGCAACAAAGTAAAGGTAATTATGATGCTCTGCATTAAGTACTGCATCTATACCCGACTTTGATGCCGACCTGACCGGACCGGGAGGCAGTCCTGTGTGGGTATAGGTATTGTAGGGAGAATTAACTTTCAGATGCTCCTGAAGTACTCTTCTGATAGTGAAATCATTCAGTGCAAATTTAATTGTGGGACAGGCCTGCAGGGGCATATTTCGTTTAAGCCTGTTCATATAAACACCGGCAATCCTGGATTTTTCATCCTCTTTAAGAACTTCATCATCCACTATCGAAGCCAGAATACTCACCTCCACAGGACTGAGTCCCATGTCATCTGCCTTTTTCATCCTTCCATCGTTCCAGAAAGCCCTGAATTCCTTTATCATTCGTTCTATAAGCTCAGCAGGTCTTATTGTCCAGTATACTTCATAGGTGTCAGGAATAAAAGCTGCAATAATAGTTTCCTTTGAAAATCCCTCGCTCTTATAAAGGCTTTCATCAATAAGCGCCCTGTGGATTTCTGCTGAATCGCCGGCGATCTGGGCGCCCAGTCTCTGTGACAAATCGGCCAGTGTCCTTATATTATTGAAAGTAATCATGACGGGAGACTGGTTACCTGATTTCAATAAATTTACAATATCATTATTGCTCATATCATCAGTAATCACATACCTCCCGGGTTTAATATTTGATATATACCTCTTACGCTTCGCCAGCAAATCGAAAGCTGTTTCATTCACTAATATTCCTTTTACCCTCAAGGAGTCTTTTACATCCTCATATATCGCACCCCTTCCTATATAGATATCAATTCCCTCCCCACCCGCTTTAACAGGAGAAAAAAACAAGCTCCATATAACAATGATAAGCGTAATTGCGGATAAGACAATTAACAGGAGCATCCGCCTGATCATTCTACTTTTATTCATATTCTTCCCTTTCAGAACGCAAAAATAATATAAATGATAATATGGATTATTGTTTTTTGTAATCATTAATTAAGTGCAGGATCAGCTTACAGTAAAAAATATATTGTTATTTCATAATTATTTTTATCTTTAAATAAAAAATCGATGAAAAAAACTAACACGACAATCCTGATAAGTCTGATTCTTGCCATTAGCCTTGCAATGGCAGGTTGTTCAAAGAAATTAACGTCCACAGGGTCTGCTGATCGCAGTCTTGAATACGGATTTACCGGTAATGAATCATTCTCATATATGCAATCATCAAAAATGATACAGTCCATTGTATATATGGGGCAGGAGGTTAACACATCGGTAAATTCAAACATGGGATTTACAGCCAGAGGTAAGGGGATAGTGAATGGCGATCTGATTCTTGAAATTACTGTTGATACACTGGGAATGACATTAAACTCCATGGGAACAAATATGAAAGAAGATATCAGCAGCCTGAAAGGTAAAAGTTTTATAATGACAATGAGTACCAGGGGAGCTGACAAGGATCTTGATGAGGCTGAAAGTATGACATACTCACTTGCCGGTCTGCAAACATCGAATCTGAAGGCAAGTTTCGCCACAATATTCCCCAAACTACCGAAGGAAAATGTTATGATCGGATATACATGGCAGGATACAGATACAGTTAACATAAACACTGAAACTGAAAATGCTGAAATGATTCTCATCACAAATAGTACGGTGGAAGCGCGGGAAGAAGTAAAGGGATATGATTGCTACAGGATATCGTACCAGGTGAGCGGTACAAGGGATGGCAGCAGCCAGACTCCCCAGGGCCTGATTGTTACAAATGCCGATGTAAGCGGTACCGGTTATTATTACTTCGCTGTCAAAGAAGGTATAATCGTATCTGATTATTCGGAGGTAAAAACGGATGGTGACCTGGTAATACCCACCGGGGAATCACTGCCAATGTACATGACAGCAACCATGGAATTCAATTTGTTATAAGATAAGAAACCCATGCCGTTTAACCTAAAACCTTAATCTGTCAAGAAAGCTTGTGTATAATCTACATCAGCGTTATAACTACCTGGCATGGGTTTCTTTATTCAGGAAAACCGGCTGTTAATTGAATCAATTTTCTTTTCCAGTTCCTGCAATTTTTCATTCATCCTCTTTTCTATTATTTCCAGTTTCCTTTCCAGGTCATCAATAAATTCCTCATTAATTCTTATTTCCGGAAAATCCCATTCAAAATCAAAATTAAAATCAGGAATATCAAAAACATGGTGGGAAAATCCATATTCATATTCTCTCCAGCAGGGCCTGGCATCATAGCTGCGTCCTTCCTCAAGAGCTTCCAGGACATTTTTCATTGTCTGCTTTTTATTGCTAAAAAAGTCCTGCTGCTTCGGGGCAGGGGCACCTGCCATAGTATTTGCAGTCAAGGCGATTATTAGTATCAAAAGGCCGGATTTGCTTATTCCTTTTTTCATGGCTTAAATATTTATTCTTCAATTATTCACAAAGTAAAGCTATGAAGAAAAATAATAGCCCAGGCTTAACAAATTGTTAAATCAGGCATCTGGCAGGTACTATTTGGTTAAGAAATATTTACAAGGGGACAAGCAGGGGCCTTCCTTTTCTGATTTTTTCAACCCTGAAGGTCAGTTTATCACGAGGTGTAAAATCTCCTGGCACAAATACTACATGCTTAAGTCCGTGATGATCAATCACAAGCAGAACTTTTCCTTGTCCATCCGGTCTTTCGTTAACCGATATCAGTTCAAAATCATACTCCCTGCCTTTTTCATAGTAAGGATTCAGGGGTTCAATTTTATACTTCCCTGTAGCATGATATTTTATGAATCTGCCTCTGAAGCTTCTTCCTTTTTTAAGACCGTAATAAGAATACTGATCTGCAGGGAGCAAATGATGCTTATTATCCGGGTCACTCACCATAAAGTAATCTTTCCCGTCCATCCCGGACATTTTATCATAAATATGAAATTCAAGGACATCATCCTCTTCTTTCTTTTCACCTTTCACAACGCTTACAGGCTCAGTAAAAATAATCCTTCCCTTAATTATCCTCAAGATTTTCAAGGATACACTTTTACTTCTCCGGGAATCATATAAGCCGGCCATGTTCATCGGAACCACAAGTTCATTTCCGTATATATCCTTCAGCAGAAGTACAGGGACAGACTCTCCTTCTTTATTTATTCTTATATCCCTGCCGCTTATCTCAAAATCATATTCCTCACCTTCGGTATAATATGGATTGGCAGGTTCGAGGAAGACCTCTCCCCTGCAATTAATTTTATCGACCCGGCAATTAATTATACTGTTTATACTTATTTTATAATCTTTATAATATTCTTTACGTAACAGGTTTTTTTCATTGCCCGGTCCTTTAAGCAGGAAATATGTATTGTCACCAATTTCAAGAGTTTTTTGAACCAGGAAATCATATCTTTTACCTTCTTCAAGCTTCATAACAAATATTATCAGTATAAGGGTCCGAATATCCTGGCCAGGCTTTCCTTATATTTTTCTGCTTTTGACCTGCCTTCCCACAGGTCAAACAGTATTTCCTTACTGCTTTTGAGGTCATTCATAAATAATTCTTCCAGCCTGGCAGCAAAATCTTCATCATAGATGAGGGCAGTAACTTCAAAATCAAGGTCGAAACTACGCACATCAACATTTACAGAACCAACCGATGAAAATACGCCATCAACTACAATGTATTTCGAATGATTAAAGCCTGGTGTGTAAAAATACATTCGTACACCGGCATATAAAAGTTCGGAGACATAAGATCTTGAAATCCAATTAGCTATTATAGAATCTGCCCTTTCCGGGATTATCAGCCTGACATCTTTGCCACTAAGTGCGGTTGTTTTTAAGGCATTCAGAATACTTTCATTTGGAGAAAAGTAGGGTGTACACAGGTATACTTTTCTCCTTGCGGTTGCAATTGCCGTAAGATAAGCTTGCATAATAGTAGCCCAGTCGCTGTCGGGGCCGCTGCTGGCCAATTGTATCCAGCTGCAACCCTTAGCGCTTAACTTCGGGAAGTATTCTTTTTCCCTGGTAAGTATTTCACCACTCAGGAAATACCAGTCTTTGAGAAATATCCTGTTCAGGCCAGCCACCGAATCACCTGTAATCTTAAGATGCGTATCTCTCCACTTCCCCAGGTGAGGCAGGCCATGCAGGTATTTATCAGCAATATTCATACCCCCTACAAAACCTGTTTTACCGTCTATTATCAATATCTTACGGTGGTTACGGTAATTAATCTTGCTGGCGAGCCAGGGGAACCTGACAGGGAAGAAAGGGAAGATCTGAACGCCCGAATTCCTGGTTTCTCCAATATATTTTTTCTTAAATGACCAACTCCCGACATCGTCAATAATCATACGTACTTCAACTCCTTCAGCTGCTTTTCTCATCAGAAGGTGCCTGAATTTATTACCTGTTTCATCAATATTGAAACGGTAGATCTCGAAATGAATATGGTGCCTGGCCCTTTCAATTTCCTTAAGCATTAAGGAATATGTTGCTTTGGCATCCTGCAGCAAAGTTATTTTATTATTATCTGTCAGTACGGATTTTTCATTATTCAGCATCAGGGTCATCAGGTGCTGTTTTTCCTTGATCCTGTCCGACTTCTCTTCAAGCCTCGTTTCCAGTGACTCTATCTGTTGAATGGCAGCATTGAGGACATGTTCACTGTCGATAACACTTTTCCTGGAAAATATTTTTCTTTTGCGGTAATTCTGCCCGAAGAAAAAGTACAATATTATACCCACAACAGGGATCAAAGTGATTACCAGGACCCATGAAAGAGTTTTTACAGGAGCCCTGTTTTCAAATATTATTACCAGGCATACTACAATTACAGTTATTACATACAGTATTGACAATATCACCTGTAAAGAAAAGATGTTTCCTGCAGGATCAGTATTCATAAATTAAATTTAATAAGGCTCAAAATAAAAAAAACTCCCTTGCCGCACAAGAGAGTTTTATTTATTCGGGAATTATTTCTTAAAACATGATGCCGGCACTCAGAATAACTGCATTTGCTCTGCCATCAAGTGTAAATGATTCTCCTCCCACCATTACTTCATCACCATATTTCGTTAGCCCTCCTTCGTACCTTACATCTATTGTTATTTTTTCGGCAATATCCACTCCCACACCGGCCTGGTAACCAAACGTTGCATTTTTGTAAAGGTCTTCGGTATTTTCAATAAGGTCGCTAGAAGAGTTAAGCATCACCGATGCTGCCGGGCCTGCCATTAGCCTGACCGGTCCAAGCCTAAACCCCAGCATTATGGGTACGTCAAGCTTTTTAAACCGACTTTTAATTTCATCAGCAGGAGTACCTGCAACTTCTGTGTAGAGCATATTATTTTCAGTCATTGAAAGCAATACTTCGGGTTGCACTATGAGTCCGAATAAGGATAACCTGAAAAACACGCCGCCATGAAATCCCCAGCTAGCCTGTTCGGCAGCTTCTAAAGCGGCCTGGGTTCCGGAAGTTACACTTTCAAGATTAAAGTTATTGGATGAGGCACCTGCTTTTAAACCCCAGTTGAATTGAGCAAAGGCACCGCTTGAAATAAGGACTGTTAAAAAGATAAGAATTGATTTTTTCATTTTTAGCATATTTTAGTTACACAATATGTAAACGATAAAAGAAGCAAAAGGTTGCATTCTGTTTTTATTACTCCGTTAACTTATAACCCACACCTTTTATTGTCCGAATCAGATCGTCGCCTACTTTTTCCCTCAGTTTTCTTATATGAACGTCAATCGTTCTGTCTCCTACTATAATATCTTCGCCCCACACTTTCTTGTATATTTCAGCCCTGGTAAAGACCCGGCCCGGTTTTGTAAGCAAGAGGGACAACAGTTCAAATTCCTTCCTGGGCAGAAAAATATCCTTCTCATCAAGGTGCAATATAAATCGTTCCCTGTCGAGGCTAAGGTTGTATGATCCCAGCACCTGTACCGATCCCGTGGTCTCTTCAAGAGGCCTGTATCTTCTTAGGAGGGCCTTTACCCTGCTAACCAGAATTTTAGGCTTAACAGGTTTAATAATATAGTCATCCCCTCCGGCCTCAAAGCCCGCTATTTGAGCGTAATCCTCACCCTTCGCCGTCAGGAAACAAATTATAACCGGTGACATATCGGGATCGGAACGTATTTGTTCACAGGCTTCGATACCGTCAATCCCGGGCATCATTATATCAAGCAGTATCAGATGAGGTTTAACTTCCCTGGCTTTTTTTATTCCTGATCGGCCGTCATTTGCCGTGTAAACTATAAATCCTTCCTTGCGCAAGGTATATGACAGGAATTCCCTTATATCATTTTCATCATCCACAAGTAATATTGTATACTTATTATTCATGACAGAATGACTATTTCTTTTCAAGCTCCCTGAAGATAAGCTCCTTCATTTCATTGAATTCGTCCATCCTGAATAACCTGGTGAGAAAAATAATTTTACCTTCCCTGTCAATTATAACATTCCTGGTTACTCCCGCATTCTTTTGAGCATACAAACCGAATATTTCAGCCTCCGGATCAAGTGCAAGAGGGTAAGTAATACCTATATCACTTTTGAATTTCCGGACAGTTGCCGCTGGCTCATCCCTGTCTATTCCAATTACTTTAAGGCCCGCATCTTTCTTTGCCTGCCATATCTCCTTTTCAATATAAGGCATTTCTGTCCTGCAAACACTGCACCAGCTTGCTGTAAACTGCAGCATTACTACGTTACCACGAAGATCTGACAACATATACTCCTCACCATCGACCTCCCTGATGAGGAAGTCAGGGGCCTCATCACCTACCCTGACAAGGTAACCATGCTCATAAACCTGGGCATGGCCCTTGACTCCATGTAAGAGTAACAACATTCCAATATTAATCGCTAAGAAAACTCTTTTCTTCATGGTTTCACTTTTTATCAACAAGCCAAATATATAGTATTTATATCAATTTATTTCATGGCATAAAATTTGCGTTTATTTTTATAAAAAAGATATGAGAAATACGATATATACATTATTTGCCATAATATTCATTTCGGCAAGCTGCTCAGTTATCAGAGACATGAAATCTTCAAGGGCAGAAAGGGAGTTAATGACCCAGGAGAATGTAAAAAAGGCGATTGAATCACAGCAGATACTGGTTAAGGTCAACAGGCTTCATACCGGCCGGGGCCGGATTATGGATATTAATCCCACCGATAATTTCATAATAATTGACAGGAACCTTACCCGCGTAAGCCTTGCTTACATGGGCAGATCATTCACTACAAGACCGATAGCTGCAATAAACTTCACAGGGCAGGTATATTCAAGTGTAGTCGATACAAAAAGGGATGGCAGTTATGATATCGTGTTAGAACTGGGCCAGGAAAATGAAAAGTTTAAGGTTAACATGATTGTCAGCAAGGGCGGTTATGTAAGCCTTACCATTACAAATCCAAGAATCGATTTTGTGAGGTACTCAGGAAATCTGGGTACTCTGTAGTCTAAAAGACATAAAAGAATCCGAGGGTTATACTCAGGGCTTCCAGGTCAACATCCTCTCTCCTTGTGTGATTATACTCGTTTGCACTGGTTATTACCTCCATGTTAAAATCGTATGATGCTTTGCTGCTCAGGTAATCGGCACTTACTTTTATACCCGTGCCCGCACGTGATTTGTAAAGGAGGCTGGCGCCATAGGAATATGTAAAAGCTGCCGAAGGACCATTGACATTAATCTCCAGTATATTTGAACCTTCTGAATAATAAAATTCCCGCTTAGGATAAAAGGCTAGTGTTAATCCTGCAAGGCCACGTATACCTGCCCGGAAGCGTCCAAAAGGAACAGATAATTCCGGACCGGCCATCAGGTTGATGTAATTCCAGAATCCCGACTCAAAACCAATGTCATCTGCCAGTGGTGGTGAACCAAAAACGGGTATCCCTGGCTGTGTATAAGCATATTCAATTAAATCATCCAGGTAATTGTCACTTTCAGCATATAAAGACCCAAACCCAAGTACTCCGCCAATTCCGATAAACCGCAGGGGGAAATAATATCCCTCGAAGCTTACGGTAAACCCCGGAATTGCATATCCATTATTAAACAGGTGTTCAGCGGCAGCAAAATCACCCCCGGGAATGCTTGTCCCGAGACTGAAGCCGATATAACTTTCCTGTGCCCTGGCGTAATTACTGAATATGAACAGGATCGTAATTAAGATAACTATATTTCTTTTCATCGCATTTAGCTTAATGGAAAACCCCATCAAAAGTAATTTATTTATTTTAAATTTCGAGCAGAGCCTTGTTTTTAACCAGAACTATATATTCCGAATCCAGTTCACGATAACCATATTCATAACAATATTTTGTGATCACACTGTCGTCATCGGTTTCAACGGAATGGGTAAAAAAGTTAATATTGAATTCTGAAACAAGCAAGGCATCCCTGTGCACCTTTTTCTTACCGCCCTCATAAAGCTCACCCAGTATTTTCCTGTTTTTTCGCAATACACTGTGCACATTGCGCACAAGGTTATTGGCTTCCCTGTTAATTGTATTATTGTAATTATTACGGCATTGATCAGAACAAAATTTCTTATCTGATCTTCCTTTCAGTACTTCACCGCAGTCGAGACATCTCCTAACCGGCATCACGGAAATTTTTATAAAGTTAAAAAATGTACGACTCGATTACAACCGTATATCCGGCTTTTTAAGCAAAAATTTCATCAAAAATTATAATACTCACAGGGATAAAGCGGTCTAAGCGATTTTAAACGTTTAACAAACAGGTATAAATATTTAATAACCGACACAGTATTACCACCTTGCATAAGTTTGCACCAGGAACTTATGTTAAATTTAAATTTTAAGGTCATGGCATCATTGAACAACAAAGTACATCTTATTGGTAACCTGGGGAAAGATCCCGAGGTAATAGAATTTGACAATGGAAGGAAAGTTGCAAAATTCCCTCTTGCAACCACTGAAAACTACAAGAATGAAAAAGGTGAAAAGCTGAGGGAAACAACCTGGCATAATCTTGTGCTCTGGAATGGCCTTGCCGGTGTGGCAGAAAAATACCTGACCAAGGGCAAGGAAATAGCCGTTGAAGGTCGCATTGTGCACCGGGATTATGAAAAGGACGGTCAGAAGAAATGGATCACTGAAATTATTGTTAGCCAGATGCAGATGCTCAGGGGAAAACAGGAAGAGGGAGTTTTTGATGAAAAATGAGAGTTGTAAGGCTGAGGCTGAGGAGTGACCTCAGCCTCAGCCTTACTTTCTACCACTTTTCCTGGAGGTATTTCGTAACCACCCTGTGCAAAAGACTGAGATCGGAAATATCTATACTTTCTTCCCATGGATCAGAATCAGGAACATCAGGCTTCATAAAAGCATACTTCCCTGCTTCCTGGTAACGGCCCTCATGCAAGGAAACAGCCCACTGGCGTACCCTGTCTTCAACAAGCTGCCCAAGCCACTCATTGAAATAGTTCTCCGACTCCCTGTCACGGTTCAGTTCCCTTAAAGCAAAAACCCTTAGTATATTGTATGAATCAACACATTCATATTCACCGATGCATTCAGCAATTATTTTATCATAAAGTGACTCTGCCTCTTCTATCATGCCTTTTTTTGTTAAAACCATAGCTTTAACAAAATCCAGCAAACGTTCATCAACCCTGTATGGCTTCCCGACACCCAGGTTCTCAGGCCACCTGTATGCATCTTCAATATACCTGGTTGCATCATCTGTCCTGCCATACCAATAACTGTCGATTGAGGCCAGTACATTTGCTTTCTTCCATATCTCCCTCCCCTGCCGTGATCCTTCATGCGGAAGTATTACAGTTTCCTTCAGAACGTCAATACACCTGTATACGCTGTCCCTTGCCAGCAAACACCTGGCATGATCGAAGTCTATTATATAGTTGCCTCTGAATCGTTCATAGGCAAGGGCTGACAATTCCAATGCCCGGGAGTTATATCCACCTGCCAGGTAAAAATTAATCATATTATGACTGGCCCTCCATTCGTCCGGTGCCAGTTTACAGGCTTCCCGGTAATCACGCTCAGCAGCAATGTCATCATCAGCCAGAATAAAATTACCCCGTGCAATATAAAATTTCCAGTCATCTGGTTCGCTGGCCAGAGACCCGAATAAATTAGCTGCTCTTTCCCTGTCTCCTGAATTCCAGTATATAAGTGCCAGGTAATACCCCGGCTTCCAGCTGTCAGTTTTTTCTGCAGCCCATAGCAGCATTTTTTCAGTCTCTGCCCTGAAAGGGAAAACAAAATCCGTACCGGCAAGTATAAACTCCTCAAGATGCCTTTCAGACAGCTCTTCCTGCCCGAGCCTGTGATATACAAAGGCAAGATAAAGGTCAACAAGCGGGTTTTCAGGAGATAACTCAAGAAGTTTTGCTGCTTCGGGGTACAAATCATAATTTATATACCAGGAGGCCATCTCAAGAAAGGTCTGGAATGGGAATTCATTATTAATATATCTCAGCATATTATCAGCCAATGAATCAACGGGATTAAGCATATAATTCTCGAACCTGGCAAAATGGCTTAGCGGGTCGCTACTGATAATATCATTATATAGTGTTTTGAACAGGGAATCTGCGCCTGTTTTCCTGGCCCATACCAGCCTTGTTTTTTGTAATTGATTGGTTTTTATTCCTTTTCTGAGGGCATGATCAATATACATCCCGGTTTCAACCAAATTATTATTCCTGAGCCCCAATAAGGCAAGCCTGTTAATACAGATATTATAAAACTCATTTGATAGCATAGCCACACCATAAGCGTCCCGTGCACCGTAAAGCTTTCCATCCCTTTCCTGGAGAAGAGCATAGATATAATTTGCCTCAGGATCGTAAGCGTCGAAGGCCAGCACTTTTTTTACTGCTGCTTCAGCATCATCATACCTGTGCCTTCGCATTTCCAGCTCTGCCAGTTTTGAATAAGCAGACATAAAGTACTGATCCTTATCAATACATTTCTTCAAATATTCCAGTGCCAGAATGTAATTTCTCTGTCTCATGTACTCTATTGCCTGGTAGTAAAGACCATATATTGAACTCCATTCAAAGGTCTCACTTCCGAGAGGCCTTCCAAGGTCTTTCATGCTGTCATCAGCACTGTAAATTTTATGCTTCCCATTCCTCAGACAGATTTCTGAAATCTTTACATCACCGCGAACAACGATTACATTGGTATCAGAGGGCATCATTTCCAGAAAACTTGATAATGTATCGGCTGTTACTGTTATGATATCAACCGTATCATTTATTTTCTCAAATGCATACAGGAGAACCCTTTGTCCTGTTTCTGAACCTGTAATATTCAGGGCAATATTCTCACTAATGGCTTTCACTCCTGAAATCCCTGAAAGGGGGAACCATCTCTCCCCGAACAGGATTTCTGATCCAGGTTCAAATCCGCGGTGTTTAAAAGGTGAATAGGTGCTTCCCGAACCTGCCTGGTTATAAAGCAGGCCCGTCTGGATCTCGGTATACTGTTTATTTTCCGTTGTGTCTGTTAACAAATCCTTCCATATTTCACCCTGGCGGGAAAGAGCCCATATCCATATTTTCTTTCCCACCTTTAAGGGGTGAAGTGTCCAGTGTCCAAATCCATAGTCACTCTTTTCATAATAGCCTGCAAACCAGTCTGTATATGTACCCAGTATATGATAACTGTGGTCACTTCCAAAATCATTATCAGGGTAAAGTGAAATATCCCTGCCTTCTTGATTTACAGGCCATTGGTAAAGATTCCCGCTGTGATCAATGTGATTGGTCCCCGGGAAATAATAACGCAAATCATCAGCCACATCAGCCGCAGCATTCATCCAATGGTATAATGATGTGGCACTCGTTGAATGGTTCACCCATTCAGTTCTTGTTTCGAACCATGCTTTATCAGCCGGCAGGTATATCTCAACTCTCCATTCTGTTCTCCCCGGAAGATCTGTAGCACCAACAAAACAGGAAACGCTGCTGTCAGGATTCATCCTCATATAATAATCAACCTTACTGGCTGTAAGGGGTGAGTGGCCTATGCTTCCGAAATTCATTTCAATACCACCGCTTGTCCATGGCCCGCGCAGTGCTATATCCCTGAACTTCACTACACTATTGCAATAAATGAAATACCTGCCACTGGTCTTGTCCATTGCGCCATAAACCTTACCGCCTATTTCAGGAGCCACCCATAATTTTATCCATTCGTTTTCCAGACAGATCATATTCCATTTCCTCCCGACAGGGTCAACAGCATAGGCATCAAAACGAAAATAAGGATATATCTTACCCGGTTTCGGTACCGGGTCGGGGTCACCGAATGGATATGTTTTCATCTCCCTGACCTCCTCATAGATTAAGGCTGTCTGGGAAATAAGCCGCGGGCTGCATAAAAGTATTATCGCCAGAATAAAATACTTTTTCATAGCAAAGGTAACCGGTTATTATTCAGTCTAGTAATCTTTCAGTTCCACATTGGTGCGGTAATCACCAAGAAGATGTTCCGCAAAATAATACCACATCATTGTTTCAAAGTATTCTTTATAGTTACCGAATCCATGTCTCTGCCCCGGCATTATCATAAAATCGAATCGTTTATTCGCCTTGACAAGAGCATTGACGACCCTTATACTGTTACCGGGATGAACATTGTTATCGATATCACCATGAACCAGAAGGAGATGCCCCTTAAGATTTTTCGCCAGGTCCTGGTTTGCCGGGACATCTGATTTAAAAGTGATTTCGGTTTTCACACTATCCTGTTCTTCAACAGGGTATCCATCTTTTTCATCATTTTCCTCTTTCTTTACCTTAACTTTTTTCTCAATCTCCTTCACTCCGTGATGTGTCTCTCCCCACCATTGATTATAAATATTATTGTCATGGTTTCCTGCAGATGAAACTGCAACATCATAAAAATCAGGATATGTCAGTAAAGCTGCGGTACTCATGAACCCACCTCCCGAATGGCCATAGATGCCCACTCTATCGATATCAATAAAATCATACCTGTCGGCCAGCTGTTCTATTCCATATTTATCATCAGCCAGTGCATAGTCCCTTAAATTATTATATCCATAGGTATGGTAATAATTATTCCTCTGGGGACTGCCTCCCCTGTGTCCGAAATTAACCACAATGAAGCCAAGCTGTGCAAGTGCAGTATTATATCTCTGACTGACGGAGAAGGAATAGGGTACAGATTCAGTCTGGGGGCCCGGGTAAACATAGGATATAATTGGATATTTACGGGTTGAATCAAAATCGAAGGGTTTAAACATTACTCCATAGAGATCCGTAACACCATCCTTTGCTTTTACAACAAAGGGCTCCGGCATCTGCCATCCCGTTTCATAAACCCGCGAAAGATCGGGTTCTTCCATGTTTAGCAAGATAGTCCCGTCTGCATCACGGAGGACTGAACGGGGAACCATGTCAACCCTGGAATAGGTATCGACCCAGTAATCATTGGTTTTTGACATGCTGAACGAATGATTGGCATCTTCAGGACTGATAAGTTTCATGCCTCCCTTATCAAGAGGCACCCTGTAGAGCATAGTATAGTAAGGGTGTATGCCATTCTCACGGCCGAAAGCCTGTACGAACAATTCCCTTCCTGCGGTATCGATCCTCATGATATTGCCAGTCACAAAATACCCTTCCGTAATCTGTCTTTTCAGGTTCCCATTCCCATCATAGAGGTAAAGATGTCCCCAGCCGGTTCTTTCCGACCACCAGATTATATCCTCCCCCTCGTTAAGGACGGCCAGATCGCCATAGCCATAACCATCGTATATGTAAGGATACTGCTCCTCTTTGAAAAGGACCTTAAGATCGCCTGTCCTGACGTCAACCATACATATCTCAAGTGCAGTCAGATCCCTTTTCTTACGTTCAATAATCATTTTATCGGCTGATTCCTGCGAGGTCCATCTAACAGACAGTCTCTGGTCCTTCCATTTTGAAACGTCCACATCTGTCCTTTCTTTTGTATCTACATCAAAAATTATTAGTTCAAGCTGAGGGACATTCTCCTCACCCGGCATAGAATACTTGTAAGTTTCCAGTTCAGGTCTTGGTTCAGCAAGTGCATTTATGACAAAGAGGTCACCAACCTTTCTGCTGTCTGACTTGATTACATACAGCTTTTCTTCATTCTTGAACCACCGGGCGATACTCCTTACTTTTTTATCTTTTGCAGTATCCGACCTGCTGCTTGCATAACCGTAGTACAGTTCACCGTCAGTGCTTAACTGTATTTCAACGCTGTCGGGATCATTTGCTTTCATTATAAACAGGTTATGGTTTTTTGCATAGGCTATCCATGTACTATCAGGGCTGTATGTGGCCCATCTATCCCTTTTGTCCTCTTTGGGAACAGTATCTTTAATAATCAGTTTCCTGTTGTTCATATCGAAAAGGAAACGAATAGAATCCAGCTTAAAAGTAAATCTTGATGTACTTTCCTTTTCAAATTCTATATCCTCTATCGGCAGATCCAGCTGGTTATAAGGCCGATGAATCAACTTATGTATTTCGGCTGCCATATAACGGCTGTCGAACAGCAGCTTCTTTGACCTGGCATCGGCATCAACATAATAGTAATTTTTACCGTCAGACTTTTTATATGAGTACCAGAATTTATTTGACTCATGGATCCAGTTTGCTCTGACATACAGGTCGCCTGCTTTCTGGTTAAGATTAGACGATCTGAATTTCTCAGCTGCTTTAAAATTAGCCTTCTGTGAATAGCTTACAGCAGTGGTTAGCAAAACAACAATAATTATAAATGTCTTTTTCATAGCTATTAAGGGTTAAGTATTGAGACAAATGTAATAATCCTTCCGTTAAAGCATTCAGAAAGTGTTATAGAACAGTGAGTCTATAATAATTCATACAAGGTAGAGATCGCTGAGTTCATCATACAGCCTCATACCTTCAATAACATTTCCATCCCTGTCAAACAGGTTACCGCTGAATCCTATTGGTTCACATATACATGTTCCCTTCCCCATGTCATCCGGCCTGTCGCCAGTGTGAAAAACAAGCCATGCAAGTCCATTTTTCAATTGGCAATTAAGATACTTCCGTGATCCGTCTTTCTGCCGGTTTACAAAAAGCCAGGAGAATTATAAACAATACACTAATAAAAATTTGTCTTATCATAGTTCATTCCTCAGGCCTTGTACTGATCACGACCTGCGGCAAGTGCTTCTAGATTCAATTCAATTATGTCCTCCCCCTTTCTCCCGAACAGCTTACGGACGGCATTTTCAAGGCTTTTCCACGGTAGGTTAATAAAATGTGATGCGGCACCCAGCATCACTATATTTGCTGCTTTTATTGACCCGGTCTTCCTGGCTATGGTATCTGCATCCACAATAAGATTATTTTTAACCTTTCTTATTTCATTCAGCAAATCCTGTGAATCAGGATAATCAGGAATATTTACATAGGGATTGCTGTTAGTAACCAGCCAACCGTTCTCCGAAAGCCATGGCAGGTACCTCAGAGCCTCCATGGGTTCAACCGAGAGGATAAGATCAGCCTCTCCATAGGGTATTAAGTCAGAAGCCACGGGTTCATCTGACAGCCTGAAATGCGATTGGACGTCACCTCCCCTCTGGCTCATGCCATGCACTTCAGCCTGTTTTAAATATAGGTTATTTTCCACTGCAGCATAACCAATTACTGCAGCAATCGACAGGATACCCTGTCCTCCTACTCCTGATAGTATTATATCATTCTTCATAAAATTTATTTTTCTTTTTTTTCACCTTCTTTCTTTTTTCTTCTTGCCGCCGTCTGGATACATTCTCTCTGTGAGATTATCACTGAGACACCCTTGTATAAAATTTCCTCTTTCATCACCTCTGTATTCTCACCGTGGTATTTTCTGAGCGGATTTATCACCCTTATATGCTCTTTTTCAACACCTAAACCCGCACATATTGATTCAAGCCTGTTTGTCGCATGCGATTTCTGTCCCCCGGTCATTCCGGTAGTGGAATTATCTGAAATTATTATGGTAACGGGGGCATTTTTAATCACGGCATCAAGTAAACCCGTCATACCCGAATGAGTAAAGGTTGAATCACCAATTACGGCTACGGATGGAAACATACCCCCATCTGAAGCCCCGATTGCCATTGTAACAGACGCTCCCATATCTACACAGGAGTTAATAGCATCATAGGGAGGCAATGCACCAAGTGTATAGCAGCCTATGTCAGAAAAAACTCTGCCCGGTCCAAATTCTTTCATTGCTTCATTAAGGGCATTGTACATATCAGCATGTCCACATCCCTTACAAAGGGATGGAGGCCTTTTCATGACTATATCCGGAATATCTATGCCGTAAGCCGATTCCATACCAAGGGCTTTGGCCACCAGGTTTGGATTCAATTCACCGTCTCTTGGCAGGGCCCCGTCAAGCCTTCCACTGATTTTATTATTCAAGCTGGGAAATCCTTTCATCATTTCTTCAAGAACGGGATAGCCTTCTTCGAGTACAAGTATCCTGTCACATTCTGCCTGCAGCCTTGAAAGCAGGTCTTCACGGACAGGATAAAAACCTATTTTAACCACGGGATACTTACATTTCCTGCCTTTGCAGTTTTCTGCCAGGTAGTTGTATGCAAGTCCACAGGCAACAATTCCGAGGGACTTATCTTCACCGTCAATATACCAGTTTGCTTTTTGATAATCACCATCACCGGCCAGTGACTCGTAATTTGACAGCAGTACCTTGTATTTCCTCCGGGCTATGGCAGGCAGAAGAACGAACTGCCGCAGGTCGGCAGGGAAACTGAATTCCTTTTGTGGCAGCTTTTCCCTTTGCTGTACGGCACTCCGTGAATGGGCAAGACGCGTGGTTATTCTGAAAAGCACGGGAACCCTGTATTTTTCCGATACCTCAAAAGCATCAAAAACCATATCATATGCTTCCTGCTGGTTTGAAGGCTCAAAAATGGGTACCATGGCAAACCTGCCGTAAAAGCGTGAGTCCTGCTCGTTTTGTGAAGAGTGCATTGAAGGGTCGTCAGCGGCAACAACAATCAAACCACCATTTACACCGGTCATTGCTGAGTTGATAAAACCATCCGCAGCAACATTAAGGCCTACATGTTTCATGGCAACCATGGCACGCTTACCGGTATATGACATCCCCAGAGCAGCTTCCATAGCTGTTTTTTCGTTGGCCGACCAGTCACGGCAAATATTTCTGCCGGCGGCATCCGGAGATGATTGTATATATTCCATTATTTCTGTGGAAGGAGTGCCGGGGTATGCGTACATCCCGCTTAAACCGGCATCGATAGCAGCCTGGGCAAGTGCTTCATCACCCAGTAACATTAATCTGGACATATGATATTGTTTTATGGATTGTTAAAATTTCTGCCTGCATAAGCATTAATCATCTTTTTTCAGATGATTCCTCAGATCGCCGGGAATCAGACTTCTTATATGTTCGTTTACAAAATCAAAACAGAAATCTTCCAGAGAGTCCCTGATGGCTGCAAGTTTTTGAAGAATAATATCCTCATCTCCATCAAGTGTGCGACAATCCTGGGATGTTTTTTCAATAACGGTTGGATTGCCGGGAAGCTTGCTTATGATATCCCTTCCTTTTTCTTAAGCCATATTTATTATGTAGTCAAATTGTTTCTCGGGTAAATCCATTACAGAATTGGGTTCACTACCTGTAATATCAATCATAGCATCCATCATAACCCTTACAGCGAGTGGGTTAACTTCAGAGGGGCTGTAACCTGCACTGTAAATCAGGGCTTCACTGCCGGTGTAATACCTCAACCAGCCTTCCATCATAAGACTGCGGCAATCATTACCATTACCTATTACCAGTACTTTCTTCATCGGTCTGATTAATTTTTTTAAAGATATTAATTATTGTTTAATTGTTAAATTAAGCCCTGCCTATTTGTACTGCTATATAACAGATTGATGGGGGAACCAGTGATTTTTCTTTATATTCGCCAGCAATTTTAAGTGGGGCTTGGAAATCCCGGATAGATGGATAACAAGAAGAACGCATCAATTATAAAAACATCAAGGCAGATACACAGAGTGCTTGCTGCAGGTTTGTTTATACTATTTTTGCTTATACCGGCCACAGGTATCATACTTGGCTGGAAGAAAAACACCGGAAACCTTATCCTTCCGAGATCATATGAAGGAATAACCACTAACACGGCAGAATGGTTGTCATATGATACTCTTAAAATTGTTGCCTTTGAAGCTCTGCTTGATTACACCGGTAAAAACGTATCAACTGAACTTGATCGCATTGATGCAAGACCATCGAAGGGAATGGTAAAATTTGTTTTTACAGATCATTACTGGGAAGTGCAACTGGATGCTGCTACTGCTGAGATACTGAATATTTCAAAAAGGAGATCAGATATCGTTGAAAATATCCATGACGGATCAATCCTGGACAATATCTTTAATACCGGAGATGGCCTTTTCAAGATCATATATACCTCCCTTGCCGGTCTGGCCCTTCTGATCCTTGCAATAACAGGATTCTGGTTATGGTATGGCCCGAAACTCATAAAAAAGAATAAACACCAGGGACCCGGTTAAAATAATGGATGCTTTTGTTTTAATTGCCTGATGGCATGAATTTCAAATCCGGTCCGACAGGTATTCGAAAGTATTAGTTAAAAATATCATAAAATGACCCTGATGTTTCCTTAATCGATTCAATTTGCATTTCTTTATAAAATATTTATATTGATATGCCGTGAATCGATTAGTATCAATAATAGTATACATTTTCATTTTTCTGCCTGCTTTGTCCCAGGAAATATCTCCTTTACGATATGTGCAGGTACATGGCATTGTTTTCGACAATGAAAACACGCCTGTAAGATACGTCAACATTATTTCCAGGTGTCTCAGGACAGGTACTGAAACTGATGAAAGAGGAATATTCTCAATAATTTCGTATCCGGGTGATACACTGATATTCTCTTCAATAGGATACCAGCCTGCTTTTATCAGAATACCTCCAGGCGTCGACAGTCCGGTATATACGGTAGATCTCATGATGAACATCGACACCATTAATATAGGATCGGTCCTTGTACTGCCCTGGAGAACCTATGAAGAATTCAAAAGAGCAGTAGTCGAATATGTCAGCCCTATGGAAATTGAGATTACCAACATGGAGAATAATCTAGCTCTTATTAAAAGTCAAATTAACAAAGATATGGACATAACGCCTGAAGCAGGACACAGGTATGCCATGCAACAGGAAGCAGAAAGGATAATGACAAGGAACCAGACTCCGGTGAACAACCTCTTTAACCCCTTTGCCTGGGCAAAATTTATTGACGGCCTGAAAAACGGACTTCTTAAGAATAAAGAATCAAAGAAACAGAAAGACAGGGATAATAATACGGATTACGACTAAACTGATAAGCATACCTGAAATGGCCAGATCTGTTTTCTTTTCTTTTCTTGTATTAAGTTTCATACAGGTACAGGCCCAACCCGGCAATACTGTTATCAGGGGATATATCTGTGATACTGCCGGTATACCTTTATCACTTGTCAATATAGGAATAAGGGATATGCCCTACGGTACTTATTCTGGGGAAGATGGTTATTATATACTCTCACTGCCTGCTGATAATAATAAACACCTGCTGGTGTTTTCCTTTGTCGGGTATAAAGATTATGAGACCTCGTTTACTGCAAGTCCAGACACACTGGTAATAAACGCGGAACTAAAAACAGAGGTAACCCGCCTGGAAGATGTAATAATAAGTGAATACATGCAAAGAGAAGCACCCACTCTTAAGAGCATATCCATGGAAGACATCAGGCTCATACCATCTGTCTCGGGTAGCCTGGAAAGAATGCTTGTATCACTTCCCGGGGTTAACTCCGGCAATGAGTTATCGAACCAGTACAGAGTCAGGGGTGGTAATTATGACGAAAACCTTGTTTATGTAAATGACATAGAAATTTACCACCCTGTTATGATTAAGACAGGGCAGCAGGAAGGGCTGAGCCTCCTGAACCCCGACCTGATCAGTAGCCTAAGGTTCTCAGCCGGAGGTTTCAATGCTTCCTACGGCGACAGGATGTCGTCTGTACTTGATATCAGATACAGGGACCCTGAAGAAAAAAAAGCATCGGTAAAAGCCGGCTTACTTATAAATTCCTTCCATCTGGAAGGTAAAGGAAACAATGAGCGTTTCAGCTACCTTGCAGGCGCCCGCTATAAAACCAACCAGCTCCTTCTGCAGACGCTGGACACAAAAGGGAATTATAAACCATCATTTTACGATTTACAGTCATTACTGAGCTACCAGTTGTCAGATAAGGCATATCTCAGTTTGATGGCCACTTACAATTCAAACACATACTCATTTATCCCGGCTTCAAGAAGGAGTACCTTTGGAAATATTAATGAAGCCTACCAGCTGTATGTACTTTACGATGGTTCTGAGGCAGACAGTTACAAATCATTTAACCTTGCATTAGCACTGAACCTGGAATCAGGAAAAAATTTCAATAACAGGTTCATAGCTCACTATTATAATTCAGCTGAAGAAGAGAAATATGATATAAGAGGATCCTACGCATTGAACCTCCTGGATAAGAACTTGGGTTCAGAAAATTTCGGTGACAGTATAATAAATGCAGGAGTGGGAAGCTGGCTAAATCATGCGCGAAATATCCTGCGCTTCAATATTTTTACACTCAACTATAAGGGCAGATGGGAATATGGCAGTAATATAATAAGCTATGGATTCAGGTACAACCATGAAACAGGAACCGACAGGATAAGAGAATGGGAAAAAATTGATTCTGCCGGATACAGTATACCATATTCTGACAATCAACTTATGCTCAACAGGGTGGTAATAAATGACACAAGCCTGTCAACAAATAAATTTGATCTGTACCTCATTGATAATTATACATTTACTCTTTCAGGTCAACAATTTATTTTCACGGGTGGAGCAAGGTTGAGTTACTGGTCATTCTCAAATGAATTACTTTTCAGCCCAAGGGTATCACTTTCCTGGAGCCCACCTTCAAATAATGCGCGATTCTATATAGCAGGCGGGGTTTACTACCAGCCACCGTTTTACAGGGAAATGAGATACCCGTCAGGCAGGGTAAACAGTGACATCAGATCCCAAAAATCTATTCATACAGTCCTGGGAGCAAATTATGATTTTTTTATCGGGCTTACACCACTGAGATTAACAGGGGAGATATATTATAAAAACCTGGAAAACATCATACCCTATAAATACGATAATGTAAGGATAATATATTCAGCCCAAAATATTGCCTCCGGCTTTGTCAGAGGAATTGATCTGCGACTTAACGGCGAATTTGTGAAAGAGGCCGAGTCATGGATCTCTGTATCAATTATGGATGCCAGGCATGATATTGAGAACGACGGCTACGGGTATTTTCCCGCTCCTTCTGACAGCAGGTTCTCCGTAAATATCTTCTTCCAGGATTATTTCCCCTCAAATCCATCGTACAGGGCGCATGTAAACCTGCACTACAGCACGGGTATACCGGTGAGTCCACCATATTCAGAGCGCTATGACAGCTACAGGAGAATGCCTTCATACCGAAGGGTTGACATAGGATTTACCAGGCTTATCAAAAGCAAATATGATGGTGAAGACCACCCTGGCATGTTTTCTTTTTTTAAGGAAATAATAGCAGGTTTTGAAATTTTCAACCTGCTGGATATTAGAAATACCATATCCTATAACTGGCTCACTGCAGTTAACAACCTCAGTGGTGAAACAAGACAGTACGCGGTACCAAATTACCTGACAGGCAGAAGTTTTAATTTTAAATTTATGATAAGCTTTTAAGACCAGGCCAGGATGGAAGAACAATGTCCGGCCATGTCGGTCAGAGAAGGTTGATGATATGGTGTCCGCGGTAAGATGGTTATGCTACATGGATTTACAGGAATTGAGTCATGACCCAGTATATAAATGGGAGTGTAATTATACTCATTATGGTCGACACAAATACATTTGCCGTGGCCAGGTGATCATCCACTTTGTACATCCTGGCTATAATAACTATGTTTGCCATGCACGGCATAGCAGATTCAACTATTACAACGGAAACAATAAGAGGGTCAATCCCGCCTGTGATATTTTTATTTAAGGCTGCAAATCCCAGGATAAACAGAAATGGGAAAAGGAGGGTTTTATTAACAGAAGTCAGGTAAACAAGCTTATCTGTAAAAACACCCCTGACCTTCATTAATCCAAGCAGTGCTCCAATGTATAGCATTGATAGATAAATTGTTGTGCCTCCAAGGCTGACAAAGGGCTTTAAGAGGAAGCCGGGTATTTTAATATTCAGCAGGAAGAGGGCAAAACCTGCCATAATGGCCACTGAATTGGGGTTGAGCATATTCTTCATGCTCTTACTTAAACTCATACCTCCTTTCCTGGCAATCAGGTATATACCAACTGTCCATAGAAGCATTATTGATACAAAGGTGTATATACTCGCATAAAAAAGACCCAGCTCACCAAAGAGTGCACTAACAACAGGAAAACCAAAATAAAGAACGTTACCGAAAGCATTATGCGGAACGAAAACCGACTTCTGCTCATGCTTCATACTGAAAAATGTTGTGAAGAGGTAGGCGAAGAGCAACATTACAAGAATCATCACAAGGGAGATAATAATCAACAGGTAACTGTTTCTCAGTAGTACAGGACTCATCTCCAGCTTGCTGAAATTGGTAAAGAGAAGCAGTGGTAAGGTAATGTTAAATATAATTTCCGCAAGGGCATCTCTTGCTCCTTCCTTAATGATTCCAATTTTAGATGCAATAACACCTATGATTACCAGAACAGCTAGGTATGATATTTGTTCCAGGATAATTGATTGTTGCATTAACAATTGAGTTTGCCGGTTTTTAATAAGGTGGTAAAAATAATAATTTATATTTTCGTATCCGCAAAAGATATGAAAAGACACGAAGGCAAAATAGTGGGCATCATAGGTACAATTATAATACATATAATTGCAGGTATAATATTCATGTCAGCCAAACTGTCTTCTGTCTACCGTGAAAAACAGTCCGAATTTCTTGTTGAATTTCAAGCCGACAAGGAATTTAAGGAAGATGAAATTGTTGAGGTTCCGGTTACCCTGGAGGAGTTATTCAAGGGAGACGACAGGTTTACTGATATCATAAGAAATATTGCCAGCAGTGAAGAAATAGAGATAAACAAGGAAGATTATATCAACAGGGTTAAGGAAGAAATGATAGCGGAAGGCAAGCTCGGCGAAGATAATTATATTGATCGCCAGAAGAAACTGTCAGAAGAAATGGACGAAGGTGATACCGCCTTTGAATCGGGAGAGGGAGACAGTATTGACCTTTCTGAACAGGTGTCTGCGAATGAACTGGCAGCAAATTATGACGGGCCCACACGGGTTTACTACAATCTGCCGGGCAGGTACCATCTGAAACTGCCAATCCCCATCTACAAATGTGAAAATGCAGGGATAGTGGTGATGAGTATTACTGTTGATCCCTCAGGAGAAATAACTGCCTTCAGCTATAATGATAAAGAGAGTTCCACAGCAAGCGAATGCTTATATGATGCTGCCGTGGATGCAATTAAAAGGACAAGGTTTAATCCGGACCCCTCAGCACCCAGGAAACAGGAAGGTACAATAACCTACCAGTTTGTGGCTCAATAGTACCGGCAAAGGGAACTAAATCTTTTCGGTATGACTGAAATTCAGAAAAGGGTCGACTGGTCAGGGTACTTATATTCCCTTACCAGCTCGGGTGTGTTCCTGTTTATTTTCGGATTGCTTATAAGCGGACTTATGGTATGGGCTTTAAGGGCATCATCGGGATAAGGTTCGGGAAGGGCATCTATTCCCTCTTCATCCGGCTTACAGTCGATCCACTTTTCCAGTTCCCCGTCATGAAGGATCACGGGCATTCTTTTTTTTGTATTATGTATTTCTGAAAGCAGTTTATTGGCCCTTGTTGTTATTATCGTGAAAGTGAGGATACTGTTCCCGTCGGCAGGATTCCTCCAAAGGTCATACAATCCTGCCAGCATCATAATCCCCGGGTGTGACGGATAAATATACCATGGTATGTTCTTTCCTCCCGTGTGTTGCCATTCAAAGAATCCACTTACGGGAATAATGCACCTCCTTCGCCTGAACGGCCCTTTGAAAGAAGCTTTTGTCGCCACTGTCTCCGCCCTGGCATTAAATGTCATATACCTTATTTTCCGGGCTTCCTCTTCCTCCGCCACCCACCCGGGTATAAGCCCCCACTTAAGCATCCTGATATTATATTCATTACCGAAAAAGCCTGCAACCGGTAATTCAGGCAGGGAATTGGCATGATAATAATAACTCGGACGGTAATTTTCATGATCGATGAAGGCTGTATTGAACCTTTTTTCCAGTTCTTCCCTCGTAATATTTACATTAACCGTGAAACACATAGCCGGCCTTATTTCTGAAATATTATTCTATTAATCCAAGTAGTCAGGCACGGGATCAATGGGGACAGGCAGCTGGTACGAAAAAAGGTCTGTATCAGGCCACGATGGAGTATTATTAATCACCCTCGACATCAGCAGGTTAATGTCATTAGTAAACATTGAGCTTTTCCATGTGCTGGTATTCAGCAAAACGGCCCAGAGGGTACCGTCAGGACTACGCTTAACCATGGCAGATGTTCCTGCAAATGAGCCTGTTCTCCACCAGTACCCGTTTTTTGTTGTAGCCTTCCACCCCACCGGTGCGAATCCATTACTCCGGTCTGTCATGAATTCAATAGAGGGTTCAGGGAGTATATCGTCACCCATTCCAAGTCCGTCAACAGACAATGCAAATTTCAGCAGGTCCGGTGCAGTAGCTATCCAGGCCCCTGCACCACCAAGTGCTTCAATATCATTACCACCGTAAGGTGCAGGAAGCATCTCACCTGTACCATATATTGATTCTTTAGGCGGGGCATCACCATGTTCATAATATCTCACTTCAAGAGGATCCTTTTCTTCATACAGGTTCCTTGCGAGTTCAAAATCGTAAATCCCAAGTGGCTCAAAAATTTTCTTTTTACAATAATCCTCATAGCTCATGCCTGAGACCTCTTCCACTATTAATCCCAGTATAGCATATCCAAGGTTTGAATATGACCTTCCCATGCCGGGTGTATAATGTAATTTCTTATCCAGGGCAAACCTGACGATATCTTCTGTTGTCACCGGTAATTCCTTGCCGAGGAAGTCAGCAACTACATGCGGCATAAACATGTGATCACCATACCTGTGACTCCATCCGCCCTGGTGGGCAAGCAAGTGTGCAACAGTGATATCACAGGCCCTGCTGTCGACAGGGTCCTTAAAATATTCGTTGTCAAGTATTCCGTCAGGACCAAATACCCTGTCTCTCAGGCTGAGCTTGTTTTCAGACTGCAGTTTCATGATTGCTGTAGCAGTTACAAGCTTTGAAATGCTTGCGATCCTGAACCTGTGATATGGCTGTACCTCAATATTCCTGCTTGAATCAGCAAGCCCGTAGCCTCTGGCAAAAACCAGTTTGCCATCCCTGGCAATAGCCACAGAAGCACCTGAAACCTTCCAGTAGCGAAGAAAATCATTAAATGACCTGTCAATATAAGAATACTCCCCATCATTGTGATCATTTCTTATCCTTGTATTTTCAGGAGTGAGAACTGTGTCTGGCAGGCGCATTCCCCCTATAGGATGGGGGTTATGACTTAAAACCGTAAAAAATATAAAAAGTAATATATACCTGTAGTGTTTACCCTTCATGCTATGTTTTTGTTGGATCAAAGGTAACAAAACATAGAAAAAATCGAAGCCGGTATAAAAAGTGCAGGGTTAATAAATAATGAATTTATTAACAACATGGTATATGCCCTCTCTAATGTAACCTTTGATAGATCCGGTCAACCAGGTCTTTAAGTTCGGAGGGAACAGCCGCCCGGAGATTGTCAAAATCAGGCTTGGCCCTTGGTCTGCACCTGAGGTCATCAGGATCGTTGAGCGGAGTTCTTGTGCCTTTACCAAGGTATGAAAAAATCTTCCAGGTATAGTCTTCCCTGAAGAGAGGCTGGAGTTCCAGCCCTATTAAATCAAAAAGAACGGCAGGGGCATAATCCATACTCTGGTCCAGTTTACGTACTTCCTCCTTAATCCATTCATTGGATGCCAGGTTTAACATTATATCAACATTTTGAAATGCCGTCTTTATCTTCTCGGATTTAAGTAAAGAAAAAGCTTCATATTCACCATCGTATTCCGGTCCCGGGCTGTTATCTATCCACTTTTCCGCAAAATGATCAAGGAACCTGAATGAAGCCATGTGGGCAAGTGAATTGGCAAGCCAGGTAAGCTGCCTGGGGTCAGTGTATATTGTACTGAGCACATGGGCAAACTGGTATGCCACTTTCCCGTAGGTAAGATGACCCACTGTCAGTCCTACCTTGTAATGATCCTCGGCCAGGGGAGTATATACCCTCATGCCGTAATAAAGATCATTTATTACCCTTACGGGTTTATATCCCAGGGGAGGTGGTGAACCGACCAGCCGGTCAAATTCTGAAGCCAGTTCATTTGTAACAGGTGCAATATTATTATTATAAGATTCAGAATCCCATAATCTGAGCATAATTTTCCAATTCATTCCAGTGATTTTTATTTATAATTCCTTCTGCTTTCTCTTAATCAATGTAGCCCTTTTTTCGAAGCAATGCAAATTTCAAAAATTAATATCTAAAATGCAATAAGTAGATTTCGTATATTGAGCTTTTGTTATCTTTGTAATCATATGCTTCATAAAACCCTCGATAATGAACTTTTGCGTGGCTTAGGCATCATGTTTTTTTTGATCGTTCTAAGTGTCACCAGCTCAGGGCAACAATATCCTGTCATCATTGACACTTCTGATTATCTTCCTTATCCGGACGGACTGGATGTAAACCTTATGATAGCTTCAGCTGAGGGCTATACCTCGGAAGTACATCGCCTGGTAAAACTGGGAGCCGATGTTGATGCCACAGACCTTGAGAATATCAGTCCCCTGATTTATGCGGTTGCCAATAACAGGCTCAACACGGTTAAAGCCCTGCTTGAATACAGCCCTAATACCGGGATAATGACCAAAAGCGGGGAGTCAGCCTTACATATCGCTGCCAAGGATAATATGCTTGAGATTGCGGAAGCGCTGATAAGGGCCGATGCAGACTTAAACCTGAAAGATCGTCATGGCGCCACACCCCTGCATTATGCTTCAGCATATGGTTATTTCTATATGTGTGACCTTCTGATTTATTATAATGCAGATATCGAAGCCCGGTCAGAAGATGGGTCTACTCCCCTTATGGCAGCAGTCTATTCAGGTCAGGCAGAAATAAGCGACCTTCTTTTACAATCGGGATCAAATGTCAATATATCTGATAATGTGGGATATACACCGATAATGCTTGCAGCACAGAACAATGACACCCTGGTAATGAATTTATTGATACGTGCCGGATCTGATCCGGAGGCAGTTAATGCTTATAAATATGATGCCCTCGGTATTGCAATCAGGAATAATAATTATGAAGCATATAAGTTTCTGGTGGAACGCCTGAAGCCCGGGAGATATAAAAATAATAACGAAATTTTATCACCGGTATTGATAGCCAGGAAATACGGCAGGTCAAAAATACTGGCACAATTAAATGATGCCGGGTTTTCCGAAACGTCAAAAATTGGCTTCGATCATGTTAAAATACAGGCAGGAATCAAAACATGTATGCATGACTATTACGCCAGATTTGGCCTCAGTTTTAAAGATCCCTTACTCAGGGTTATGCTGAACGCCGGCTTTGAAATGAAGCCATCATTCACAAGGGTGCTGGTAGAATCTTCTTCGGATACATACTACCAGTATTATGACAAAAGATATATTATCTATGCGGGAGCCGGTAAAGAATTTAAATTACATGAAAATTATTCCAGGGGTAGCTTCTCAATAGATCTTAACCTCAATGTCGGGTATATGATTGCCCACCAGTACAGGGGTACCACTATCAAACCACCTGACAGGATTAGAATAATGCCGCAGGCATTACTGAGATGGAACAAGGGGAATATAAATATTTATGCCGGTTATGAGTACATGAAGACCGGACTTTACAAAATAGGACCCGGCTGGTTTACCCTGGGTGTATCCTATGATGTACATTTTGATAAGATGCGTGGTCCCTTAAAAAACATAAGATGGTACTGAGAATTACTAAAATAATGGGTTTGCAACTGCTGTTAAGCTTCTTTTTTCTGACAGCATGTGAAGAACTGGCAATGGTTGACTGCAGCGAATGTACTGTAATTGAACCAAAAACCTGCAACCTTCGCATTGAGCTTGGCGAAGTATACGGCAGTGGCCTTCTTTACGATGTTACCATATACAGGGGCTTAATAAAAGACGGGGTGGTAATCTATAATGTACAAACATACACCTCATTTTCTTACAATGTAAGTCTTAATTCTGTATATTCGGTTACAGTATCTGTAGAAAAATTTGGCAAAGAATATATCGCCGTAGATTCAACCAGGCCCAGGGTTGAAGTCATTAGCGATGTATGCGAAGAAATCTGTTACCTGGTAAGAGATAATACCCTTAACATGGAAATTAAGTATTACTGACCACCCCCCACGAACATAAGAGCATGGAGTATAGATTAAGATACGGAAATACCTATATCACCCTTCCCCTACCGGCTACAAGTCAATTCATTAAAATAAAACCACCCGGAAGCAAACCTGATAAAACATTATTCATTAAGGAATTATCTGAATTGATAAAGCCCGGGCTTCTTACAGCAGGGATTGTAATATCGGATAAAACAAGGATTTGTGAATATGACAGATACCTTCCATGGCTGATTGAAATACTCAAAAAAAAGGGATTTGATGAGAGTTCAATACGATTCTATATTGCCTACGGGACTCATCCCGCACAGAGTGCTGAGGAAAGCTGTATGATCTACGGAGATATCTATAATAAGTATGAGTTTGTTCACCATGACTGCGATGATATTCAGGCAATGACATACCTGGGGACCACTGAAAGAGGAACGAAGGTGGAAATAAGAAAGGATGTTCTGAAACATGAGCTCCTGGTATTGTTCGGTGCCCTTAGCCATCATTACTTTGCCGGCTATGGAGGGGGCAGAAAGCTCCTGTTCCCGGGACTGGCGGGAAGAGAGTCCGTGTATTCAAATCATAAACTGTACATAGATTTTGATAAGTACTTGCTCAGGCCCGAATGCAGGTCAGGACAACTGACCGGCAATCCGGTAGCTGAAGACCTGCGCGAAATTGACGCATTAATGCCCGAAAAAATAATAATAAGCGGAATACCCGGGGCCATGGGGCAAATAAGCAGGCTGATAATTGGTAAAACATATGAAGATTTTTTGTCGGCGTGCAGTATTTATGATAATCATTTCAGGAAGGACGGCAGTATTAAATATGACAATATAATTGCAACTGCCGGAGGTTTCCCAAAGGATATAAATTTTATCCAGGCACATAAATCATTACACAACGCTGCATCCTTTGTAAAAGACGGCGGAAATTTATTCCTCCTGGCTGAATGCAGAGATGGAACAGGCAACGAAGAATTTCTTAAAACATTAAAGGGGAATAATAGGAAGGATATCTTTGATAAGCTCCGGAAAAATTATTGCGGAAACGGGGGTACAGCCCTGTCGCTTATATCCAAAACAGAAAGAATAAATGTACACATGCTCACAGAACTGAATGACAGGGATTGTAATATACTGAATATAAATAAAATATCATCTGATGACCTTCGGGAAAAATCAGCCTGCCTTAAAGGCAGCACAGCTATCATCGAAAATGCAAGCATGGTTTATTGTTAAAATTATAAATATCGATTTATGAAGTTCTTAAATAGATCCGTCCTCTTTCTTATTATCCTCTTTTCACAGGCAGGGCTGGCCCAGGAAAACATGAAATCTTTGAAAGAGCAGATTAAAACCAATAGTGATTATGATAAAGTGGAACAGATGGCTCTGGACATACTCAAAACCGGTTTTAATGCAGGTGACGGTTACAACCAGGTATGGGCCAGGGATCTGAATACTTTCATCAAATATTCATGCAGGGTCTTACCCCAGGAAACCATACGCGATGTACTTCTCAGGTTTTTTTATTTCCAGGGTTTTGATGGGAATATGGTGGATGGCTATGAACAGGTCCCGGAAGAATATGTTGTCGATAATTATGGTGTTTTTGAGAGATATGATATGCCAGGTTATGTATTTCATAAAAACACGGTCGAAACTGACCAGGAAACATCCCTAATTCAGGCCGTATATAAATACATTGATGAAACAGGTGACCGTGATTTCCTTATTACGGAAATTAATGGAATGAGTGTAATTGACCGCATGGAAAAAATGCTTGATTTCCTGATGAAACACAGGTTCAACAATGAATATGGGCTGATCTGGGGCGCTGCAACTGCTGACTGGGGAGATGTGCAGCCCTGTCATCCCTGGGGAGTTAAACTGGATGACCTTTCAATTCCCTGTATTGATATTTATGATAATGCCATGATGCTTATCGCCCTCGATAATTTCATTGATTTATGCAGTGATCACGAAAAAAGATCCAGGTGGGTAAGGGTATATGAGGATATTAAAAATAACTCCCGGGATCATCTATGGGACAGCATAGAAAAAAAGTTTATACCCCATCTTTATATAAGGTGTGAAGAATTTGAAGAAGTGGACGAATCTGAAATATACTACCACGGAGGCACTATTGTTGCCATTGAAGCCGGTCTTTTAAATAAAGATGAGGTAAACGAAAGCCTTCGTATCATGAGAGCAAATGTAGAAGCGGCCGGTGCCATGTCTGTCGGGCTGACAATGTACCCTCCCTACCCTGACGGCAGCTTTGAAAATAAAGGGATGGGTGCTTACCAGTATCAGAATGGCGGTGACTGGACTTGGTTCGGGGCAAGACTAATACCCCGGCTTGTAAGATATGGTTTTATGGAAGAAGCTATAACGGAGCTGGAACCATTCATAAAAAGGGTAATAGAAAACGATGGTTTTTACGAATGGTATACCATCAGCGGGGAACCCAGGGGATCAGGCACATTCAGGGGTTCTGCAGGTGTATTGCTTGAAGCTATAGAATCACTAAGGGAATTATGAATTATGACTTGCCGAATTCATAATTCATTATTGTCCTTGTAGTAAATTCTCAGTTCTTGCAGCTTGTGTTTTAGCTCCTGCCGAATTTCCAGATAGTCAGGATCATCATATACGCTTTTCATTTCACGGGGATCTTTTTCGAGGTCATACAACTCCCATTCATCAATATCATCATAGAAATGAATAAGCTTATACCTGTCGGTTTTTATACCGTAATGTTTTTTTACCATATGTACTGCAGGATATTCATAATAATGGTAATAGAGGGCATCCCTCCATTCAATATCCCTGCCTTTCAATAAGGGCAGAAGGCTTTCTCCCTGCATGTCTTCCGGGGCCTGTATACCTGCTGCATCAAGAAAAGTCTCCGCAAAATCCAGATTCTGAACCAGCTCTGATGACCGGCTTCCTGGTTTCACTTCACGGGGCCACCTTATAATGAGAGGAGTACTCATTGACTCTTCATACATGAACCTCTTATCGAACCAGCCATGTTCACCAAGGTAGAAACCCTGGTCAGATGTATATACTATTATTGTATTATCTGCCAGACCATTATTTTCGACATAATCGATTATGCGACCAACATTCTCATCAACGGCTGCAATACTGCCAAGGTAATCCTGCATATATCGCTGATATTTAAATCTCATAAGGTCTTCCTCATCCATTGAGGGGTATTCTTCCCTGAATTTCCTGTTTACAGGACCGTATGCGTTGTTCCAGGCCAGGAGCTGTTCTTCGGTATACCTCTCGAACTTGCCGGTAAGAGCCCTGAAATCCCAGTCGCTTTTTGGTTCAATTCCCAGTTCGGTTAAAATATCAGGATGTATTTTGGTATCACCTGCCATATTCATATGATCAAGGATTGACATTTCAGCGGTTCTTGCAGCTGTACCGCGGCCTTCATAATTATCAAACAGTGTTTCAGGCTCTTCGAAGGTTTTTCCCACATATTCATCATAATGCCTCATTGCCGGCTCCCATTCCCGGTGTGGCGCTTTGTGGTGGTACATCAGCAGGAAGGGCTTATCTTTCTGCCTCTGATCCAGCCATCCTATTGCCAGATCAGTGATTATGTCAGTAACATAACCCTCTATTCTTTCTCTTCCTTCAGGAGTAACAAAATCAGGATTGTAATAATGACCCTGGCCGGGAAGGATTCTCCAGTAATCAAAACCTGTTGGCTGTGATCGCAGATGCCATTTACCTATCATTGCCGTCTGATAACCAGCTTCCTGCAATAATTTTGGAAAGGTAACCTGTGAACTGTCGAAGCGGGCAGCCGAGTTATCGATCTTGCCATTAATATGGCTGTGTTTGCCTGTTAATATTACTGCCCTGCTTGGCGCACAGATTGAATTCGTAACATAGGCATTTTCAAACAGCATCCCCCCGCTGGCCAGCCGGTCAATATTTGGCGTTTCATTCCTGTAAGAACCATAAGCACTTATTGCCTGACGGGCATGATCATCTGTCATAATAAAAATAATATTAGGCTTCTCTTCCTTACTGCCGCAGGAGATCATAAATAGCATGATCATTAAAACTGCCATTGTTTCCATGTGTTTCATGTCAGGATATGTATTAAATAATTTCCTCTGATAAATTCTTTCTCAGTTCATTAAGTTTGATATTCTCACCGATCTCTCCAAATTCAGCCAGTGATATTTTCCCTCGCTCTTCCGACACAACAATAACAATACAATCTGTAAGCTCGCTTATTCCTATGGCTGCCCTGTGTCGCATACCAAAACGCGGGGGCAGGTTAGGATTATCGGTGGCAGGCAAAGGGCATCTGGCGGCATATATTTTCCCCGATTCAATAAGTACTGCGCCATCATGAAGAGGACTGTCCTTAAAAAAAATATTTTTCAGCAATTCAGCACTCACTCTTGCATTGATAATTTCGCCACCCTCAGAATACATTTCCAGTGAACTTCGCCTGGCAATAACTATCAGTGCTCCATAGCCTGAATCCACAAGCCATTCAACCGCTCTGACAATCTCTTCTATGTCTGTCTGTTTTTGCCTTGAAGCCACTGAACCACCACTGAAAAAGCGCTCGATAGAATAATTCCCCCCACCCATGTAACGGCTTCCTATCAGAAGCAGGAAGCGTCGTATCTCCTGTTGGAAAACTATAATAAGCACAATCACACCTCCTCCAAACACAGCAGTCATTATGGAACTGATTAATTCCATCTGCAATAACTCTACTACTTTCCAGAACAGGTAGACAACAAAAATCCCCATGAAAATGGTTATAGCTGCTGTACCTCTTATTAAACGGTAGAGCTGATAGAGTATGAAAGCCACAAGGATAATATCAATTATATCTAGAATGGAAATAGGTGGCATATCTTAATTTTGATTCTTTCAGACAAATGTAAAAAATATAAGTGAAATAAATTCAGCCTTCCCTTAAACGCTTTACCAGTTTTATGGCCTGAACTGCCTCAGCTACATCATGAACCCTTAATATTGCAACCCCCTTCATCAGGGCAACCGTATTCAGAACAACAGTGCCGTTGAGGCTTTCCGAGGGACTGATTTCAAGCGTCTTCCATATCATTGATTTCCTTGATAGTCCTGCAAGTACAGGCAGGCCAAGAACAGAAAAGCGCTCAAGCTTGTTCAGAAGAATAAAATTATGTTTAACAGTCTTACCGAAACCAAAACCGGGATCAATAATAATATCCTTTATTCCCCTGATTACCAATGCATGTTTTTTTTCAGAGAACCATTTCAGTATTTCCGCCATCAAATCATCATATACGGGATTGACATGCATGTTTTGAGGAGTACCCTTCATGTGCATCAGGATATAGGGAACCTTATGCTTTTCAATGACATCAAACATTTTATTATCCAGGTTTCCGCCTGAGATATCATTTATAATATCCACCCCAAAATGCTCAATACCTATTTCTGCAATGGATGATCTGAAAGTATCGAGCGAGAGTATTGCCGAGGGGAATTCCTTGCGCAGTAGCTTAAGAGCACGGCTAATTCTCTCAATCTCTTCTTTTTCTGTTGTGTCCTCCGCACCGGGACGTGAAGAATAGCCTCCGATATCAAGCATATCAGCTCCCGATTCAAGCATTTTCGAAGCCCTGCCCAATATTTCCTTTTCACTGTTCACCCTGCTGCCATCGTAGAAGGAGTCAGGTGTGATATTGAGTACACCCATTACTCTTGGTACCGAAAGATCGAACAGGGAACCCCTGATATTAATATTCATACTTCATATTATGACCGATCAACAACACAGAGACAAAAATAACAGTTAGATCCTAAATTTGCACCCTCAAAACACATAAAGTTCCCGGGGGTTAATATCTCTTTCGTTACTGTTAGTTCTTTTAGTTTGTTTGTCAGGCTAAATATTCATTACTTGTTATATTTGTAGCTGTTCCAATTATTAAGGCAGCGTGATGAAACTGATAGTAATAGAAGGTCTTGACGGTTCCGGCAAGTCCACCCAGATACAAAAACTGAGGGATTATTTCACTGGCAGAGGTCTGGTACATGAATTCATACACTTCCCCAGGACCGGGGCTCCTTATTTTGGCGAGCTTATATCACGCTTTCTCAGGGGTGAATACGGCCAGGTCAATGAAGTCGATCCCTATCTTGTTGCAATGCTTTACGCGGGAGACAGGAAAGACGTATCAGATAATATTTATTCATGGCTCAGGGAAGGGAAATTTGTGCTTCTCGACCGTTATGTCTATTCAAACATTGCCTATCAGTGTGCAAAAGTTACAAACAAACAAGAGAGGGAAACACTGAAGAAATGGATTTTAAACCTTGAATTCAGGCATTTCGGAATTCCTGTACCTGCCATTAACATCTTCCTCGATGTGCCGTTTGAGTTTACTGAGAATAAACTAAGGGAAGACAGGTCAGGCCTTGACCGGAAATACCTCAACGGAAACAATGATATTCATGAAATCAACCTTGAGTTTCAAAAAGAGGTCAGACAGGTTTATATTGAAACCGCGGCAGGTGACAGAACCCTGGAAATTATTAACTGCGCAAAAGGAAAAGGTGCTATACTTTCGCCGGACGAGATCTTCAGCCGGATAATAGATTTATTAAAGAAAAACGAAATAATAGGATAATCAATATGAAAAATGTAAGCCGGTATATTGCGGGTATGGTCTTTATATTTTCAGGATTGGTAAAGGCTATTGATCCCATGGGTTCGATGTATAAATTCATTGATTATTTTACAGCTTTTAACCTCGATGCACTGGAACCGTTGGCTTATATACTGGGTGTAATATTATGCACGGCTGAGTTTATTACCGGTTTTGCAGTCTTAACCGGCATAAGGACCAGGCTTGCAGCATGGGGCATGTTAGTTTTTATGCTTGGCTTCACACCTCTTACCCTTTACCTGGCCATAGCCAATCCGGTTGCTGACTGCGGGTGTTTTGGCGATGCAATTCACCTTACAAACTGGCAAACTTTTTACAAGAACATAATAATTTCCGTATTCGCGGTTATAGTCTTTGTTAACAGGAATAATTACAAGACTGTTTCAACTCCGCTTTATGAATGGCTTGCAATAAGCATTATAACAGCTGCTTTCGTTCTTTTTACCACTTATAGTTACAGGCATCTTCCGGTAATTGATTTCAGACCATACCATACCGGCGCCAATATTCCTGAAAAGATGACTATACCCGACGGAGCCCCGATCGATGAATATGAAACAACACTTATATATGAAAAAGACGGAAAGCAGAAAGAGTTCACTCTGGAAAACTACCCTTCCGATGACACAACATGGACCTTCGTCGACTCACGGTCCCGGCTGGTAAAAAAAGGCTATGAACCTCCAATCCATGACTTCAGCATGATCACGCCTGACGGGCAGGACCTCACGGATATAATCCTCAACGATGAGGGATTCAGCTTTTTAATGCTAAGCATCAAATTCTCTGAAGCTGATGCGGATCTAATTGACAGAGGTATTGAATCAGGTCTGGCTTGCCAGGACGCCGGCATAAGCTTTTATATACTTACCTCTTCAACACCTTCATTTATTGATGATTACGAAGGACTGCCCAATATATTTTATGTTGATGAGACAACCATGAAAACCATTATACGCTCAAACCCGGGCTTTATGGTTATCCGTGAAGGTACCATAACAAAGAAATGGGCTGGCAGGGACCTGCCACAAAAAAATAAATTAGACGAAATAATACTGAATTCCTTCCCCGTGAAAAGTAAGAACAGGACTGTGATCCTTCTTTCCATTATGGCAGGTATTTTGCTATTTTCTTATATAACTAACTTTATATTGCGTAAACTGAAAAAAAACAAACAGATATTATGAGAAGAAAAGTTGTTGCCGGGAACTGGAAAATGAATATGAAGCATGCAGAAGGACTTTCCCTCGCACAGGCGGTGGATAATTTCCTTCTCGGAAACGATCTGCCCGGTGTTGATGTGATACTATGCCCTCCCTATATTCACCTGGCTCATATAGCCGGATCATTAAGGGCCCCTAATATCAGCACAGGAGCACAGAACTGTTCTGATCATGACGCCGGAGCTTATACTGGTGAGATATCAGCAGGAATGATAAAATCGACAGGGGCAGAATATGTGATAATCGGGCATAGCGAGAGACGAAGCTATTTTAATGAAAATGATGAACTTCTTAATACGAAGATTAAAATAGCCCTGAAAAATGAACTCAGGGTCATATTCTGTTGCGGCGAAGTACTAAGCGAAAGAGAGAAAGGGAAGCATTTCGAAATCGTCAAATCGCAGATTGAAAAAGCTTTAAGTGGTATCAGCAGGGAAGATCTCGCTGATATTATCATTGCCTATGAACCTGTCTGGGCAATAGGTACCGGAGTGACAGCCAGTTCCGGCCAGGCACAGGAGATGCATTCATATATAAGATCAATTATTTATAAACTATTTGGTAAAGAAGAAGCAGAAAAAGCTCTTATCCTTTATGGTGGAAGTTGTAAACCCTCCAACTCCGCTGAACTGTTTTCGATGGAGGATGTTGACGGAGGGCTTATAGGAGGAGCTTCACTTAATGAAGATGACTTTTGTAAAATAATAGATTCATTCCCCGGGAAATGAAACAGGTACTGACTATGACTGTATTGGCCTGTTTCCTGTCATTGAATTATAATGTCAATGGTCAGGCAAGGTCATCCTTTTCCGGTGAGCAGGAAACATTCAGCAGCGAATTAGTCAGTTTCATGGGTCCTAACCTCAACGAGGATCAGACTGCCTTACTTGAAAGCCTGGTTAGTGCCTGGGACAGCACATTGATACATACTTCATCCCGTCCCCTGATCATTAAAGCCGCTATGAATATTGAAAACAAAAGGCTGAGACCCAGTCCCCACTTCATTGATTTCATAGGCACCTTAATGACTTTCATCAATTACGACATTGACTATGCTAAATTCAATACCTGGCTGGAGGGGCTTAATAACCTGGCCATGAAACCCGATGCAAGAGTAAGTGAAATCACGGCATTCATAAGATCAGCCTCAGACCTTATACGGGACAAAATAATATACAGATCCAGCAGCCTGACATGGAAAACCACAGTTAACAGGTTCAGCTTCAGCAATGATACAGCCTTTATAATTTCAATACCCGTGTCAGATATTATTTGCTATGCCCAGCGTGACAGCACTGTCATTCATAATACACAGGGATCATATAGCCCCACCTCAGGGAAATGGTCGGGAAAAGGAGGGATGATCACCTGGGCTAAGGCAGGGTACCCCGAAAATGAAGTATATGCCATAGCAGAATCCTATTCCATTGACCTTGGCAAATCATCCTTCGAAATAGATTCAGTACTGTTTACAAACACAAGCTACTTCGATGAACCTGTTTACGGAAAGCTGAGCGACAGGGCAATAAATATAAGTAAAACTGAAAATGCATCCTACCCAAAATTTGAAACCTACCAGAAAACCTTCTTTCTCGATGACATTTATGAAAATATTGACTTTACGGGTGGGCTGGCCTTCGAGGGGGCTGTGGTAATAGGTAAAGGAGAATCTTACACACCTGCAGTAATAAAGATATACAGAAAAGATACACTGGTTGTTAAGGCAGCCTCAAACAACTTCATCTTTAACAGGAAAAATATCCAGACACAGAGCACAGCTTTCACTTTGTACCTGGGGAATGATTCAATCTTTCATTCCGATATAGCTTTTAGCTATAACGTTTCCGGGAAGGAACTCAATACCTACAAGTCAAGGTTTCCCACTTCAGAAAGTCCATACTTCAATTCATATCACAAAATGGATATGTATTTCGATTACCTGAGCTGGAAGATGGACGAATCGCTTATTACACTCTCAAGGGCAAGGGGAGCAAGTATAGGCCAGGCCTACTTTGAATCAAGCTCATATTTCAGCGAAAATGAATTTCTCAGCCTTATGGGTATCGACGACTACCACCCACTCTTCAGGCTTAAGTCTTTTTCTGAATGGTATTATAATGAAACTTTCCCCGTGGGACAACTTGCAAGATGGATGAACCAGCCCTATGAAGTCGTAATGGCCCTGTGTATCGACCTGGCAAACAAAGGCTTCCTTTTCTTTGACAGGCTAAATAATGAGGTAACTATAAAACAAAAACTTTATGATTACATAAACGCCTTCGGGAAAAAACAGGATTATGATGTAATAAGTATCTTCAGTGAAACAAGAAATCCTCTTGACAATGCCACTCTGGACCTGCAAAATTATCAAATGAACATTGAAGGGATACCCAGGATCTTCCTCAGCGATTCACAAAATGTTCGTATTTATCCTTACGACAGAAGCATAATACTTGAAAAAAACAGGTCATTTGAATTTGATGGTGTCGTCCAGGCAGGCATGATTACCGTATTCGGCAACGATTTTAAATTCAGCTATGACACATTCAAGATCAGGTTTAACAAAGTTGATTCCATCATGCTGTCAATTGAAACCGGAGAGTTTAATGAGGAGGGAAGAGCGCTGGCAAGGAAGGTTGAGGATCTTATTCAGATGACAAGGGCCGAACTGCTTATAGACGATCCTCAAAATAAATCCGGGCTGGCCGGCTTGAAACAGTATCCCATATTCAACTCGCACAGAGAATCTTATGTGTTTTACGACAGGATACCGGGGCTCGAAGGAATATATCCCCAGTCTGATTACTTCTTCAGGCTTGAACCTTTCACCTTTGAAAATACAGACAGGCTGAGACCATCTGACCTTGAACTGCAAGGCACCTTCCATGGCGGAAAGATTATTGACACATTAAAGCAGACACTAACCCTCCAACACGATAATTCCCTGGGCTTCAGCTATAATATACCTGAAGAAGGAATGGATGTATACGGCGGAAAAGGAAGGATCCATAAGCGGATAGAAATGAGCAACCAGGGAATGAAAGTAAATGGCAGCCTGAATTATCTGACAGCCTACCTGGAATCGGAAGAATTTTGCTTCTTCCCCGATTCGGTCCTTGCCACTGCAAAAAAAATGACCATCACTTCTAATACTGTCTTCCCTCAAGTGAATGCCGGGCCTGCCGACATTAAATGGTATCCTGATAATGATGAATTTTATTTTCTACCTGCCGCCAACTCTAATTTCAGTATGTTTGATAACGGCACCACCCTGAAAGGAAAACTCCTTCTTAAAAGTAACGGGCTGTCAGGTGAGGGAGAAATAAATCTTAAAGACTCCTATCTCAGGGGATCTGAATACTCATTTAGCCCTTTGTCTATTTATACCGATTCAGCAAGCTATTACCTTAAATCACTTTCCGAATCAGGATTTGCTTTTATAGCTGATGATGCCAGGGTGTCAATCAATTTTGAAACAAATAAATCGGCATTCAGCCTTAACAGCGATTCTTCCATGGTTAAATTCCCTGAAGTGAATTATATAAGTACTATGACAGATTTCGAGTACGACATGCAGGAAAGAGTCCTGACGATGTCCCAGAAAAATAAGGATGGTAAAGAATTAATGAAAGCCGATGAATTACTGAGGCAAAATCCTGATGCCCTTGAAAAACCGACTTTTTTCAGTACAAACATGCTTAATGACACAATCAGTTTCAGCGCCAGTACCGGGAAATACATGCTGGACGAAGAAAAAATAATTGCAGAGAATATCAATTATATTCCAGTGGCCGATGCCCTCATACAACCCGAGAATGGAACACTGGCCATTGGCAGGGGAGCCAGAACCGATCCCATAGAGAATGCTCTCATTGCTATTAACAACAGGCATTTGATTCATGATGCAAATGTTAATATAATAAGTAGCACCAGATATAGTGCAAGTGGCCTGTATGATTATATTGATGAGTCGGGAAGCGTGCAAAGCATAAGCTTTGATGAAATAACCGTTGACTCACTGAGGTCCGAAGGCAAGGGACATATTCCTGCATTCGAAAATTTTATGCTTAGTCCCTGGTTTACCTTCCAGGGAGACGTAAGTTTTACCGGTGATAAGGATCATCTTTATTTCCTTGGAAGTGCCGGCATAGTGCACAACTGCGATAATATCGGGTCTTCGCCCATGAAGTTTGAAAGTGAGATAAATCCCGATATGGTAATGATACCGGTGAGTGACAAGCCCCGGGGCCTTAACGGAAGCCTTATAACCGTGGGATCATATATAACAATAGATTCAACCCATATTTATTCTTCCTTCCTGTCTCCCGGCAAATCGTGGAGCGACACCCCCCTGGTAAAAGCAATGGGCCATATAGTCTACGATAAAGAGGAAGGAAAGTATAAAGTGGGACAAAAGGAAAAACTGGCCAATCCTGCCCTTGCCGGCAGTATTATTACCTTCGACCGGAATACATGTGAAATATACAGTGAGGGTCCGGTCAACCTCGGGCTCGATTACGGACTCATGAATATTAGCAGTGCGGGAAATGTTAATCATAAAACCGATTCAGATATAGTAAGACTTGACCTTGTTGTTGCCTTCGATTTTCATTTCTCCGAACCGGCACTTAATATTATGGCTGAAGAAATAAGATTTATTCCCACCCTCAAACCCGTTGACATCAGCGGGAATAACTATAACCTTGCCATGCAAAACCTCATGGGAGAAGATGCGGCGGCAAGGCTTAAAGAGGAAATGGACCTTTTTGGCATCTCCAGATCACTGCCCGGGGATTTCCAGCCCGAACTGGTGCTCAATGACCTTAAAATGGTCTGGAACCAGGAAGCCCAGGCCTACAGGTCTGAAGGAAGGATAGGGCTGGGCTTCGTGGGAAAACAGGCTATGAACGTTTACGTGGATGGTTTTGTAGAATTGCAGAAAAGACGATCCGGCGATATACTTGATATCTACCTTAAGGTTGATGATGCCACCTGGTACTGGTTCAGCTATACAAGAGGCGTAATGATGTCATTGTCGGGAAATAGCAGTTTTAATACTCTACTGGCAGAAGAGAAAACCGGAAACCGGCGTCATCCTGACCACTCAGTACGCACCCCCTATACTTATATGGTAGGTGTGCAGGAAAGACTTGACGATTTCCTCAGGAAAATGGAAGGGGAAAAGCAGGATGAGGGTGTTGTTGACGATCCTATCAAATACCGTGAATTATAAAAAGAATGCAACTGTTCTATTCAAATAAACTGGAAGCAGGTATATTTACCTTCGATGTAAACGAATCGAAACATATCATTAAAGTTCTTCGCCACAGAACCGGGGATACCGTATATGTTACCAACGGCAGAGGCACTGTATATGAGGCTGGAATAATCAATGATGATCCACTGCAATGCAGGGCTGAAATTAGAGGCACAATGCCTTCATTTGATAAACACGATTATTATCTGCATATAGCAATAGCCCCCACAAAAAATTCAGACAGGATGGAATGGTTTGTGGAAAAGGCAGTCGAACTGGGAATTGACGAAATAAGTCCCCTGGTATGTGAGCATTCGGAAAGAAGAAAAATAAATAAGGATAGGCTTCAAAAAATAACTGTGTCTGCAATGAAGCAGTCGTTTAAATCACATCTTGCAAAAATTAATGATATTGTGAGCTTTCCTGATTTTGTAAAAAGGGAATTTAAAGGTAAAAAATTCATTGCCCACCTGGATAGTGAAATAACAGGCAATAAACTGGCTGTTAATTATTTAAAAGGCGAAAACGCTCTGTTCCTGATAGGACCGGAGGGAGATTTCAGCAGGGAAGAGATAGATCTTGCAATCAGGAATGATTACCTTCCCCTGAGCCTTGGTAATAGTCGTCTGAGAACAGAAACAGCAGGCCTTACAGCCTGCTGCTGGGTATATTTCATAAATCAATGAGCTTTTGATCCGGGCTTCCGCCTGCCCGATTTGCGAAGAGCCTGGTCGATAATCCATTCTATCTGGGCATTTGTACTTCGAAATTCATCCGAAGCCCATTTTTCAATTGCCTTCAGCTTTTCCGGATCAATTCTTAATGCAAATGCTTTTTTCTGACTCATAATCTACTGGTGTAAGGTTCCAGCATTAACTACCGGGGTTGCATCCTTGTCGCCACACAATACAACCATCAGATTGCTTACCATAGCAGCTTTCTTCTCCTCGTCAAGCTCAACTATTTCCTTTTTACTGAGCTGATCAAGTGCCATCTGAACCATCGATACGGCTCCCTCCACAATCTTAAACCTCGCAGCTACTACAGCAGTAGCCTGCTGACGTCTTAACATGGCCCCTGCAATCTCCTCTGAATAAGCTATATAGTTTATTCTCGCCTCTATAACATGAATACCTGCCATCTCAAGCCTTTCCCGTATTTCTTTCTCAAGCTCATTATTTACCTCTTCTCCCCCGCTCCTGAGTGTTATCTCAGCATCCTCATCCTCAAAATTATCATAGGGATAAATGCCCGCCAGCTTTCTTATCGCAGCATCACTCTGAACAAATACGAAATGCTCATAATCATCAACCTCAAAGGCAGCTTTATAAGTGTCCTCAACCTTCCAGACAAGAACACATCCTATCTTTATTGGATTGCCTATTTTATCATTTACCTTGATGGTGTCACTGTCAAAATTACGAGCCCGAAGAGATATCTTCTTCCGTACATAAAAAGGATTTACCCAGAAGAAACCATTAAGCTTAACAGTACCCTTGTAAGCACCGAATAATACCATAACACATGATTCATTGGGGTTTACAACAGTGAAACCAACGGCCGTAAAAATGAATAGGAGCGCCAGCACAATGCCAGGCCATATTATTTCATAATAAAATCCCAGGATCGATCCTGCAAGGATTACAAGCGCCACTAAGAGGAACAGGTAACCCGATACCGGTTTAAATGTTTTTTCGTTTGACATGGTTTTAATTATTAGTTTTAAATTATGATATTGTTTTGATATCGCTAATATATCATTATAAATTTAAAAATACAAAAAAAACACGGAAAAACTCCGTGTTTTTATCTAAGGCTAAATAATTTAATATTTGTCAACCGCCCTGTCGATAGCAAGCAAAAGTTTATTTACAATTCTATCGCCAGGTTTTTCGCTTATACTTATAAAACCAGGTATCATTTCCTGCAGGCTGTATTCATAGCCAAAGGCATCTGAGAAAAGGTCCACTGCCGAGGTATCAATCTGGTAATATCGTAAGAACCGGGTAAAATTTTTATCCATAGGCATTTTGTTTCTTTTTATAAAAAACGATGCCACCGGAAAATTATTGTCAGAATCTTAATTAATTGTCAGATTAAGGCTTTTTTCCTCTATCATTTTTCTCATATTGATAAGGGCATACCTCATTCGTCCCAGTGCTGTATTTATACTTACTTCAGTCTGTTCGGCAATTTCCCTGAATGAGAGTCCTGCATAATGACGTAACATAACCACTTCTCTCTGATCTTCCGGCAGCCTCTGAAGGAGGACACGTACATCATTTTTGATCTGTTCCTTTACAAGGCTGTCCTCAATATTATCTTCTGCAAATCTCTTTTCATTTAGAATATCGTTTTCATAATCATCATTGGAAAGCAACCTCATTTGCTTTTCCCTTCTGAAGTGGTCAATGATAAGGTTATGGGCTATTCTCATCACCCATGAAAGGAACTTGCCATTATCAGTATATTTACCAGCTTTTAGCGAATGTATTACCTTCAGGAATGTTTCCTGGAAAATATCTTCAGCAAGGCTTTGTTCTCTTACATAAATGGAAATATACGTAAAGACCTTGTTTTTATGACGACTAATGAGATTTTCTATTGCAGAGCGATTACCATTTATGAACTGCCTTACTAACTCCTGGTCAGTACTGTTTGATATCATTCTTACTCGTATTGGTTAAGAGTAGAATTTTTCTATAGGCAGTTCTCCTTTTTAATTAATGGTTTAGTGAAATACAGACTGCAATTAAATAAAAATAAATTAAAATTAAAAATATTACTTTTGTTGCCCCGGTTATTTTGCAAGAAAGCCATTAATTTTTGTATGACAAAGAGAGTATCGGACCATATCAGTATCAAAGGGGCGAGGGTTCACAATTTAAAGGATCTCAATCTGGATATTCCTCAAAAGAACCTGATAGTAATAACAGGTGTTTCAGGTTCCGGAAAATCGTCTCTTGCCTTTGACACGATATATGCTGAGGGACAGCGAAGGTATGTGGAAAGTCTTTCATCCTATGCAAGGCAATTCCTGGGGCGCATGAACAAGCCCGAGGTTGATTTTATAAGTGGGATACCTCCGGCCATTGCCATTGAACAGAAGGTAAACACGAGGAATCCGCGTTCAACAGTAGGCACCTCGACTGAGATATATGATTACCTGCGCCTCCTGTATGCCCGTATAGGCCGCACATATTCACCCGTTTCAGGCAGGGAAGTGAAGCGACACAGTGTGGATGATGTAGTAACATTCGTGTCAAAGCAAAAACCGGGAACCCGCCTGCTCATTCTTTCTCCTAATACCATACCGGGAAATATTGCTATTGAAGAATACCTGGCCTTCCTGAAGAAACAGGGATTTAACAGGATTAAAGTCAATGATAAAATACTTAAGATAAACGATGGTCACCCTGTTGACATGAGCATCGGGCCTAATCAGGAGTTGCTGGTTGTCATAGACAGGATATCAGTTGATAAGGATGCTGACAATCTAAGCAGGATTGCTGATTCCGTACAAACGGCATTTACCACCGGCAGTGGAAGGTGTATTGTGGAGTCCGAAGACGAGGATATTTTTTTGCATGAGGAGTTTTCCAACAAATTCGAGGCCGACGGCATTGAATTTATTGAACCCAACGAACATCTGTTCAGTTTTAATAATCCCCTCGGGGCCTGTCCTCTGTGTGAGGGATACGGTAAGATAATAGGCATTGACGAGGACCTTGTCATACCCGACCAGAACCTTTCTGTATATGATGATGCCATTATTTGCTGGAGGGGAGAAAAGATGAAAAAATGGAAAGAAAGGCTGATCAGGAATTCCGGTCTTTTTGATTTTCCCATTCATAAACCATGGTACCAGCTTACGGAAGAACAAAAAGCACTTGTATGGGAAGGCAACAGGTACTTCTACGGTTTAAACAAGTTTTTCACTTACCTCGAGAAGAAAAAATATAAAATACAATACCGCGTAATGTTAAGCAGGTACAGGGGTAAGACCAGGTGTCCTGAATGCAAGGGTAACAGGTTACGCAAAGAAAGTTCCTATGTAAAAATCAAAGGCAGGGCACTGCATGAACTCACTGCTATCCCTGTTTCAGAGCTTGACAAATTTTTCAGGACACTCAGGCTAAGCCACCATGAAGAAGTAATAGCCGCCAGGCTTCTTTCGGAGATAAGGTCAAGACTGGAATTTCTGCTTGATGTAGGTCTTTCATATCTCACTCTCAACAGGTTATCCTCAACATTATCAGGTGGTGAATCACAGAGGATTAATCTGGCAACTTCTCTTGGAAGCAGCCTCATTGGTTCCTTATACATCCTGGATGAACCAAGTATTGGCCTGCATCCCCGTGATACCAGGCTGCTTGTGAAGGTTCTTAAAAATCTCAGGGATATGGGTAACACAGTGATTGTCGTTGAGCATGAAGAAGAAATAATCAATGCGGCCGACCAGGTAATTGATATTGGACCTGAGGCCGGCAGGTTTGGCGGGGAATTAATTTTCCAGGGCAGGGTATCTGAACTAGGTACTGCGCAAACACTTACTGCCGAATACTTGTCCGGAAGGAGGGAAATACCCGTACCACCTATACGAAGGCGATGGAATAATCATATCAGGCTCGGCGGGGCCAGGGAAAATAATTTGAAGGATATCGACGTTACCTTTCCCCTCAATACAATCACCCTGGTTACCGGGGTAAGCGGCTCGGGAAAATCGACCCTGGTTAATAATATACTCTATCCTGCGTTAAGGAACATAATTTCAGGTTTTTCGGGTAAACCAGGCAAATTCAGGGATATTGGGGGAGATATTTCCATGCTCAGCGGGATCGAGATGGTCGACCAGAATCCTATAGGGCGCTCGAGCAGGTCAAATCCCGTAACCTACCTCAAGGCTTATGATGAGATACGAAAACTGTTTGCCGAACAGCAGGCTGCCATACAGGGTAACTACAGGGCCTCGCACTTTTCATTTAATATTGATGGCGGGCGGTGCGAAGAGTGCAAGGGAGAAGGAACTATCAAGGTTGAAATGCAGTTTATGGCTGATGTAGAACTTACCTGTGAAGAATGCAGGGGTAAGAGGTTTAAAAAAGAAATACTCGAGGTAAAATACAGGGATAAAAATATATATGATATACTGGAGATGACAATAAATGAATCGATTGAATTTTTCGGTGCATCAAACGGGAAGACAGAGAAAAAAATTGTGTCACGCCTGAATCCTCTTTCAGATGTTGGGCTTGGATATGTTAAACTTGGTCAGTCATCAAGCACTCTTTCCGGTGGAGAAAGCCAGAGGGTAAAGCTTGCCTACTTCCTGGCAAATGAGAAACAGAATAGCCATATCCTGTTTATTTTCGATGAGCCCACCACGGGTTTGCATTTCCATGACATTAACAAATTGCTTAATTCACTTAATGCCCTTGTTGAAAGAGGCAACTCGGTTATACTGATAGAACATAATGTTGAAATAATAAAAAATGCCGACTGGATAATCGATCTTGGTCCGGAAGGAGGGGAAGAAGGTGGATACATAGTTTTTGAAGGGGTTCCTGAAGACCTCATAAAATGCAATGAATCGTATACGGGGAAATGGCTTGCCGGGAAACTGGGGAAATAGAAAAAGGGACCCTTCAGGTCCCTCGAAAAAAATGTTTTCAATAAATCATTTTGTCATGAGCCCAAACATAATAGCTACACAACCGCTGGCAGGGTCATCAGCCACTTCTTCAAAGGTGCTTACCTTAATTACAATTTTAAGTTGCTGGCTGGATTCGAGATTAAAGTCCCATGTCCTGCCATAATCATTATCAGCATTTGAATAGAGGATATTACTGTTGGCATCCATTACCGTAAACTCTATAGCCGGCAGATTATCTGAACCGCATATTGCAAGCCTGTAATCCTGGTCACTGTAAAAGGTTTTATACAGCTCTGCCTCCTCTCCTTCAACCAGGATGGCAGCATGATAATTACCGTCGTGTGTATAAGCCCCAAGCTCTTCTTTACAAATTTTCTTTGCAAAACCCTTGCACTGGGCATTGGTACTGAATACATTAAAGGCAAGGAGCAATGTTAAAATAAAACTTATCTGTACAATTCGTTTCATAATTTCCTATTTTACATAAGATGACCTGATTTCTGCAACTTTACCGGCCAGTTCATCGAAGACTTCCGGTGTCATATCTGTTTCGACGGTTGATTTAAGAACAGTAATATTTGTCTCTTCGTCTATTTCCGGCTTGATATCAGTTGTTTTTATATTTATTTGATCAAAAACCGTCTTTAAGTCTTCCATTTGTTCTGTTATTTCCGGCATGGAGGGATGCTCACTATTATCTTTAAGTAGCTGGAGCATTATACCAATCGATAATTTCTGATCGATGATCCTGCCAACTAATTTGGCACTGTCGAATTCATTTAAATCAACAAGCTGTGTTGCTATGTAAAGGCCTTCCACCCAGCCTCCGACCAGTACTATCGAGGCTATTGCATTTTGTTCATTATCTGCAAGATAGGAGCTTGAGTTCAGGAATGTTTCAGATACAATATCCAGTATTACCTCCCTGTTGTTTATGTTTTCTTCAAGCCTGTTAATTGTTTCCTTATTGATGGCATCGAGTATACCCAGTCCGTCAGCCATTTCCTTGGCTGCAGACATATAATCAATAACCAGTTGTGTCTGGTCATAAAGGCTTGCAAAACTCAGGTCACATGTATAGATACCCAGGTTAAGAGCCATCATCTTATTTGTGGTGTACCTGGTTGTATTTTGTGTGGGGTTTAACAGTCCCTCGTTAAATTCGGCTCCGGCTGACTTTATAAGCATTGCCGATTCGAGTGGGGAAGGAAGAGAATAAAAGATTTTTTTTGCCTGGTCAACATCCTGCAGCACATCTTCATCAATCTCTGTAATCTCCAGAGGTATTTTCTTTTCCGCCTCCTTGCCGCCTGATTTACAACTGTTAAACAGAAGAGTAAAGGTAAAAACAGCTATAAATAAATATAGTGTTTTACATAATAACTTATTCTTCATGATTGAAAGTTTAATTTGCTGGTCTATTTTCCGCCTAATTTAGCACTAAATTTTTATTTTTCAAAGTAATGCAACACACTCAGGCTAATATTATCATGACTGCTGACAGGCAATTGTTTTATTCATATGCAGAGAAATATTTCATGAATTGTGCCCTCTCATATTTCTTGTAATCCTTAAAATTCCTGTAATTTAACATAGCCCTGAATTCATCAACCCGCTTATAGTTCTTTGATTTCATCCATGACTTAAGCGAAGCCAGCAGTTCACTTATATACTCATAACCCTCGCTGTATAATACAGAACATACCTGTACTGTATCAGCACCGGCCAGAAGGTATTTAACAATATCATCACCTGTACGCACACCGGTTGAGGCCGATATGCTTATCCTGTCATTTACTGCAGATGCCATCCCTATCCATCTGAGAACATTTCTTTTATCATCGGCGTTGCTAAATACCGATGCCGGTATTATATTCATGGAATTGACATCAATATCCGGTTCAAAAAACCTGTTGAAGAGAACCACTCCATTTACGCCCCTGTTGTAAAGCTGATCTATGAGGTACAGAAGGTTTGTGAATCTTTGCCCGAGTTTTATTGCAAAGGGGATATCAAGTGTCTCCCTCAGTTTCTCGACCAGGTCAAAATATAACTTTTCAGCCATGACGGGTTTAAGCTCTTTATCAACAGGCATAAAAAACATATTCACCTCCAGGGCATCGGCACCGGCCGACTGGATATTTCTTGCAAAATTTATCCAGTCGTCAGCCGAAACGCAATTGATACTCGGTATAATCGGAATACCTGCTGACTCCTTTGCAGATCTTATAAGTTTCAGATAGTTATCCAGGGAATGTGTTTTGGTATAATATGCTATATAATCTGACGCTTCCGGGTAATCTGATCCTTTGGTCAACATCCCGCTCTGATAATTGATTTGCTCTTCAAATATTGATTTAAGTACCACAGCTCCCGCTCCGTATTCAGCAGCAGCCTTTATTTTATCGATGCTGTCTGTAAGTCCACTACTGCTGACAATTAGAGGGTTACGCAGTTTTATGCCCATATAACTTGTTTCCAGGTTCATCATTTCAAATATTTAATTATCTATTTTACAATACCTTGCCCCAAATATTGCAGTACCAATCCTGACCATTGTGCTCCCTTCTTCCAGTGCTACTTTATAATCACCCGACATTCCCATCGATATTTCACAGAAATCATCTTTCTTCTGAAAGAAACCTTCTTTCAGTTCTTCAAAGACAGACCTGAGATAAACGAATTCTGATCTTACCCTGTCCATATCCTCTGTAAAGGTTGCCATACCCATTACGCCTCTTATATTTACATTCCTCAGCTCTTCACTGACGCCCGACTCAATCATTTGCCTCGCCTCCTCCACACTAAAGCCGAATTTTGTTTCTTCCCGTGCTATATGAAACTGCAAAAGGCAGTCAATTGTCCGCCCGGCCCTGGCTCCTTCCTTATTTATCTCCCTTAGCAATTTTTCCGAATCAACCGATTCTATAAGGTGGATAAATCCGGCAATATACTTTACCTTATTCCTTTGAAGGTGACCAATCATATGCCATTGGATATCACCGGGGACATGTTCATATTTACCCAACAATTCCTGAACCCTGTTTTCTCCGAAGATCCTGTGGCCTGCCTCATAAGCTTCCATTATATCCTCAATTGTCTTGGTTTTGGATACAGCCACAAGCTTAACATTATCAGGTAGTTCCTTTTTCAGAAGTCTGATATTTTCTGCAATTTCATTCATACTGTAGAAAAACCTAAAATTAAAAAAGCCCCGGTTATAAACCAAGGCTTTTATCACTATTTACATAATCAGTCGAGCAGATGTATGGCAAGGCCACTTCTTAACTTTGGCTCAAACCAGGTAGTTTTGGGTGGCATAATATTGCCTGTATCCGCTATGTTTATAAGTTGTTCCATTGAAACGGGATAAAGGGCAAAGGCAACTTTCATCTCCCCGCTGTCAACTCTTTTCTTCAGTTCACCAAGGCCACGGATACCTCCGACGAATTCAATCCTTTTTGAGCGTCTCAGATCCTGGATATCCAGTATGGGTGACAGTACCCGGCTTGTAAGTATAGTCACATCGAGTGCAGCTATGGGATCAGTGTCGTCATATACATGCTCTTTAGCTTCGAGTTTGTACCATTCTCCTTCAAGATACATTGAAAAGACATGAAGTCTTTCAGGTTTATAGATATCCGGGCCAGGCCTTGTAATTATAAATGATTCTCCAAGCTTTTCAATGAATTCATCTGCTGTATTACCGTTCAGATCTTTTATCAGCCTGTTATAGTCAATTATTTTAAGCTGCTTATCCGGGAAATGCACAGCCATGAAATAATTAAATTCTTCATCACCGGTATACCCTGGATTTTTCTCACGCTTTTCCTTGCCAACAAGGGCTGCGGCAGCCGTTCTGTGATGTCCATCGGCAACATAGGTGAAAGGGACCTTATCCCTGAACAGATTTTCTATTTCAGTAATATGGGCCCTGTCATTTATCACCCAGAAATGATGACCAAATCCATCATCGGCAACAAAATCATATTCCGGTTCCTGATGCCTTACAACCAGATCAACAATTTTATCAATCTCCTTTACTGCAGGATATGTAAAAAATACAGGTTCGATATTTGCATTGTTTGTTCTCACATGAATCATCCTGTCCTCTTCCTTATCCGGCCTTGTCAGCTCATGTTTCTTTATTACCCCATCAAGGTAATCATCAACGGATGCACAGGCTAAAAGGCCATACTGCGTTCTCCCTTCCATGGTCTGTGCATAGATATAGAATTTTGCTTCCTTATCCTGTACCAGCCATTTATTTTTCTGCCATTTAATGAAATTCTCATATGATTTACGGTACACTTCCTCACTATGAACATCAATGCCCTTAGGAAGGTCTATCTCAGCTCTTGTTATATGCAGTAAGGAATACTTATTCCCCCTGGCCATTATCTTTGCCTCATCTGTGCTCATTACATCATAAGGCAGGCATGCTACTTTATCAGCAAGGTCTTTTGGAGGCCGGAGGGCTTTAAATGGTTTAACTATTGCCATATTATATAAAGGAATTTAATTATTAACTATTAAGCCTGAAGGTTTCATCTCCTTCCTCAAGGAAGGCAATAATCTGGCTTGCAGCTGCAATTCCGGCATTGATATTTGCTTCAGCAGTCTGAGCACCCATCTTCTTTGGAGTAAAGAAGTACCTTCCCGGGTATTTCGTTATGATGTCATCACTGCAATCCGGTGCAATGTCAGATAAATAGCTGAAATCGTCCCTTTCAGCGAATACCTTCATTAACTCCTGCTCGTTAATCACCTCTTTCCTGGCGGTATTCACAAGTGTGGCATTCCCCGGCATCATGCTCAGGAGTTTGTAACCTATTGATGCTTTTGTTTGGTTGTTCGCCGGTATGTGAAGCGATACATACTGACAGTTTGAATAAAGATCCTCAACTGTTTTGAGAGCTTTTATTCCATCCTTTTCGATAATCTTATCATCCACGAAGGGATCAAAGGCAAAAATTTCCATTCCAAACCCGCGGGCTATTTTTGCGACATACTTACCCACATTCCCATAGGCGTGTATTCCCAGGCTTTTCCCCCTGAGCTCAGTGCCCGGTTTTCCATTAAATCCGCCCCTGGCCTGGTAAACCATCATTCCGAAAGCCAGCTCTGCCACTGCATTAGAGTTCTGCCCCGGGGTGTTCATTGCAACGATATCCCTGGCGGTACATGCCTCCAGGTCAATATTGTCATAACCGGCGCCTGCCCTTACCACTATTTTAAGCCTGGTTGCGGCATCCAAAACCCCGGTGTCAACTATATCACTTCTTACTATCAGTGCATCTGCTTCCTTTACTGCAGAAAGCAATTCCTTTTTGTCAGTATACGCCTCAAGCAGACTGAGTTCATAGCCTGCATTTTCAAGTTCCTTTCTTATGCCCTTCACCGCTTCTCCGGCAAAAGGTTTTTCCGTAGCTACCAATACTTTCATTATACTCTGTATTTAATTGTTTGCTTCAAAATCTTTCATCGTCTGAATCAATGCTTTCACACTTTCAGGAGGAAGGGCATTATACAGGGAAGCACGGAATCCTCCGACCGATCTGTGTCCCTTTATTCCTATCATACCCCTTGATGAGGCAAATGAAAGGAAATCGGTTTCAAGATCCTTATATTCATCACTCATAACAAAGCAGACATTCATTATCGAACGGTCACTATCCTTGTCAACAGTTGGTACAAACAGTTTATTCCGGTCTATTTCAGCATACAGCATGTTTGCCTTTTCCTCGTTTATTTTCTGCATGGCTTCAAGCCCACCCTTGTCCCTTAGCCACTTAAGAGTCTGTAAAGCAGCATATACGGGCAGTACCGGAGGTGTATTGAACATTGATTCCTTTTCGATATGTGTCCGGTAATCCAGCATGGTGGGTATGGGCCTGTCCACCTTCCCGAGGATTGATTCCTTAACAATAACAAATGTCACACCGGCCGGCGCAAGGTTTTTCTGTGCTCCCCCATATATAATCCCATATTTTGCCACATCAAGTGGCCTGCTGAAGATATCGGATGACATGTCGGCAACCAGTGTCACAGGAGAATCAATATCCTTTTTGATTTCAGTACCATAAATTGTATTGTTTGTGGTAATGTGAAAATAATCAGCATCTTCAGGAATTGTATAGTTCTCCGGTATATAATTGAAATTTGAATCTTTGGAAGAAGCCACCTCAATGACCTCACCAAAAAATTTAGCTTCCTTTATTGCTTTTGAGGCCCATGAACCGGTATTAAGATAGGCCGATTTCTTATTCATCAGGTTCATTGGCACCATGGCAAACTGTGTACTGGCTCCCCCGCCCAGAAAAAGGACATGGTAACCCTCAGGCACTGAAAGTAATTCCTTAAATAATGACTGAGCCTCCTCCATTACTGACACAAATTCCTTACTGCGATGTGAGACTTCCATTATTGAAAGTCCCGTTCCGGCAAAATCCTTTACCGCTTCTGCAACCTTATCAACTGTATACTGTGGTAAGATTGAAGGTCCTGCATAAAAATTATGTTTCTTCATCTTTTTAGTTTTTTCGTTTAAAAAAGTCTTTTATCATATTATCATAAAGCCTTCAGATAAGGTCTATAAGTTTAAATTGAATAATTTACCCTTTACAAGATAAGGGAGTACATCTGTTGAATCAGCTATATGGCAAAAGGGGATACAGTCGTCAAGGCCTTTCTCCCTCAACCTGCTTCTCTGGGCAGCCTTATCAATATAAGAAAGAATATCGGGTTCTGCAAGTTTCCAGAGATCAAGGGCTAAGGTCACCGAGTCACATGATGAGCTGAATTTTTCGCTTTTCAACAGTCTGTCGGCCAGTGCCCCGGCAAAAACCGAATCTTCAAGAGATATTTTACCCTTCCAACCGGCACATAGCAATATAATTTTCCTGTCCTGGTCCAGCAGATATCTCTCAAGGCTGCTGATATTAAGAAAGGATCCTATAAGCACCCGGTAGCATCCCGAAGCCACTTCAATCGACATTGTACCATTCGTTGTGCTGTAGACAATTGTTTGCCCGCGTACCCTTTCCGGAGTAAAATTAAAGGGTGAATTCCCGAAGTCTGCAAACTCCTGAACATAGCCGTCACGTTCGGCAGCCACTCTATATCCCTTCTTTTTATATTCCCTTGCCATCTCCAGGTCGGGAACCGGAATCAGGCATTCAGCACCATTGGCAAAAGCATTGCATATGGATGAGCTGGCCCTGAGTATATCAATTACAACCACTATGGCCTCAGTATCGGCATAACGGTCAAAAATGGCAGGAGTAAGACAAACTTCCAGATTATACCTTGTCATTAAAATCAACTCTTTTTTATCCTTTATAAATTGGAAATTTAACAAGACGGGCTTTCAGATCTTTGTTCCGTACCCTGATAAAAATTTCCGTACCTTCCTTCCAATATCCTTTATTAAGGTATCCCATTCCTATTCCCTGTTTCATCATGGGAGACATTGTTCCGGATGTTACCCTGCCAATATTCTCACCATCTGCATTCACGATTTCGTAATCATGTCTTGGTATTCCCCTGTCAATCATCACAAAACCCTTTAATCGTTTATCAACTCCTTCTTCCTTTTGTTTCAGGAGGAATTCTTTATCCAGGAAGTCCTTTCCTTCCGTAAATTTTGTTATCCATCCAAGGCCGGCTTCTATTGGTGAGGTGGTATCGTCTATATCGTTTCCATAAAGACAAAAGCCCATTTCAAGTCTTAATGTATCTCTTGCCCCCAGACCAATGGGTTTGATGCCGAACTCCTCTCCTGCTTCAAAAACTGCCTTCCATAACCGGGGGGCATCCTCATTACTGACATATATCTCACAACCTCCTGCCCCGGTATATCCCGTTGTGGAAAATATTACCCTGTCGATCCCTGCAAAGGGTATCTCCCTGAAAGTATAATACTCCATGCCAGTAATATCCTCCTCCGTTAATTTCTGCATCGCCCGCATGGCGAGGGGGCCCTGCACGGCCAGTTGTGCTATGGAACCAGATGCATTTTCTATACCCTTTCCCGGTCTTATCCCAAACTTTTCTGCATTATCAACACACCATTTCCAGTCTTTTTCAATGTTGGCCGCATTGACCACCAGCAGGTATTTCTCTTCACCGAACCTGTAAACAAGAAGATCATCCACTATCCCTCCTTTCCCGTTGGGAAAGCAGGAATACTGGACCTTGCCATCGACAAGTGATGCCACATCATTTGAGCTTATATATTGAAGAAAATTAAGCGCTTCCGGTCCGCTTACCCAGAATTCGCCCATATGGGATACATCAAAAACGCCTACTTTTTCCCGGACGGTAATATGTTCATCATTTATACCTGTATATTCAACCGGCATATTATAACCTGCAAAAGGTACCATTTTGGCTCCCCTCTCTTCATGAAATTTTGTAAAAGCAGTATTTTTCATTGCTTAAAATATTTTTTATTAAATTTTTTTATAGAATTATTTCCTCTCTATCTAAATAATAATCAAGGCCACCCGGTTTATCTTCTGATCATCAGCGTGTCAGGCTTCAGGGCAGTTGCATTTCTGGTGACGGAAAGGCTATCATTATTTGCTTTTTGGGGAACACCGGTAGTTCGCTTCAGAACAAGCCTGTAAATATCAAAGCCCCCGTAACCTCCAGGTCTGTCACTCGCCAGCCATGATTCATCTCCGTAAAAAACCCCGGGCCTGTAGAACATGTCATTTGATTGTGAATTTACAGGCAGCCCTAAATTAAACGGTTCCGACCACAAACCTACTTCATCCTTCACAGACATATATATGTCGTATCCTCCAATACCCCCGGGCCTGTTTGAACTGAACCAGATGGTATCCCCTCCAGGGGATACATGCACCGACTCTTCATTCAGTTCTGAATTGACAGGGTTACCAAGGTTAAAAGGCTCTGTCCATTTATTCTTTCCTACCCTTGTAATATAATAAATATCACGACCCCCGAGGCCCTTCCCCATATCACTGGTGAAGAATATTTCATTATTATCCTCCGTAATTGATATGGAAGTCTCCCTGTACCTGGTGTTACAATTTATGCCGGGCTTATGCGGGCTGCTCCATTCGCCGTCTTCATATTCCGATAAAAGGATATCGCCATTCCCTGTATAACCCGCGTAAATATACATCAGTTCTCCAGGGGCATCAACCGCCAGAACACCTTCGTTCAAAGGACTTGCCAGGTTATCACCTGCCGGCCCGGCCGGATTCCATTTGTTATGTTCCCCTGTTGCCACAAAAATATTCTCGTCCCACTTCATGTCTGAATTCTGGCGCTTCCTCTTTTTATCGATTATTCGCCTTGTCGTGAAATACAATAATCTGCCTTCATTGGTCAGTACAGGAGAATAATCATCATATTCCGAATTCACATTTCCCCCGGCATTAATTAATTCAGTATCCACTTCATTGGCTGACATTTCTATGGCTTTGTTGCACTGATTGACAAGCTTATTTACTTCAGGTCTGAAAGTGCCTGACTCATGGAACCTGTCAGAGTACATATTATAATAGTCGATAGCCTTGCCGTAGTCTCCCCTTAAATGATAAGACTTTCCGGTTAGTAAAAGAATATCCTCGGCAACATCAGGGTTGAGCTCATAAGCCCTGAGAAAAAAATCAAGAGATTTCACAGGCTCTCTTCCCAGGAGATAAGCCAGCCCTATCTTATAATTTAATTCGGCATTATTACTGTTATAATCACTGGCAAGAAGGTAACATATAACTGCCTGTGGATACATCCCCACCCCTGCTTTAAATAGTTTATCTCCTTCCTTAAGGCTTTTCCATGCATCCCTGAAACCCTCATCCGCTGCTTTAAAATCGGACCTTGAGACCTGCAGGGTTTCCTGGCCCGATAAATTCATCAGTGGCAACACTATAATTATGATAAGCACACATAAATGTTTTTTCATTGTTAGACTGTTTTGAGGCCTAAAAATAGTAATTATCTGGATGATTAAGGCCGCGGCAGGAAAATAATTCCCTAATTGCTATCCTCTTTTTGATTTTTGTTATTTTTGTTTAGTAATATATTCTAATCAATATGGAATTTAAGATTGTTAATGTCGGATACATAGAGGAAGTATGCGATAAATCACCAGAGCTTATCAGAGAGATGATAGACATTTTCAGGGATCAGGTCATGGAATTCAGTGATGAAATGGAAAAATTATTTTCAGAAGACAGGTATTATGATCTCGGAATGCTTGCGCACAAAGCAAAATCCTCGGTGACCATAATGGGAATGGATGATCTTGCAGGCGAGTTGAAAGAACTGGAACTCAACGCCAAAGAAGGGATCAAAACTGAAACATACAAGAATTGCATCAGCAGTTTTGTAAACCAGACAGGTGAAGCCCTGAAAGAGCTTGACACTTACCTTGAAAAATTATAGCAGCTACCATGCTTACTATTGAAAAGCTTGATAATAATATCGATCGTGTAAGTTTCAACAGGCTTGAGAAGTTAAATGCCCCTGTAGCTGATGATATAAAATCTGAACTGATCAGGATGTTTGACGCCCCGAATGCAAAAATCGTCATCGACCTTGATGGAATAAAATATATTGACAGCTCCGGCTTCGGTTGCTTCCTTACTGCAATGAAGGCTGCCAGGAATAATTACGGGAAGCTGAAAATCTGCAATATTGAACCCGAGGTGCTTACCGTCTTTAAAACCCTGCAATTACATACAATCATAGATCTTTATGACGACCTCGATTCATGCCTGAATAGTTTTTAAATATAATTAACGGTTGATACATTCTGCCCTATTGCTCTTATCTTTGATCTAAACAAGCTATATGGAAAAAATTGTTTGGAAACCCGGAACAATGATTTACCCCCTGCCCGCAGTTATGGTAAGTTGCGGAAAAAACCCGGAGGAATATAATATTATTACTGTAGCCTGGACAGGAACAATATGCTCAGACCCGCCAATGTGCTATATCTCAATCAGACCATCGAGGCACTCATATGAAATTATCAAGCGTAACCGGGAATTTGTTATTAACCTGACAACAGAAAAGCTGGCATGGGCTACAGACTGGTGCGGGGTTCAATCAGGACGTGATCATTATAAATTCGGTGATATGAAACTTAGCCCGGTAAAAAGCATTAAAGTTGACGCCCCGGCAATTGCGGAATCACCCGTAAATATTGAATGCAGGGTGACCGATATTATTGAGCTGGGCATCCACCATATGTTCATCGCAGAAGTGCTTACGATACAGGCCGATAAGGAATATTACAATACTGAAACAGGGGCTTTCAGACTGGACAGGGCAAAGCTGATAAGTTATCAGCACGGCAAATATTATAAAACGGGAGAAATGATAGGGAAATTCGGTTATTCCGTGAAGAAAAAAAGAAAAAGAAGATAGCAAACAAGGCCCTCCACTGACTGAGACATACTGACAGGTAAAAATGATGCTTTTAGGAAAATAAGACATATTTTAGTATTTTCATTTTAATTTTGAAAACCTTGTAACTTCCACCTTAAATGAGTGAAAAGATTCTTAAGGCACTGATGCAGCTCTTTGCTATAATAGCAAGACCCGAAAGCAGCGAGAAAGATCGCAGAAGTGTAGTTGAAGCCTTCCTGAGACGGCAACTGAATGAAGAAGTGGTAAAAGAATACCTGGAGGCCTTTGATCAGTTCTACCGTGAAGCACAGGAGAAACAGAAGAAAGGTGTATACAAGAAAAGACAATCAGCAGTTTCCGTAAGAATACTGAAGATAACCAGCCAGATTAATACCCAGCTCACACAGAACCAGAAAATAATTGTACTTGTCCAGCTTTTTGAATTCTGTAAGTCAGACGGTACCGAAGTCACCCCTGAAGAAATAGAATTTATAAGGGCTGTAGCAGATTCATTTTATGTTGAAATAGCCGACTTTGAATTGATGCGCCGCTATGTTCTGAACGATTTTTCGGATATGCCCGATACTAACCACATACTTATTATTGATAATAAAAAGGATGAGCCCGGTGAATCAATTCTGCATATGAGCAACGACACAATCAAGGGGCAAATCTGGGTATTGGAGGTGGCTTCAGCCAATATGCACCTTATAAGGTTCACGAATATGGCTGAGCTGTATATGAACGGGCAATTGCTGCAGGAAGATAAGGTCTATCCCTTCAACCCCGGTTCATCGCTGCGCGATCCCAAGTCTACACCATTATACTACAGCGACATAGTAAGTAAATTCAGGAGAGATGAGCTTAAGGCCTCCAGGGTGGTTTACGAGGTAAGAAAAATAGAATACAGGTTCAGGACAGGTGACACCGGTATCCATAAAATGTCGTTCGAGGAAGAATCAGGAAGACTGGTGGGTATAATGGGCTCTTCAGGAGCAGGTAAATCAACCTTGCTTAACGTACTGAACGGTATTAATGCGCCTGATAGTGGCGAGGTGCTGGTAAATGGCATTAGTATACACAGTGAATCTGAAAAAGCCGAGGGTCTTATTGGTTATGTATCACAGGATGACCTTCTGATAGAGGAACTTACCGTATACCAGAACCTTTACTATAATGCCAGGCTATGTTTCGACAACCTGACTGAAGAAGAGATACATAAAAAGGTCTCGAACACCCTGAAGAACCTTGGTCTGTATGAAATAAAAGATATGAAAGTCGGATCTCCACTGAACAAAAAAATTAGCGGAGGACAGAGAAAAAGACTTAACATCTCACTTGAACTCATACGTGAACCACCCATTCTGTTCCTGGATGAACCAACATCGGGCCTATCATCACGCGACAGCGAAAACATACTCGACCTCCTCAAGGAACTGGCCCTTAAAGGCAAACTATTATTTGTAGTTATTCACCAGCCCTCAAGTGATATATTTAAAATGTTCGACAGGCTGGTAATACTGGATACCGGGGGATATATCATATACAACGGGAATCCCATAGAGTCAATAATATATTTTAAGCAGCGAACACACCAGGCTAACTATAATGAAAGTGAATGCCATGTATGCGGGAATGTGAATCCTGAACAGGTATTCAACATTGTGGAATCAAAGGTACTTGACGAATATGGTAAGGCGACAAATGTGAGGAAAATATCACCAAAGGAATGGAATGCATATTATATTGAACATATTCAAAAAATTGAAAAGAAACTGGAACCCGGGCATGGGGTGCCGGAAGTGGACTTTAAAATACCCGGGCGATTCAAACAATTTCTTGTATTTATAAAAAGGGATATCCTCGCTAAGCTCTCCGATAAACAGTACCTGATGGTAACTATCCTGGAAGCGCCCATACTGGCATTCGCCCTGGCTTTCCTGATAAAATACTTTGATGAGAGCGCATCCAATGTCAAATATACCTTGCTTGAAAACAGTAATCTGCCGGTTTACCTTTTCATGTCAGTTATAGTGGCAATTTTTATGGGCCTTACAGTTAGTGCGGAAGAAATTATAAAAGACAGGAAGATATTAAAAAGGGAAGCCTTCCTTAACCTCAGCTGGAACAGTTACCTCATGTCAAAGGTATCGGTGCAACTTCTGATATCTGCCGTCCAGGCTTTTGCCTTTGTGCTGGTAGGTAACGGGATAACAGAAATCAGGGGAATGTGGTTTGAATACTGGCTGGTACTCTTTTCATGCTGGGCCAGCGCTAACCTCCTGGGCTTGCTTATCTCTGACAGTTTTAAGACAGTTGTCACAATTTATATGCTCATTCCCTTCCTGGTTATACCTCAAATCATTTTAAGCGGTGTTATAGTAAAGTTTGAGAAATTGAATCCCAATATATCGTCTCCTTCTGAAATACCCTTTTATGGTGAACTTATTGTGGCCAGGTGGGGATACGAAGCCCTTGCCGTAAAACAGTTCATGGATAATGATTATGAGAAACAGTTCTATGAGTATGATAAAATCATGAGTATTGCCAACTATAAGAAGATATACTGGTACAATGATCTGAAACAGAGAATCAGCAAACTTGAAAACGGGCTGGAAAGAAAGAATTACGACGATGCTTTTAAAAAAGACCTTCTGGTATTGAGAAACGAAATTGCAAAAGAAATGGAAGCCGTCCCCATGCTGAAATTCAATTCCCTTGATGAACTTATACCTGAAAGAGTGACCGGAGATGCCATTGCCGAGGCAAAGAGATATATTGAAATCCTTAATAACAGCTATAAAAACATATACAATAAAAACTTCAATGAAAAAGACCTCATTATAACAGCAGCTATGGATGAAGACCCGGAGGCTTTCATTGAACTTAAGGAAAAACACTTTAATAACAGTCTCGAAGAATTTGTTACAAATGAAAAAGAGGAAAAAAGAATTATTGAATATAAGGGGGAGTTGATACAGAAAATGGATCCTATATTCAAGGATCCGGACCATCCCTTCATTAAGGCACATTTCTATGCCCCAAGGAAACTGGTCTTTGGTAATTTTGCAGACACCTTCTGGGTTAATGTTGTTTTTATATGGCTGTGGACTTTAATAACCTACCTGGCATTGTATTTCAGGCTGCTGAAAAGAATTCTTGATTCAATAGAAGAATCCTCCGAAAGGAGAAGGGCAAAAAGCTGATAAATGAAAAGGGGACTGCCCTGCAGTCCCCTTTGCTTTATCTTAATACCGATCCGGATGCAATGACTCCAGCTAGTCTGCAGTCTCAATCATTTCGAACGGAACTCTTATGATTGACTCGTAATCTTCACCCGCTTCCAGCATATCCTCATCATCTTCTTCATAATACCACTTTATTTCAACATCATTCCTGGCCTTGTGAATAATTTCCAGCTTCTTGAAAACATCAAGGATGCATTTTGAGGAGCTGGTATTGAAATATTCCAGTTTCACTTCAACAGTGGTCTTTGGCAAAGGATTCTCCTTGTATTTGTCAAGCCAGTCGACAAGAGGCTTATAAAACTCAACCGAATTTTCGGGTATTGACCTTCCCTCAAGCTTAAAAACACCTGCTCCTGAATCAAAATGAACGGTTGGTGTTTTTGGTGTTCCTTCTATGATGATCGGTTCCATTTTGAAAAATATTTTAAGTTTATTAATTATCCTGTAATGAATTTATATCTATTGATAAGCGGAAAAAAGCATACTCCTTATTATAATCAAGGAACTGATAATCCAGTTCATTTCCTGTTTTGCGAGCAATATCCACTAATCCCAGTCCTCCGCCTCCTTTGGGAGTTATTTTCTGGTGATGGAGTATAAACTTGTAAAATTCCTTTATCTCTTGAATACTTGACTTATTTATTTTATCAAGCTTATCGGCAAGCTGCTTTACCTTGTTTTTTTTCACAAAGTTACATGTGGTTATATTATAACCGGAGCTATTCCTGTTAACCACTATCATGCCAAACCTCCTTGATCCCTGGTCTTCAAAATCACCGGGAACCGGGTCTGCATGATGATAGAGGTTCTGAAGGCTTTCAACAAGTACGTTATAAACTTTCTTTCTGATTTTTGAAGGGTCATTGGCCTCTTTAGTTTGACGTTCGACTGAGTCGAGAATTAAATTTATAACCTCTGAGCTAATATCACCTTTGTAGGAGAAAATAACATCATCAGTCAACAAGTTCCGGAAATAATTCTCTACATTAAGGCTCATCAGCTTCTGTTTGAATGGGCTGGTTAAAAACTTCAGCAAATATAAAAAAAATCTCAAGTCCAAAAAATTTACCTTCCGGGCTTTTGATAAAATTTAATCCTGGTGATATTAAGGAGCCTGAACTGTTTATAAACGTTATTTTTTGCCTTTCATGCTGCCGGGGTAAAGTTCATATTTCAGAAGCTTTACTTCAAGTTTACCATTATATAATGTATATTTTGCGGCGGGTCGGAGACCTATCCTTTTCAAAGCATCAAAATTCGAACTTAATAACCACGCCGTTGAACCATGGTAAACGTGTTTTAACCGTTCTCCGATACCGGAATACAGGTTTTCAATATCGGGATTTTCCAGCCTTTCACCGTAGGGTGGATTCATTATTATTGTAAAGCCGCTTTGCTCTTCCGCACCGGAAGCAAGAAAATCTGCCACCTCCGTCCGTATTTCTGATTCCAGGCCCGCCTTACGTATATTCGCCCTGGCTATTCTTATGTTGGCCGGTGAAATATCTCTACAATATACCGGAGTCTTAATTGGTCTGGTTTTAGCTTCCTCCTCCCGGCGTATTTTCTTAAAGAGTTCATTATCAAAATCAGGCCAGCTCATAAAACCAAAATGTTTCCTGTACTTACCGGGAGGTATGTTCCCGGCCATCAGTGCTGCCTCTATTCCCAGGGTTGCTGACCCGCACATGGGATCAAGCAGGGGTGATTTCATATCCCAGCCGCTGATCATTATTATTCCTGCTGCCAGCACCTCGCTTAACGAGGCTTCCGTATGGCTGTGCCTGTAACCTCTTTTAAAAAGGGGAATCACGCTTGAATCAAGGCTTATATTAACCTGCTTCTCGCTTATGTGACAGTTAATGACTATATCCGGGTTTTTAGAATCCACAGACGGACGCCTCCTCATTATCTTCCTGAACCTGTCGGCTATAGCATCCTTAAGCAATAAGGCCGGGAAAGCAGTATGATTAAATAATGAGGAATTCACAACCGGCACTACCATGAAGGTCTGACCGATTCCCATGATTGTTTCCCAGGGATAGTCTGTTGATTTACGGTAAAGATCTTTCGCTTTTGCAATACTGAAACTGTCGAGGGCTTTTAACACTGACATTGCCGAACGCAAGCTGTAATTTGCCCTGTATATCATCTTCTGGTCACCCTTAAAACTTACTGATCTTCTTCCCTTTTCAATATCAACGGCTCCCATATCGGCAAGTTCCGCCGCTAAAACATCTTCCAGTCCGTGCAGGGTTTTTGCCAGTAAATTATACATTAATCTCATATCAGCTTCTCAGGAGAGAAAGAAATTTATTGTTGTCACTTATTATTTCAAGGGCTTTATCAATGACATTGTCATCCTGGTTTACTATTTCGTAATACTCTGACATATCCCATATATCTCTAGCAACCAGACCTTTGAGTACCATCCTTATGTGCTTTCCTGAAATTATATATTCTTCTTCCACAAAACTGACACCCATTTCGTTTCCCAGTTTTATCAGTTCATCAATATCAGAATCTTTGAAAGAAAAATTATCACGGAACTGATCAAAAGACTGGTATTGCCTGGTAAGCCTGTTCCGGTTACTGTCCACAAAATCCAGTGAAAACTGTGTTATTACATTCTTATTTACAAGGTCCCTGTAATAATCAGAATACCCGCTGGTATCCATGGGTACAAATATATCAGGCATAATACCTCCTCCTCCGAATACCTTCCTTTCATTTATCAGGGTATTGTATTTTAATGAATCGGGAAAAATTATGCTGTCGGCAGATACCATTTCCCCATTTGTAAATCTTGAATAAAAATCGGTCATGTATTTTTCCACGCCCTGGTCATAGGGCCTCTGGATAAGACGGCCCGAAGGAGTGTAATACCTTGCTACGGTTAGGCGTACAGCCGAACCGTCGCCCAGGTTAAAAGCATTCTGCACGAGGCCTTTTCCAAAAGTCCTGCGCCCTAAAATCAGTCCCCGGTCCCAATCCTGGAAAGCTCCTGCCACTATCTCACTTGCAGAGGCCGATCCCTCATCAACCAGGACAATAACCCTTGCTTTATTCATCTTTCCGCCTTCCTTAGTATAAAAATCCTGTCTTTGCGTTCTCAGCCCTTCCAGGTAAACAATCAGTCTTTCTTTTTCAAAGAAATGGTCACAAACTCTTATTGCTGCTTCAAGATATCCGCCTGTATTACCTCTCAGATCGATGATAAGGTGTTCCATATTTTTGCGGATAAGGTCATTTACCGCATCATTGAATTCCTGCTCTGTGGTCAGTGAAAAATTACTGAGCTTAATATAACCCACATTATCAGCTGCCATATAGGAGGCCAGCAGGCTGTTAACGGGCAACTCGTCACGAATAATCTCATATTCCATAATCCTTTCAGTACCTCTTCGAAAAATTCCGACCCTTACAAGGGTTCCCTTATCGCCCAGCAACCTCTTCCTTACCCCGGTAGTGCTCATTCCAATACCTGCAACATTCTCCCCGTCAATTGTCACTATACGGTCACCGGGCCGAAGGCCTGCCTTTTCTGACGGTCCGCCGGGCATAGGGGCGATAACAAGTATTGAGTCATGTAGTATATTAAATTCAATGCCAATTCCTTCAAAGCTGCCTTCCAGACGCTGGTTTATCTCCTCCAGTTCCTCAGCCGAAATATACACAGAATGAGGATCAAGGTGCTTAAGCATCTCAATTATAGCCTCTTCCGTAAGCTTTGCCTGATCTACACTGTCAACATAGAATGCTTCCACCAGGGCCAGTGTTCTTCCAAATTTCATAGTCTGGTCTGAAAACATCTGCCCTTTCATCTCAAGGCCTGCGAAAATGACCATCAAGGCTAACAGTATCCCTAATCTTCTGCTCATATTCAATATTTTTATTTCAAAAACCTTCATTGTCCACCAGTTATCTAATGATCTATTTACCGGAGAGTTTATTCCCACTCTATTGTTGCAGGAGGTTTTGAACTGATATCATAAACCACCCTGTTAATTCCTTTAACTTTATTTATAATGGCATTTGAGGTCTGACTCAGGAAATCGTAAGGCAGATGCGACCAGTCAGCAGTCATTCCATCAGTTGATTCCACGGCCCTGATGACGATCGTATTTTCATAGGTTCGTTCATCTCCCATAACACCCACTGATTGCACCGGGAGAAGGATTACTCCTGCCTGCCATACCTTGTCATACAGTCCGGCTTTCTTCAGACCTTCAATAAATATATCGTCAGCCTCCTGCACCATACGTACTTTTTCTCTTGTTACAGGCCCCAGTATCCGTATGGCCAGGCCCGGGCCGGGAAAGGGGTGACGATTTAAAATTATATCAGGCATACCCATTGCCATGCCAACTTTTCTGACCTCATCTTTAAAAAGAAGTTTCAGTGGTTCTGCCACTTTAAGCTTCATAATTTCGGGTAAACCGCCGACATTATGGTGTGACTTTATAGTAGCTGAAGGACCATTAACTGAGACTGATTCAATAACATCAGGGTAAATTGTGCCCTGGGCCAGCCATTTAACATCCTTTACTTTTGCCGCTTCTCTTTCAAATACATCAATAAAGACCCTTCCTATTATCTTTCTCTTTTTCTCGGGATCACCCTCCCCTTCAAGTTGTTCAAGAAATTCGTCAGCAGCATCTATATCCCTGACATTCAGTCCCAGGCCCTGGTAAGAATCCAGGACTTTGCTTATTTCATTTTTTCGCAACAGCCCGTTATCAACAAAGATACATGTGAGGTTTTTCCCTATTGCCTTATTTAGAAGGTAGGCAGCCACCGAAGAATCAACACCCCCGCTGAGGCCCAGAACCACTTTGTCGGTTCCAAGGGTATCTTTCAGTTCCCTTACTGTTGATTCTACAAAGGAAGCAGGCGTCCATGTCTGTTCACAAGCACAGATGCCGAGGACAAAATTTGAAAGTATATCCCTACCCTGCACAGTATGGTATACCTCGGGATGGAATTGAATTCCCCAGGTATCTTCGCCTTCTATACGATATGCGCCGACGCGTACATCATCAGTTGATCCTATTACCCTATAATCAGGAGGTATTTCCTCAATTGTATCACCATGTGACATCCATACCTGGGTACCGCTTTCTATATTTTTAAACAGGGGATCGGCATTGTTAAGATATATCATTTTTGCCCTTCCGTATTCCCTGGTATTTGAAGCATGCACCTTCCCTCCGAAATTATGGGCAAGATGCTGTGCCCCGTAACATACACCCAGAAGGGGTTTTTTACCTTTTATACTGCGCAGGTCAGGCACAGGGGCACCCTCATCCCTAACAGAAAAGGGACTTCCCGAGAGGATAATGCCCCTGACACTGTCATTCGGTTCCGGGAAATGCATGTAAGGATGAATCTCACAGTAAACGTTAAGCTCCCTGACGCGACGGGCTATCAGCTGAGTATACTGTGAGCCAAAATCAAGTATCAAGATCTTTTCCTGCACCTTGGTTTCTCTTTGCAATTTGAAGTGCAAAGATAAGGATTCTTTTATTTGTTAGGCCTTTATTCAAACCTGAATTACCGAGCCTTCTTCAGCTGCAATGGTTTGTGGAAATATTTTTCTTGCTTCTTCCAGGAGAATACTCACATCCCTGTACCTCGCTGAAAAATGGCCTATGATCAGTTTACCTGCTCCTGCATCCCTTGCTATCATGGCTGCCTGTTCCGAAGTTGAATGCCCCGTTCTGACAGCCAGTTCCTTGTTTCCGGAATCAAAAGTGGCTTCATGATACAGCAGGTTAACATCACGGACAAAGTCCGAAAGTCTCATGAAATATGCCGTATCGCTACAATAGGCAAAAGATCTTGGTTTCGGGGGGGGCGTGCTTATTTCACTATTGCGTATAAGATTTCCGTCAGCATCGTAAAAGTCGGCTCCCTTTTTTATTTTATGTATCTCCGACAATGGAATATTGTATTTATCTATAGCCTCTTTAATTATATTCCTTTCTTTTTCTTTCTCCCTGAAAAGGAAACCGTAGGAAGGAACGCGGTGCTGCAGCGGCAGGGAAAGGACAGTAACATTCTTATCCTCATGTATTCTAACAGGTTCCATGCCCCCAAGAGCCACAAATTCTATATCGAAATTAAGATGGATGTCAAAATCCGTCAGGTGTGTAAAGAGTATTTCCCTGAAGGAGGCCGGTGCATATAATCTCAATGGTGATTCGCGACCCGACAGGTTCATTGATGAGAGAAGTCCGTAAAGTCCGAAGACATGATCACCATGCAGGTGGGATATGAATATATGGTGTATGCGACCGTACTTTATCCTGTACTTTCTGAGCTGCATTTGTGTACCCTCACCACAATCAATCAAAAAAAACCGCTCATGAACATTGAGTACATGAGCGGATGGATATCTTTGTGACGTCGGCAGAGCAGAACTGCTGCCCAATATGGTTAATTCAAAAACCACCCTCCTGGAATGGTCTTATGATATCATTTTTTCAGCATCTGATACAGTATCAGTTATATTAAGTACTGTATCGAGCTGAGAAATTGTTATCAATCTTTCCACAGCGTCATTCAGACCACAAAGGACAAAGGTTCCTCCTGCATTCTTACAGAGCCTGTTGGCAACCAGTATAGCACTTAGACCTGAAGAATCACAGTATTCGCACTTTTTCAGGTCAAGGATGATGTTTTTTTCACCTTTACCTGAGATCAGCACCAACTCTGATTTCAGTGCGGGAGCAACATGAGTATCGAGCTTTTCAGTCTGGACCTGGATCAAAGTGCTGTTGTTTCTGCTTTCAATATTAAAATCCATGACTTTCAAAATTTATAAGCTCTAATTTAATTATTTTTTCTCAGATTTGGAAGATTTGTTTTCTTTTTCTTCCATTTTCTCCTTAAGTGCTGCAAGATCAGTTATATCACCGAGGGTTGTTTTTTCGAGATTAGACTTCAGCTTCTTTGTTGCTCTCCTGGTGGCTGCTGCCTCACTCTTTTTTGCCCCTTTCTCCGTTGCCCTCTTCTCATCTTCGAATATTCTGCTGTGCGACAGGATTATCTTCTTGGCACTTTTGTTAAATTCTATAACCTTAAACTCGAGCTTCTCATCAATCTTACCGCTCGTACCATCTTCCTTAACAAGGTGTTTGGGTGTTACAAATCCCTCCACACCATAGGGCAGGGCTACAACGGCACCCTTGTCAAATACGTCGATTATTGTCCCTTCATGCACGGTATCAACCTCGAATACATCCTCAAATACATCCCATGGATTTTCTTCAAGCTGCTTATGACCAAGGCTCAGCCTGCGGTTTTCCTTATCTATTTCAAGCACTACCACCTGTATTTCTGAGTCTATGGAAGTGAATTCGGCAGGATGCTTTATTTTCTTTGTCCATGACAGATCAGATATGTGTATGAGTCCGTCAACACCTTCTTCAATTTCAACAAAGACACCGAAGTTGGTGAAATTGCGGACTTTGGCAGTATGTTGACTGCCAACAGCATATTTTTCTTCAATTTTTCCCCATGGATCCGGCTTAAGTTGTTTAATGCCGAGTGACATCTTACGCTGGTCACGATCAAGTGTCAGTATTACGGCTTCAACCTCATCACCCACGTTCATAAACTCCTGTGCACTTCTCAGGTGCTGTGACCATGACATTTCAGATACGTGTATCAGTCCTTCCACACCGGGTGCAATCTCAACAAAGGCACCGTAATCGGCCATTACAACCACCTTGCCCTTAACCTTGTCACCCACCTTGAGATTTTCATCGAGAGAATCCCACGGGTGTTCGGTGAGCTGCTTCAGACCAAGTGCGATTCTCTTCTTATCATCATCAAAATCAAGGATCACAACATTGAGTTTCTCATCAAGCTGCACAATCTCTTCGGGATGATTCACCCTGCCCCAGGAAAGGTCCGTGATATGAATAAGTCCGTCAACGCCCCCGAGATCAATAAATACCCCGTAGGAAGTGATATTTTTAACCGTACCTTCAAGAACCTGACCCTTTTCCAGTTTGGCAATGATCTCTTTCTTCTGTGATTCAAGCTCTGCTTCAATGAGAGCCTTGTGTGAGACAACAACATTCTTAAATTCATGGTTAATCTTCACAACCTTGAATTCCATTGTTTTGCCAACATATATATCATAATCCCTAATGGGTTTAACGTCTATCTGTGAACCCGGAAGGAAGGCTTCTATTCCGAATACATCCACTATCATACCGCCTTTGGTACGGCATTTTATATAACCGTTGATAATTTCATCCTTCTCCAGGGCTTCATTGACCCTGTCCCACGACTTAAGTGCCCTTGCCCTTTTATGCGAGAGCACCAGCTGGCCTTTTTTATCCTCCTGGCTTTCTACATATACTTCCACCTTGTCCCCTACCTTCAGGCCTGGATTATAGCGAAACTCATTAAGACTTATTACACCTTCGGATTTATAGCCAATATTTATTACAACTTCACGTTTGTTCATTGAAATTACCGTCCCCTCAATTACCTCATCTTCAGCAATGGTCGACAGGGTTTTGTCGTACATCTCTTCATATTCCTTCTGCCTTGGCGATTTTTCTGTGTCCTCTCTTTCAAAAGCATCCCAGTCAAATTCCTCAAGCTCCTTGTCCGCCGTATCTTTCCTGGCATCCGTAGCTTCAGCGGAGGCGGAAGCCTCTTCTTTCACTTCTTCAACTTTTTCAACATCCTTAGCCTCAGCCTCAGCCTTGACTGCTTCTTCGGTTTTTTCAACAGGCTTTTCTTCCCCAGCCTCAGCCTCAGCCTTGACTGCTTGTTCGGTTTTTTCAACAGGCTTTTCTTCTTCAGCCTCAGCCTTGACTGCTTCTTCGGCTTTTTCAACA
>DRFJ01000053.1 GCA_011050615.1 Bacteroidota bacterium
GGCGTACATGGTGACCTTGTAATTACTATTTCAAACCAGGTAATACCCGTAACAGGTATAACAGTAAGCGGCGCGGGAGGCTCAAGCACAATAAGCACTGACGGCGGAACACTGCAGCTAACGGCAACTGTGTCACCACCAGGTGCCACAGATAAAACAGTTACCTGGTCTATAATCAATGGCACAGGCGAAGCTACAATTAACTCTTCGGGACTTGTTACCGCTGTGGCCAACGGAACAGTCACCGTCAGGGCAACAGCAAATGACGGCTCAGGTGTATATGGAGAACTGGTAATAAGCATATCCAACCAGATAGTGCCGGTAACAGATATAATTGTCAGCGGTGCCGGTGGATCCAGTACAATAAGCACCCTTAACGGGACTCTCCAGTTAAGTGTTAATATAACGCCTGCGAAAGCTACTGACAAGACGGTTACCTGGTCGATTGTCAATGTCACAGGTGAGGCAACGATCAGCCCGGCAGGACTGGTAACCGCTGTTTCAAATGGAACGGTTACAGCCAGGGCAACAGCAAATGACGGTTCGGGAGTGTACGGGGAGCTTACGATTACTATCACAAACCAATTTGTAGCAGTGAGCGGTATTACGATAAATAGTGAGGGAGGACAGACCTCAATAAATATACCGGGCGGAACCCTTCAGCTTCAGGCTGTAATAAATCCAGCAGATGCAAGTGACCAGAGTGTAACATGGGAGGTTATTAACGGAACAGGAGAGGCTGAGATTAGTTCCACAGGACTGCTTACCGCAATCAGCGAGGGAATTGTAACTGTCAGGGCTACAGCAAATGATGGCTCAGGGATAAGTACTACACTGGAAATAATTATAGAATATATAACATATAATTATTTCAGGGTGATTGTACATGAAGGATTAATAGAAGTTCTTTTCAATGAGGATCATACAGGATATAATCTCAGGCTTTATGACTTTATGGGAAGCCTCAGGTACAAGGAAATAATTGACGGAACCAGCTGCCAGCTTAATGCTTCAGTATTGTCGCCCGGCCCTTACTACATCATACTCTCAAGTTCTGTTATACATGAAGTGAGAAAAATATTATTGGTCAAATAGCATGATTAATTTCTTACAGTCATAATTCTTCTATTCATCCCCGGAATTAATACTTGATTTTTGTATATTGCATTGTCTCACTGCAAAGAACATATTATGAATTTCAGAAAATTCCTGAAACAGTGGTTTGGTTTCACAAGGAGGGAAAGAACCGGGTCGATAGTACTCTTGGGTATCCTGCTTGTTGTCCTGGTTATCCGGATGGCCGGAAGTGCAAGTGGAAAGCGTGATTCGGAGCCTTCTGCTTTCTCTGAAACCCGGGAGGACAGTGAGACTGAGGCTTCACCTTCTGCTTACGAGCTTCTCCAGAACCCTGCCATGCTAAGGAGGACAGAGCAGGGGGAGTCAGGTTTTCACCAGCAGGATCAGTCAGATTCGAGGCAGAGAAGCAAACAGGCACATCTTCTTGATTTAAACAGAGCAGATTCGGCTGAACTTGAAGCTTTACCCGGCATAGGTCCTGTACTGGCCGTGAGAATTATCAAATATCGTTACCTCCTGGGTTATTTTCACAGCGTTGACCAGTTGTATGATGTATACGGACTTAATGAGAATGTAATTGAAATGAACCGTCACATATTTACCTGTGATACCGGCATGATAAGAAAAATATATATCAATTCTGCATCTTATTCTGACCTCTTAAGACATCCCTATATAAATCAGCCTCAGGTTGAGGCTATAGTAAGCTACAGGAGGTTATCAGGTCCCGTTACAGGTATTTCAGACTTAATACGCAACAGAATTTTCAGCGATACAGAGTTAAAAAGGCTGGAGCCCTACCTCGAGTTCAAATAACAGGGTCTTAATGCATTATGTTAAATCATTTGCTTTTTTCGGATTATATAATTATATTTAGGATTGGTTGAATTCAAATTTATGAGGGTTTATTCACATCTGAAGACAATATTGTTTAATATTGTTTTGAAAAAATGATTACACTTTCTATCTTTGCGGCTCAATTTTTAAAAACAATAATTAGATTATGATAATTGTTCCGGTAAAAGAAGGCGAAAATATTGACAGGGCACTGAAGAAATTCAAGCGCAAGTTTGAAAAAACGGGTGTTGTGCGTGAGCTCAGGACTCGTCAGGCCCATGTCAAACCTTCAGTGAGACGCAGGGAAGAAGTGAAGAAAGCGATTTACATACAGAAATTACAGGAAGGAGAAGAGTAATTCTGTCATTTTTAACCTACAGGGTTCCTTCTATGGTTAATAAGGAATCATTTCTTGATTACCTGCGTTTTGAGAAGCATCATTCTCAACATACTGTTCGTTCGTATGAAAACGATATCGGGCAGTTTTTTTCATTTATAAATGTTTATAAAGGCTCCGGTGATTTGAGCGATATAAGTTCAACAGAAGTACGTTCATGGATTATTTCCATGCTTGACAGAGGATATTCGGCAGCAAGCGTTCACAGGAAAATTTCTTCCCTGAGAACGTTCTTCCGTTATAATATGAGGGCCGGAATAATAAAGATCAATCCCGCTGAAAATATTATACTGCCAAAAAGACCAAAGAGACTACCTGTTTTTATTGAAGAAACATCACTCGACAGCCTGCTCGACAGTTACAGTTTCGGGGAAGGATACAGCGGGAAGCGTGACCGTACTATAATTGAAATGTTGTATACAACAGGAATGAGAAAAGCTGAGCTGATTGGCATCAGGCTGAATGATGTGGATATCGGGGAAGGAACAGTTAAAGTACTTGGTAAGCGTAGCAAGGAAAGAATTATACCTCTTCTGGGCAGTTTTACTGAGAGTTTATCAGAATATACAGATATAAGGAACGATTATTTTCAAGGCGACAGGGAGGACTGGTTATTTCTAACCGACAGGGGAAACAAGTTATACGACAAATTTGTCTATAATACAGTGAAAAGATATCTTGATATGGTAACAACCATTGAAAAAAAGAGCCCTCATGTGCTGAGACATACCTTTGCTACCCACATGCTTAATCACGGGGCTGATCTGAATTCAGTAAAGGAAATACTGGGCCATGCCAATCTGTCAGCTACCCAGGTTTATACTCACAATACATTTGAAAAGTTGAAAAACGTATATAAACAGGCTCATCCAAGAGCGAAAAAAAATTGAGGAGGACAAAAAATGAATACCCAGATTCATTCAGTAAAATTTGATGCAGACAAAAAATTAATAAAATTTATTAATCAGAAGGTAAATAAGCTGAGTCAGTTCAGCAATGATATTATAGCTGTTGAGGTATTTTTACGTGTGATCAAGGACCAGGAGAAAGAGAACAAGCTTGTTGAGATCAGGATTGAATATCCGCGGGGGCCTTTATTTGCAAAGAAGCAGAGCAAAACATTTGAAGAAGCAACAGATAACGTTATAGAGGCATTGAAAAAGCAGATTACAAAGCAGAAAGACAAGATGAGAGGCAAGTAATATCAGAGTCTTAAAAATATTATCCTTTTAGTTTGCTGTTTAAATTAAATATTTCTACATTTGCAAACCGATTTTCAAGGGTAGAAGTCCTTAATTATTAGCGTTCTTTAAAATTGCCGATGTAGCTCAGCTGGTCAGAGCAGCTGATTTGTAATCAGCAGGCCGGGGGTTCGAATCCCTTCATCGGCTCATTGAAATGATGCAAGTGTATGTCTTACAAAGACATCTGCGTTTGAAGGGGAGATACCAAAGTGGCCAACTGGGGCAGACTGTAAATCTGCTGTCGAATGACTTCGTAGGTTCGAATCCTGCTCTCCCCACTGAACAAGGATAAAGGGCCGGCACTTTTGCAGACGGTTGTTGAAAATGGCCTCTGTTATGGAAATAAGCGGGAGTAGCTCAGTTGGTAGAGCATCAGCCTTCCAAGCTGAGGGTCGCGGATTCGAGCTCCGTCTCCCGCTCTATTCTTTGCCGATGTAGCTCAGGGGTAGAGCGTTTCCTTGGTAAGGAAGAGGTCACGGGTTCAATTCCCGTCATCGGCTCAAAAATGAATATTATTAACGAATAAATTTTAATACTAATACGTTGGAGTTATGGCTAAAGAAAAATTTGACAGGTCGAAACCGCACGTAAATATCGGAACCATCGGTCATGTTGACCATGGAAAGACTACTTTGACTGCTGCTATCACAATGGTGCTTGCGAAGAGAGGTCTCTCAGATATAAGAGACTTTGATTCAATTGATAATGCTCCCGAGGAAAAGGAAAGGGGTATTACAATTAATACAGCCCATGTTGAATATCAGACAGAAAATCGTCATTATGCACACGTCGATTGCCCGGGTCACGCTGACTATGTAAAGAACATGGTAACCGGTGCTGCCCAGATGGATGGAGCAATTCTCGTTGTTGCAGCAACCGATGGACCAATGCCTCAGACACGTGAGCATATCCTGCTTGCGCGCCAGGTAAACGTGCCTAAGATCGTTGTGTATCTTAACAAGGTTGACATGGTTGATGACCCTGAACTTCTCGAGCTCGTGGAAATGGAAGTACGTGAACTTCTTGATTTTTACGAATTTGATGGAGACAACGTCCCTGTCATTCTTGGATCTGCGCTTGGTGCAATGAATGGTGATCCCAAGGAGGAAGAAAAGATAATGGAACTCATGAAAACAGTTGATGAGTATATTCCAATACCTCCCCGTGATAATGAAAAACCATTCCTGCTGCCCGTAGAAGATATCTTCTCAATAACGGGTCGCGGAACTGTTGCCACAGGACGTATTGAAACAGGTGTGGTAAATACGGGTGATGAACTTGAAATGATAGGCCTTGGCGCCCAGAAGAGGAAGACTGTCTGTACGGGTGTTGAGATGTTTCGTAAGATACTCGACCGTGGTGAGGCAGGCGATAACGTGGGGCTCTTACTTCGTGGCGTTGATAAGAAAGAGATTAAAAGAGGTATGGTACTGGCCAAACCCGGATCAATAACACCTCATACCAGGTTTAAAGCTGAAGTTTATGTTTTGAAGAAAGAAGAAGGCGGACGTCATACTCCTTTCCATAATAACTACCGTCCACAGTTTTATCTGAGAACTCTTGATGTTACAGGTGAAGTTAAGCTTCCCGAAGGTACAGAAATGGTTATGCCGGGCGACAGGGTTACTATTGAAGTATTCCTTATTACTCCTGTTGCCATTAACCAGGGACTGCGTTTTGCAATCCGTGAAGGTGGAAGAACCGTAGGTGCGGGCCAGGTAACTGAGATTATTGAATAAGATAATATTAACTGCTTTATCTGCGGGGGGTGATTATACACTCCCTGCAGTCCGGTATACGGGTGTAGCTCAGCTGGTAGAGCACTGGTCTCCAAAACCAGGTGTCGGGAGTTCGAGTCTCTCCTCCCGTGCAAACTGTTTATGAAATGAAGAAAATAAGGAGATACATAAAGGAGTCGTTTACTGAACTTATACATAAAGTAACATGGCCGACATGGAGTGAGTTGCAAAACAGTACCACCGTGGTAATGATTGCCTCACTGATTATTGCTCTGACAGTATGGGTAATGGACTATGCTTTCGACAATATTATGTCATTTGTATACAGGTTATTATATTAAAAGCATGACGTTCCGATGAGTGAGAATGTAAAGAAGTGGTATGTACTACGTGCGATTGGGGGGAAAGAAAAAAAGGTAAAGGAATATATCGAAAGCGAGATTAACCGTCTTGAACTACAGGATTACATTTCTCAGGTCCTCATACCGCAGGAAAAAGTATACCAGATAAGATCAGGAAAAAAAATAAGCAAGGAAAGAAATTTTTTCCCGGGTTATATCCTGATCGAGGCTGCCCTGGTGGGAGAGGTCCCTCATATACTGAAAAATATTCCGAACGTTATAGGTTTTCTCGGAACCAAGGAAGGTGAACCCGTACCCCTGAGAAAATCTGAGATAAATAGGATACTTGGCAAGGTTGATGAACTGGCAGCCAGCGATGAGGAAATAAATGTACCCTTTTACGTCGGGGAGTCGGTTAAGGTCGTTGATGGTCCTTTTAACAGCTTTACGGGTATTATTGAAGAGGTAAATGATGAGAAGAAGAAGCTTAAGGTAATGGTTAAGATTTTCGGAAGGAAAACACCTCTTGAACTGAGCTTTATGCAGGTTGAAAAAGAAAGTTAAAGAATATTTAAATAAAGATATTGGTGGTTACAACAATTATAATGCTTCCTGAGTGACCGCCAAGCTCTCGCGTAAACTAAGCAAAATGTGAATTATGGCAAAAGAAGTTGCTGGAATTATCAAGTTACAAATACGTGGCGGTGCAGCTAATCCATCACCACCTGTGGGCCCTGCACTGGGCGCCAAAGGGGTTAATATAATGGAATTCTGCAAGCAGTTTAATTCGAGGACCCAGGATAAGGCAGGAAAGGTTATTCCGGTTATTATTACAGTTTATGGTGACAAATCATTTGATTTTGTAACCAAAACTCCACCGGTAGCCGTTCAACTGATGGAGCTGGCAAAGGTGAAAAAGGGTTCGTCAGAATCGAATATCACCAAGATAGCTTCAGTTACCTGGGACCAGGTGCGTTCGATTGCTGAAGAAAAGATGGCGGATTTAAATTGTTTCACGGTTGAATCAGCCATGAAGATGGTAGCCGGTACTGCCAGAAGTATGGGAATAACCGTAAAGGGTGAATACCCGGGTAGTAACTAAATTTATTAAAGGATAATATGACTAAACTTACCAAGAACAAAAAGCTGGCCCTTGAGATGATCGAAAGGGACAGGCTTTATGCACTGAGCGAAGCAGCCAGGCTGGTGAAGGAAATTACTTTCTCAAAGTTTGATGCTTCGGTTGATCTGGATGTAAGGTTAGGTATTGATCCACGTAAATCAAACCAGATGGTTCGCGGAGTTGTTTCCCTTCCTCATGGAACAGGAAAAGAAACAAGAGTACTTGTATTATGTACTCCTGACAAGGAAGCAGAAGCAAAAGAAGCCGGAGCCGACCATGTCGGACTTGATGAATATATTGAGAAAATCAAGGGCGGATGGACTGATATTGATGTGGTAATTACCATGCCGAGCGTTATGGGTAAGATCGGTCCCCTGGGAAGGATACTGGGTCCGCGTGGACTGATGCCTAACCCAAAAAGTGGAACTGTGACAATGGATATAGGTAAGGCTGTGTCTGAAGTTAAACAGGGTAAGATTGATTTCAAGGTTGATAAATATGGAATCATTCATACCTCTATAGGGAAAGTTTCATTTGAACCTCAGAAGATTGTTGATAATGCGAAAGAGTTTATAGCAACAATCAATAAACTTAAGCCGGCTGCGGCCAAGGGAACATATATAAGAAGTATATTCCTTTCAAGCACAATGAGCCCTGGTATAAAAGTTGACCCCAAGGGTCTGGAGGATAAAATCTGAAAATAAGAGGAAAAATGAGACGTGAAGAAAAACAAGCAATAATAGACAGCCTGGCTGAAAAATTCGAAGAATACAGCCATTTTTATCTGACCGATACCGCCGAGCTTAATGCTGCTCATACATCGGATCTGAGAAGAGCCTGTTTTGAGAAGGACATCAAACTGATTGTCGTGAAAAACACACTTCTCAAGAGAGCCCTGGATAAATCTGAAAAAAACTTTGAAGAACTGTATGAGGTTCTGAAAGGTTCTACGTCTGTCATGTTTAGTAATACGGGGAACATTCCTGCAAAAATGCTTAAGGACTTCCGTAAGAAACATGATAAACCCGTACTGAAAGGTGCGTTTGTTGAGGAATCAGTCTATATAGGAGATGATCAACTCGACATACTGGCAGCACTCAAGTCAAAAGATGAACTTCTTGCCGATCTGCTTGCATTGCTAAACTCACCTGTGCAGAATGTTATATCTGCATTGCAGTCGGGTTCAAATAATATTCATGGAGTGCTTGAAGCACTTTCAAAAAGAGACAATTAGATAAATAATAATCAATTAAAAATAATCTGAGAGATGGCAGATCTTAAAAAGTTAGCAGAAGAATTAGTAGGCTTAACTGTAAAAGAGGTAAAAGAACTTACAGACATACTGAAGGAAGAGCATGGTATCGAACCTGCTGCAGCAGCTGTTGCTGTTGCCAGTCCTGCAGCCGGAGGCGATGCAGCCGCCGCTGAGGAAAAAACAGAATTTGATGTTGTGCTTAATGCTCCGGGTGGGCAGAAACTGCAGATTGTTAAACTTGTAAAGGAAATTACCGGCCTGGGACTGAAAGAAGCTAAAGCTGTGGTCGACTCTGCACCTTCACCAATTAAAGAAGGTATTGCAAAGGATGAGGCTGAAAGCATTAAAAAGCAACTTGAAGAAGCAGGAGCCGAAGTTGAACTTAAATAAGCTTTACCCTGTAAAGATTTATAGGTTTGATCCCGGCTCAAATCGGGATCAAGCCTTTTTGTCGTTAAATAACAAGTTCAAATAATTCCATAATAAATGACCTCAAAAAGTAATAAAAGAATCAGTTTTGCAACCATAAAAAATCAGTTGGAATATCCTGATTTCCTGGAGGTTCAATTGAAGTCGTTCAGGGAGTTCTTCCAGATGGGAACAACACCCGAGAACAGGAGAGATGAGGGATTATACAAGGTTTTCAATGAAAATTTCCCTATAAGTGACACCAGGAATAACTTCATTCTTGAGTTCCTGGATTACTCGGTCGATCCGCCCAGATATACCATAGAAGAATGTATTGAAAGGGGATTGACTTTCAGTGTCCCGCTGAAAGCAAAACTTAAATTGTACTGTACCGACCCTGAACATGAGGATTTTGATACCGTTATACAGGACGTGTACCTGGGAACGGTTCCTTACATGACGGACAGAGGTACCTTTGTAATTAACGGTGCCGAAAGGATAGTGGTCTCACAGCTGCACCGTTCACCCGGCGTTTTTTTCGGTCAGAGTATCCATGCCAACGGTACAAAACTGTACTCGGCACGAATCATCCCCTTTAAAGGGTCCTGGATCGAATTCGCCACCGATATAAATAACGTGATGTACGCATATATTGACCGTAAGAAAAAACTTCCGGTTACTACTCTGCTGCGTGCAATAGGCTTTGAGAGCGACAAGGAAATACTTGAGATATTTAATCTCGCGGAAGAACAAAAAGTTTCCAAGACAAATCTTAAGAGACTGGCAGGAAGAAAATTAGCTGCCAGAGTCCTGAAATCATGGTTCGAAGACTTTGTGGATGAAGATACCGGCGAACTTGTATCCATTGAAAGGAATGAAGTAGTCCTTGACCGTGAAACAGTTATTGAAAATGAACATATTGACCTGATAGTTGATTCAGGTGCAAAGGATATATTATTGCACAGAGAAGATCAGAATGTAGCTGATTATGCAATTATTTACAATACCTTGCATAAAGACCCCTGTAACTCTGAAGAAGAGGCAGTGCTATATATTTACAGGCAGTTAAGGAATGCTGAGCCGCCCGATGTAGCAACCGCCAGGGACGTTATTGATAAACTCTTTTTCTCTGATAAGAGATACGACCTTGGTGAAGTGGGCCGTTACAGGATCAATACCAAGCTGGGTCTTAATACCGACTCCGATGTTAAGGTCCTTACCAAAGAGGACATTATAGAAATTATAAAATACCTTATTGAACTGATTAACTCAAAAACGGATATTGATGATATTGACCATCTCAGTAACCGCCGCGTCAGAACAGTGGGTGAGCAGCTATATAATCAGTTTGGTGTTGGCCTGGCCCGTATGGCCAGGACAATCAGGGAAAGGATGAATGTAAGGGATAACGAAGTCTTTACACCCGTTGACCTGATTAATTCGAAAACCCTCTCATCGGTTATTAATTCATTCTTTGGAACAAACCAGCTTTCGCAGTTTATGGACCAGACTAACCCCCTGGCCGAAATGACTCACAAGAGACGTATGTCGGCCCTGGGGCCGGGTGGCCTCTCCCGTGAAAGGGCAGGCTTTGAGGTAAGGGATGTACACTATACCCATTACGGCCGCCTGTGTCCGATTGAAACGCCCGAAGGCCCGAATATAGGACTTATATCCTCTTTGTGTGTATATTCAAAAATAAACAATCTTGGCTTTATAGAAACACCATACCGGAAGGTCGAAGCTGCCGCGGTTGACCTTTCAAACAACGGTGTGGTCTGGCTGAGCGCCGAAGAAGAAGAAAAAAAAATAATTGCCCAGGCCAATGCGCCGCTTGATGAAGATGGAAATTTCGTCAATCCAAAGGTAAAAGCCCGCTTTGAAGCTGATTATCCGCATGAGGAAGCAGGGAAGATAAATCTGATGGATGTGGCTCCTAACCAGATTGCTTCAATTGCTGCATCATTAATACCCTTTCTTGAACATGATGATGCCAACCGTGCTCTGATGGGCTCTAACATGATGAGACAGGCTGTCCCCCTGATGAGACCCGAGGCACCTATTGTCGGGACCGGGCTGGAAGACAAGATGGTCAGGGATTCGCGCATTCTTATAGTGGCCGAGGGTAATGGTGTGGTTGAATATGTTGATGCTGAAGAAATAGTTATAAGGTATTCACGTACCGATGAAGAAAAGTTTGTAAGCTTTGATGATGATATAAAAAGGTACAAACTTCCAAAATACCAGAAGACAAACCAGAATACCTGCATTAACCTGGTTCCCATCGTAAAAAAAGGCGACAAGGTTAAGAACGGTCAGGTACTCACCGAGGGATACGGTACAAAGGAAGGGGAACTGGCACTCGGTCGTAATCTTAAAGTGGTCTTCATGCCATGGAAAGGATATAACTTTGAGGATGCCATTGTTATTTCTGACAAGGTTGTCCAGGATGATGTCTTTACATCAATACATATAGATGAATACCTTCTCGAAGTGCGGGATACCAAAAGAGGTGTTGAAGAGCTTACCTCTGACATACCAAATGTCAGTGAAGAGGCAACCAGGGACCTTGATGAGAACGGACTTATACGTATTGGTGCTCATATAAAGCCAGGTGATATACTTATTGGAAAAATTACGCCCAAGGGAGAATCTGATCCTTCTCCTGAAGAGAAGCTGTTGAGGGCAATTTTTGGGGATAAGGCCGGTGATGTAAAAGACGCTTCACTGAAAGCAGGACCCTCACTGACCGGGGTGGTAATAAATAAAAAATTATTCTCCCGGGCAGTAAAGGACCGTAAGTCAAAGACTGTTGAGAAGCCATTGATCGAAAAAATCGATGCGGAGTTTGAGAAGGGTGCAGAAGACCTGAAGATGAGACTGGTGGATAAACTTTTTATCCTCGTTAACGGGAAAACATCCCAGGGAGTCAAGGACTATCTGAATGTTGACATAATACCAAAGGGCACAAAGTTTACCCTGAAGCAGCTTCAGGAAATTGATTTTCTTAATGTCAATCCAAATAAATGGACCACAGACAAGAAGAAAAATGATACCATCAAACAACTGCTTCATAATTATCTTATCAAGTACAAGGAAATTGATGGCATCTACAAGCGTAAGAAATATAATATTAGCATAGGGGATGAACTACCTGCGGGAATTATGCGTCTTGCCAAGGTATATGTCGCGAAGAAGCGTAAGGTAAAAGTTGGGGATAAGATGGCCGGAAGGCATGGGAATAAGGGTATAGTGGCAAAAATTGTACGAGCCGAAGACATGCCCTTCCTTGAGGACGGAACACCAGTTGATATTGTACTGAACCCCCTTGGTGTACCTTCAAGGATGAACCTCGGACAGATATATGAGACTGTCCTGGGGTGGGCCGGCCAGAAGCTGGGATTGAAATTCTCAACCCCAATATTTGACGGGGCAACAATAGATGAGATAACCGAGTACACCGATAAGGCCAAACTGCCACGGTTCGGTACTACCTATCTCTATGACGGGGGTACGGGTGAGAGATTTCATCAGCCGGCTACCGTAGGTGTAATATACATGCTTAAGCTGGGTCATATGGTTGATGACAAGATGCATGCACGTTCAATAGGACCTTACTCACTGATTACACAGCAACCGCTGGGTGGTAAGGCACAGTTTGGAGGACAGCGTTTTGGTGAAATGGAAGTGTGGGCCCTCGAAGCATTTGGTGCAGCTCATATACTGCAGGAAATACTTACTATTAAATCTGACGATGTCGTTGGAAGGGCAAAAGCCTACGAGGTAATTGTAAAAGGTGAACCAATGCCTCAGCCCGGAATCCCGGAATCACTTAACGTGCTGCTTCACGAGTTGCGGGGACTGGGATTGAGTCTCAACCTGGACTGATAGTCAGATTTAGGGTTTTTGTTTGATTTTTTTGATAATAATAATTACAACATATGTCATTCAGGAAAGACAATAAAGCTAAAACAAACTATTCGAAGATTACGATTGGACTGGCTTCGCCTGAAGAAATTCTGGATCGTTCAAGCGGTGAAGTGCTTAAGCCCGAGACAATTAATTACAGGACATACAAGCCTGAACGCGACGGCCTGTTCTGTGAAAGAATTTTCGGACCTGTTAAGGACTATGAATGCCATTGCGGTAAATATAAAAGAATACGATATAAGGGTATCGTATGCGACCGTTGTGGTGTTGAGGTAACTGAAAAGAAAGTTAGGCGTGAACGCATGGGGCATATATCACTTGTGGTACCTGTTGCCCATATATGGTATTTTAAGTCACTTCCCAATAAGATAGGTTACCTGCTGGGACTGCCTACAAAAAAGCTGGATTCAATTATTTACTATGAGCGTTATGTTGTCATTAATCCCGGGATAAAGCAGGCAGACGGTATAAACTACCTTGACTTTCTGACAGAGGAAGAATACCTGGATATCATTGAGAGTCTTCCACGGGAAAACCAGTACCTTGAGGATGATGACCCTGACAAATTCATTGCCGAAATGGGGGCCCAGGCATTGCATATGCTTCTGAGCCGGCTTGATCTTGATGATCTTTCATATACATTGCGTCATAAGGCTAGTACTGAAACCTCACAGCAGAGAAAGAATGAAGCCCTGAAGAGGCTTCAGGTTGTTGAGGCCTTCAGGGCTTCCAAGAATATAAACAGGCCTGAATGGATGATCATAAAAGTAGTACCCGTTATACCACCTGAACTCAGGCCGCTGGTACCTCTTGATGGCGGAAGGTTTGCCACAAGCGACCTTAACGACCTGTACAGGAGGGTTATAATAAGGAATAACAGGCTTAAGAGGTTAATAGAGATCAAGGCCCCTGAAGTGATCCTGAGAAATGAAAAGAGGATGTTGCAGGAGGCTGTTGATTCATTGTTTGACAATTCACGAAAAGTGAATGCGGTGAAGACCGATGCCAATCGTCCGCTCAAATCATTAAGCGACAGCCTGAAAGGCAAGCAGGGGAGATTCCGCCAGAACCTCCTTGGTAAGAGGGTCGATTATTCAGCCCGTTCAGTAATTGTGGTAGGCCCTGAACTGAACCTTCATGAATGTGGATTACCAAAGGATATGGCTGCCGAGCTTTATAAACCCTTTATTATCAGGAAACTGATAGAGAGAGGTATTGTAAAGACAGTTAAATCAGCAAAAAAGATAGTCGACAGGAAAGATCCCGTCGTCTGGGATATACTTGAGAATGTACTCAAAGGACATCCTGTATTGCTGAACAGAGCCCCAACTCTTCACAGGCTCGGTATTCAGGCTTTTCAGCCCAAACTGATTGAAGGAAAGGCAATACAGCTGCATCCATTGGTATGTACGGCATTTAATGCCGACTTTGACGGAGACCAGATGGCAGTGCATCTTCCACTTGGTAATGCTGCAGTACTGGAAGCCCAGATACTGATGCTCGCATCGCATAATATTCTCAACCCCGCCAATGGTGCCCCCATAACCGTTCCTTCACAGGATATGGTGCTCGGATTATATTATATTACCAAGGCAAGGGAAAGCATCAAAGAGATTAAGGTTAAAGGTGAAGGATTGATATTTTATTCACCTGAAGAGGCAACAATTGCCTATAATGAAGGTAAAGTGGACCTCCATGCCGTTATTAAAGTAAAGGTTGATGATGTGGTGGATGGAAAGAGGGTCAACCACTTAATCGAGACAACGGTGGGACGTGTTATCTTCAATGAATATGTACCGGAAGAAGTTGGATTTATAAATGAACTGCTGACCAAGAAATCATTGAGAGACATAATCGGTAATGTGCTTAAAAAATCAGGTACAGCCAAAACAGCAGCCTTCCTTGATGCAATTAAAGATCTGGGATATGCAATGGCCTTTAAGGGAGGACTCTCGTTCAACCTTGAAGATGTTATTGTGCCCGATGAGAAAATGCTGTTTGTGGATGAAGGTTACAGCCAGGTTGAAGATGTGCTCTCAAATTATAATATGGGTTTCATTACCAATAATGAAAGATATAACCAGATAATTGATATATGGACCCACATTAATGCAAAGCTTACACAGACACTGATGAGGCAGTTGTCCAGTGATAAACAGGGATTCAATTCAGTTTACATGATGCTTGATTCAGGAGCAAGGGGATCAAAAGAACAGATCAGACAGTTGTCAGGTATGAGGGGGCTTATGGCAAAACCGCAAAGGTCAGGCTCAACCGGGAGCGAGATCATTGAGAACCCCATCCTGTCAAACTTCAAGGAAGGATTATCTGTACTGGAGTATTTTATATCAACCCACGGTGCACGAAAAGGACTGGCCGATACTGCATTGAAAACAGCAGACGCAGGTTATCTTACCCGTCGTCTTGTTGATGTTTCACAGGATGTCATAATTTCTGAGGAAGATTGCGGAACCCTCAGGGGACTGGTGGCCACGGCAATAAAAAAGAATGAAGAAGTGGTTGAAACACTTTATGAAAGAATCCTGGGACGCACAATGGTGCATGATATCTATCATCCCCTAACCGGTGAATTGCTGGTTAATGCCGGAGTTGAATTAACGGAAAACCTGGCCCGGAAGATAGAGGATTCGCCCATTGAGCAGGTAGAGATAAGATCCGTACTTACATGTGAATCGAAAAAGGGTGTTTGTGCCAAGTGTTACGGCCGCAACCTGGCCACAGGACATATGGTTCAAAAAGGAGAGGCAGTAGGTGTAATAGCTGCCCAGAGTATTGGAGAACCGGGAACACAGCTTACCCTTCGTACCTTCCACGTGGGTGGTACGGCATCGAATATTACAGCTGAATCAAGCATAATAGCACGTTATGATGGCGTGGCTGAGATTGATGAGCTGAGAGTGGTTGAAAAGGATACTGATATCGGGAAGGTTAATATAGTTATCGGACGCCTTGGTGAACTGAGGATTGTTGATAAGAACACAGGTATTGTGCTTACCACACATACCATACCTTACGGATCAAAACTGTATATTAACCCTGGTGATGATATCAAAAAAGGTGACCTGATATGTGAATGGGATCCTTTTAATGCTGTAATTATATCCGAAATAGCAGGTAAGATAACATTTGAGAACCTTATTGAAGGCGTTACCTTCAGGGAAGAGTCGGATGAACAGACAGGCTTCAAGGAGATGGTAATTACTGAAACCAGGGACAAGACGAAAAACCCGACTATTAAGATTGTGGGAGATAAGAAGGAAGTAAGTAAGGTTTATAATCTTCCCGTAGGGGCCCATCTTGTGTCGACCGAAGGTAACAGGGTCAATGCCGGTGATATACTGGTAAAAATTCCACGTGCTGTCGGTAAATCTGGAGACATAACTGGTGGTTTGCCCAGGGTAACTGAGCTGTTTGAAGCACGTAACCCTTCCAATCCTGCTGTGGTATCTGAAATAGACGGCGAAGTAACTTTTGGTAAAATAAAGAGGGGTAACCGGGAAATAATTATTACGTCAAAAGCCGGTGAGACCAAGAAATATCTTGTCCCGCTTTCAAAACAGATACTGGTTCAGGAAAATGATTATGTAAGGGCAGGCATTCCATTGTCTGATGGTGCCATAACCCCTGCTGATATACTTGCTATCAAGGGACCAACAAAAGTTCAGGAATATATTGTAAACGAAATACAGGAGGTTTACAGGTTGCAGGGTGTAAAAATAAATGACAAACATTTTGAGATCATTGTACGTCAGATGATGCGTAAAGTGGAGATTATCGACCCGGGTGACACCAGGTTCCTTGAGAAACAAATAGTTGATAAGATTGAGTTTATGGATGAGAATGACTGGATCTATGACAAGAAGGTTGTTCTGGACAAAGGTGACTCACTAACTCTTAAATTGGGTCAGATAATAACTGTCCGTAAACTGAGGGATGAAAACTCAATGCTCAAGAGAAGAGACCAGAAGATAGTAGAAGCACGCGATGCCATACCTGCTACCTCAAGCCAGGTGCTGCAGGGTATTACAAAGGCGGCTCTTCAGACAAACAGTTTCTTCTCGGCAGCTTCATTCCAGGAAACAACCAAGGTACTTAATGAAGCAGCAATACTTGGCAAGGTAGATACTCTCGAAGGACTAAAAGAAAATGTTATAGTTGGTCATCTTATACCTGCAGGAACAGGCGACAGGCTGTATAATAATATCGTCGTTGGTTCAAGGGAAGAATATGACGCACTGGTTCGCGGAGCTAAAAGTGAAGTGGAAGAAGAAATTGAAGAAGAAAAACAATAAATAACCATGGCTGAAAAACCTAAAAATCCAAACCAGATTAATATTGAGCTTAATGATGAAGTAGCCCAGGGAATATATTCAAACCTGGCGGTTATAACACATTCGTCTTCCGAATTTGTAGTTGATTTTGTACGAATAATGCCAGGAATAAAAAAGGCCCAGGTGAAATCAAGGGTTATTCTTACTCCTGAACATGCAAAAAGACTTCTGGGTGCCCTTGCTGATAATATAAAAAAATATGAGGCTGTGCATGGTCCCATAAAAGAAGTAAAAGGCTCAGGGCCTGTGATGCCAATGAATTTTGGCGGTCCAACAGCCCAGGCCTGATGAATTGTTGAGTTATCAAACCTGCCTCGAAGACACTTTCCTGGCAGGTTTTTTGTTGTAAAGGCTTATGAGGATTATTAGAGCGCAATGCTGATCCCTTAAGTGTTTTGATTAACATTTTTGTTTTGTAACTTTGTCATGTAAGACCCTATCTATGAAAATACCATATAAAATATTATTTTCCCTTATTCTACTTGCTGTATTATCGGTGGGCTCATGTAAGAAACAGGCGAAATGCGGATGTGGCGGTGATATAATAAATGAAGTGGTTGGATTCCCGGTTTATATCTACCCTGACACAACCTATGGCCAGGCGACGTTTACGCCCATATCAAATCCCTACACTACTTATTATGTCTGTAATCCTTCAGCATTTATGAGTAAGATGAAGAAATTTGACTATGGTGCCTATGTTCTCGTTGATGGTCATGTTTTCTGGAATTGCAATTATGTAATGCAATCAAGCAGTGGTTCTTACTATTCATATATGTACAAGGCATACGATTTTGAAATGACTGATATCTACGAGGATCTGTACGGGAAGAAGTAAGCTCCTTGCTTCTTGCTTGCCTTTCCCTCAGAAGCTCAAGTGAAGAATTGCTCCTTGCTTGTTATTAAGCAGATGAATTTAAGGCATTGATGGCTTATACTACCTATATACTCCTCAACTGCTAAAGCCTTTCAACAATTAGTCCGTAAATTGTTTTTTTCCTATCTTAAAGCAATAAAACAGTTACCAGCATTATGAAAATAGTGATTATCGGTGCCGGGAGGCTAGGCTTAGCCCTTGGCAAAGAATTAATTAAACGAGGACACAGCATTTTAAAGCTTATATCACGATCAGGTGAAAAGGCAGCTGTACTGGCTTCTGTACTTGGATGTGCATATGGAAATGAGTTGATAATACCGGGGGATGCGGAAGTGGTGATAGTTGCAATTAATGATGATTCGCTGGAGAGTGTACTAAAGAAGCTAAAGGTTAAGGGTAATCCGATCATCGCACATACTGCAGGAAGCGTTGGGCTCGAAGTCTTTGGTGAAAGAATATCGGGCCATGGAGTTTTTTACCCCTTGCAGACATTTACCCGTGGGAGGGAATATGACTTCACATCAATTCCGGTTTTTATTGAAGCCAGCGATGATCAAACAGAAAAAGTGCTGAGATCACTTGCGTACTCATTAAGCGAAAAAGTCTTTACGCTGAACAGCGAGAAGCGAAAATATCTTCACCTTGCTGCTGTATTCTCATGTAATTTCGTAAATCATATGTATTATTCGGGCAAAGAGATTACGGCCAGGGCCGGAATGGATTTTGGTGTATTGCTGCCTTTAATGAGGGAAACAATGGAAAAAGCTGCAGATATGGGACCGGAGAAATCACAAACAGGACCTGCTGTAAGAAATGATAAAAATACTATTGAAAAGCATTTGGATTTATTATCTTTCTCTCCTGATTTGCAAAAAATTTACAGGGTGATAACTGATTCAATAATTAATAAGTATACCGGCTGACTACATGGCTAATTTCACGGAAGATTTACAGAGGATTAAGGCATTTGTGTTTGATATAGACGGGGTTTTATCAAAACAGACCATAACACTCGATATCGATGGTAACCCCTTGCGCACCATTAACTTAAGGGATGGCTATGCCCTGCAGCTTGCTGTTAAAAACGGCTATAAGGTATGTGTTATATCAGGAGGTAATTCAGTCCCCTTTAGGAAAAGACTTAATTCACTCGGTGTTGAAAACGTTTATCTGAGTGTGTCAGAAAAAGCAGATATATTGAATAAATTCATCAGTGATTCAAATCTTGAACGAGAAGAGGTTCTTTATATGGGCGACGACATACCTGATTATCATGTCATGAAAATAGCAGGTGTTGCCGTTTGTCCGGGAGATGCGGATAACGAAATAAAGCAAATTTCCATGTATATTTCTGACAAAACAGGCGGTGACGGCTGTGTCAGGGATGTGATAGAGCAGGTAATGAGACTGCATGGAAAATGGATGAATAATGATGCATTTATCTGGTAATTATGATAGCATTTTTTAAACTTATCAGGTGGCAGAATCTGGCGATAATAATTATCACCCAGTTTCTCATAAAATTTGCGCTGATTGATACTCTGGCAGCAAATATGATTCTGGATGGAATATTGCCTGAAGGACCAGCCAGTTATATTAGCCTTCAACTCCCCTTTATAGATTTTCTGTTGGTTGTTTTTGCTACAGTCTCTATTACAGCCGGAGGTTATGCTATAAATGATTATTTCGACATAAGAACTGACCTGGTCAACAAAGGGGAGGTGATAGTCGGTACCAAAATACCGAGGAGAAGAGCTATGATGTGGCATAATATTCTAAGTGCCCTGGGTGTGATTATCGGTTTCTGGGTTTCATACAGAACAGGATATTTCTGGATGGGTATATTCTTTCTTTTAGTATCGGGTTTATTGTATTTCTATTCAGTTATTTATAAGAAACAATTCCTGGTTGGTAATATTGTCGTTGCCCTGCTTACTTCAATGGTTCCCTTACTTGTGCTTGTATTCGAGATGCTTGCCGTTTACAATTATTATGGTTCTGAACTTATTAGCCTCTCAACAATAAATGTCGTTTTTTACTGGGTGGCCGGTTTCTCTGTTTTTGCCTTTCTTACAACCCTGGCCCGTGAAATAGTAAAAGATATGGAAGATTTTGAGGGTGACAGGGTTTATGGCAGCCATTCACTTCCGGTGGTTGCCGGAATCAGGGTGTCGAAGCTTGTGGCATTTTTTATAATTGCTGCAACAATAATTCTTATGATAATAATGTGGGCCTTATATATTAAAGATATTATTTCACTTTTATATATTTTGCTGGCCATAGTGCTTCCGCTGGTATTTGGTATCCTCTTCCTTGTCAGGGGGAGACAGGCAGAACATTTCAGAACAGTGAGTTCAATCATAAAGCTTGCAATGCTGACAGGAATCCTGTACACCCTCTTATTCAGGTTTGTCATTGATAAAGGACTCTCGTTATAGGAATGCTTATACAGAAACTTAAAAGCAAAGATATTATACTCGCTTCACGTTCACCGAGAAGGAAAGAATTGCTTTCTGCCCTGGGTCTTAGTTTCAGGGTGGTAATACCAGGTGTAAATGAAAATTATCCCGGGGAGCTTGGAAGGGAAGAAATAGCGATATGCCTTGCTGAAAGGAAGGCTGCTTGGGTCATTAAACAAGAAAAGGGCGGGAGTGGGAACCTGCTGGTAATTGCTTCGGATACAATTGTTTGCAAGGACAGTAAAATATTTAATAAGCCGCCTGACAGGGCCGGTGCCATTAAAATGCTGAAAGAATTATCAGGCAATAAGCATAGTGTGATTACTGCCGTATGTTTGGCAAATAATGAGAGGATGAAATCTTTCTACTCCGAAACTCTGGTATATTTTACTAAATTGCAGGATGAGGAAATAAAGTTCTATGTTGATAATTATGAACCATACGATAAAGCCGGCTCATATGGTATCCAGGAATGGATCGGGTATATTGGGATTGAAAAAATCGAAGGATCATACTTTAATGTCATGGGTCTTCCCGTACAAAGATTGTACAGGGAACTGAAGAATTTTATTGAATAGCGGATATTATCAATTATTAAATTATATGTATATGAAGAAATTATTTATTGTATTGACAATCTTGCTGTTAACTGCTCCTTTTGCCAGGAGTGACGAGGGGATGTGGATACCCCTGCTGATAGAGAAGTTTAATATAGAGATAATGCAGGAGAAGGGATTTAAGCTGACAGCGGAAGATATTTACAGTGTAAACCAGGCATGCATGAAAGATGGTGTAATGATATTCGGGGGAGGATGTACGGCTGAGCTTATTAGCCCCGAAGGACTGTTAATTACGAATCACCATTGCGGATATGGCCGCATACAGGCACATTCAAGTCTTGAACACGATTACCTTACTGATGGTTTCTGGGCTATGTCGCGTGAGGAAGAACTTCCAAATCCGGGTCTCACGGTAACCTTTCTGAAATATATGGAAGATGTTACTGACAGGGTATTGAAGGGTGTGAAAAAGAAGATGTCAGAAAAAGAGAGAAATGAAATAATTGAAGCAAATATTTCTGAGATTGTCGCCGGAGCCTCTGAGGGGAATAATTATTCGGCTTTTGTGAGGCCTTTCTATATGGGTAACCAGTTTTTTCTTTTCGTCAATGAGACTTACAGGGATGTAAGGCTCGTAGGTGCTCCGCCATCGGCTATTGGTAAGTTTGGAGGTGATACCGATAACTGGATGTGGCCAAGGCATACCGGCGATTTCTCATTGTTCAGGATATATGCTGACAAGAACAACAGGCCTGCAGACTATTCGGAGGAAAATGTTGCCTACAAGCCCGGTTTCCATTTTCCAATCTCACTCAAAGGTGTTGCTGAGGGCGATTTTACCATGGTCTTTGGTTATCCCGGTGGCACTTCTCAATACGTTCCTTCATATCACATATCTATGCTGCTTGATTATGTATACCCCAGCATGATTGAACTGAGGGGCACCAAGTTAGATATAATCAAGAAAGATATGGATGCTGATCCCGCAGTCAGGATACAGTATTCCAGCAAAGCCGCAGGAATATCAAATTCATGGAAGAGATGGATAGGTGAGAAGACGGGTATGGAAAGGCTTGAAACAATAAATAAGAAAAAAGAGTTCGAGAAGGAATTCTCTGCCTGGGTAAAAGATAAAAGAAGGCGGGACAGGGCTTATGGGCATATACTACCCACATACAGGACACTGTATGACAAGATGCAGGAATATTACCTGGTAAACTCATATACTTCAGAAACCCTTGGGAGAAGTGGGGTGGAAGCCATTACAATGGCTGCTTCATTTATTCCCCTTGTGGAAGCAGTGCATAATGAAGCGGACGATGATGAGATAAAAGCTATACTGGAAAGACTTTCTTCCCGTATCTCTAATTTCTATCGTAACTATAACAGGTCAACTGACGAGAAGCTTTTCATAGCGATGATGGAACTATACGGGAATAATCTTGATCATAAGTGGCAAATACCTGAATACAGGGATTTGTACAGGTCGTGTAATGGTGATTTCCGGTTTATGGCGGAGGATATCTACAGACAGAGTGTATTTACCAATCATGAGAAAGCCGCCCAGTTTGTATCTGCCTTCGATAGTCGTCTTATCAGTGAACTTGAAGCAGATCCATTATTTATTCTGGCCAGGGGGGTTAACGCCTTCCTAAATGAAAGGGTGAGGCCGGGATATATGGAAGTATCGAGGGAAATAGCTAATCTTGACCGGCTTTATATGAAAGCCCAGATAGAATTTGCAGATGATGAGTTGCTGTGGCCTGATGCCAATTTTACCCTCAGGGTCGCATATGGTGAAGTTGGTGGTTATGAACCAGGAGATGGGGTGTATTATACTCATTATACAACACTCGAGGGGATAATCGAAAAGGATAATCCGGAAATATATGATTATGATGTGCCTGACAGGCTTAAAGAACTGTATTATGAAAAGGACTATGGCAGGTATGCACAGGATGGTAAAATGCCTGTGTGCTTCATAGCTGATAACCATACAACGGGTGGAAATTCAGGAAGCCCTGTAATAAATGCTGAAGGCCATTTGATTGGCGTTAATTTTGACCGTGCCTGGGAGGGTGTTATGAGTGACCTGATGTTTAACCCGGAACAAAGTCGTAATATAAGCCTTGATATACGGTATGCATTGTTCCTTATTGACAAGTTTGCAGGTGCGGGATATTTGCTGGAAGAAATGACTATAGTGGAATAATATGATACCGGGTGTCGGACAATACTAAATACTGCTTAATCTCCCGGCCATGATTGGGTGGGGAGGGTGAAACTTATTATTGTTCCCTCCCCCCTGGTGCTTGTTATATGCATCCTGCCCTTACTGACCTTTATAAGGTCATGGCACAGTTGTATACCAAGACCGGTACCTTTCTCACCCCGGGTGCCCGGGGTGCTTTTGATTATCTCGTTTTTTCTCAGTTTTTCAAGATTGTCATAATCAATTCCCACACCGGTATCCTTCACAGAAACCTTTAAATAAGGATTAATATCAGTAATTTCTTCCACTGACACATATATTTTACCTTTTTCAGGGGTGAACTTAATTGAGTTTGTAAGAAGGTTCCTGAGAATGATTGAAACAAGGTTTCTGTCGCACCATGCCTCCGGTGATCCCCTGTGAGAATAACTGAATTGTATGCTTTTCATTTGAGCCCTGGCGTTAAGCAAGTTGAAACAATCAAGTACGATATCGGTCATATTCCACTTGCCGGGCCTGTAATCGATCTGGTCTTGCTGGGCTTTTCCCCATATAAGAAGATTGTCGATGAGATTAATTGTAAAATCAAGCTGTTTGCCAATTTCTTCAGTCAGTATTTCACGTTTTTCCTCTCCGATTAAATTTCTTGTATTGTCAGTAAGCATTGCCAGGTTGACCACCGGAGTTTTCAGATCATGAGCTATTATAGAAAATACCCGGTTCTTAATTGTTATATTCTTTTTAAGTTCTTCGTTTGTTTTTTGAATCTCCTCTTTTTGCCTCTCCAGCTCGCTTTTTTGATTTGAAAGTTCAGATGTCCTTTTATTTACAATCTTTTCAAGGTTCTGGTTTACATATTCGAGTTCTGCAAGGAGGCGTTTTTCTTCTTTGAAGGAGTTAACCCAGATACTGATGAGTATTATCACCTGCATGAAAATAAATACTACTGTGGCATATGGGAGTATATAGCTGCTGAAAAGAAAAGTGTTTGATGTAGACAGTATTGAATCGTTTATTACGCCAATAAGCAAGGCTATGAATCCTATTGTGTTTAATATGCCTTTCCTTTCTGCCTTAAGCATGGAAATTATACTTCTTGCACCGTAATACGACAGGATCAGCAAAATGGCCGGTATGAATATCCTGATTGAATGGGAAAAAATCAAAACAGGACTTGTCAGAACCAATATTATGCCTGAGGAGAATAAAACTGTGATTATGGTACAGATTATTTTAAAGTATTTATCAGGATAAATCCGGTAGAAATACCAGGCACCACAAATAAGTGCAATAAATGAACCTGTATATTCAAGTCTTATCAGTGTTATCCAGTTAATATCAACAAAGGTAAAAATCAGGTAAGTACCTGTACTGATGCCCCGGATAAGTATGCCAATTGATGCAAGGGCAAAGAAAAGTGTTGCATCATTACCCTTGAATATCATAAAGAAAACAAAAAAGAAACAGGCAAATGACAGGAGCATACCGGCACATATGTTTGAAATTGAATTCTGTCGTTCCAGGCTCACAGATACTTTTTCAGGGATACCTATTTTCATAGGTATCCAGAAACCACCCCTCCTGTGGTGAAAATTCGAGACATTTATTATTACTTCTACCGTCTCATCTGTAACTTTGTGTGTGTAGGTGAACGGATCATATCCGGGTTTGGATTCCGCTTCACTCTTACCGGCCAGACCATTGCCTCCGACATATTTTCCATCAATATATATTCTGAATGCTGCATCAAATACAGGTATATCAAAGACTACTTCACTGATGTTTTCAGGGAAACGAATATTGATCCTGTAGCTTGCATATCCGGTATTTTCAATACCTGGTATCTCATCTGCATATTTTATCCAGTAGGAAGGAACTTTCCCCCAGGTATCGGGAACCGGTTTTTCCCTTTGTTTAAAGTCAGAAGGCAGAAGGTGTTTATTCCAGTAAAACTCCCATTCTCCGTTGAGCTTATATATTTTCTCCGTAAAATCTGCGGATCTGAGGTCCAGGAATCCATTTTCGACCTTAGTCTGTCCACTGGCATTGGGGGCACAGATAAAGATTAGGAGGAGCTTGAGCAGGGTGATAACTATTTTTACAGAATTGTCCCTCTTCATGGTGTCATTAGTTGATCAAAAATATCAAAATAGGGGACATAAAAAAAATATTTTGAACCAAATAAAAACAGGATAAGCCTACGGGGAGTAAGCCCATCCTGAACAACAAAACCTAAAACTTGATAGTAGAAGAAACTATCTGGTTAACATTTGCATCTATTTAAATGCAAAGACTTTTTCATAATTTTTTACCAGCCTGGGAAAATAAACAGATATCAGTTTTAAGTGGTCCTTCTCACTTGTTACAGACTGTGTTATCACTTTCTGGTGATAGTATTCCTCACGATCAAGTGACAATTCAGATGTGGATAAACCGTCATCCTGGTATCTCTTATTGAGGCGTTGCACGCCAAAGTACTTTCCGTTACACATGTACTGAATTTCAAGATCATCCGACAATACAATGTATCTGGTGCATTTTTTGTCAGACCTGTCAATGCCTATCCTGACATTGAGGTCTGAATTTTCATAGTTAACTATGAAAGTTTCAAGTTCTTTACCATCAACAGATATTGGTTTGACGGCTTTGTCAACAACATAATTCCCCAGGCAACTGTGAGTTTTACCCTGGGCAACCGGGCCTTTGGAAAAACCGGCAAGACTGAGGACTGAAGCAATAGCAAGGAAACATAAGAATTTTTTCATGGCTGCACTTTTTTGATTTGACTATCATCACAGTTAACCTGTCCCAAAACCGTGAATCATTAATGTTCATTTTACAGACGCATAAAGAAATTGTTTGTTGCAAAAATCTTTGTTAATTATTTGTTAATGATCTTAAACTCCATTAATATGTAAGGTAATCTGGGATTATGGTTCAAAATATTAAATGGAGGTAAGGGTGTTAAATATATTAAAACAGATATCTGGAATTAAAAAATTTCGTATCTTGCATATGGAAAAAAAGGGAAAATGATCCGGGAACTATCTCATAGTTTTATGTATAACCGTATCGGCAGGCGTTTGTATGAATGCTGGATGTTCTACGAATTACCTTTTTAAGCTTCCTTATCCCATTCCCCAGTTAATCTTATAAACATTTATCTTATTAACCATGAAAGGTTTGATATTCAATATCAAAAGGTATGCAATACATGACGGGCCGGGTATCAGGGTAACTTTCTTTATGAAAGGGTGCCCGCTCGGATGCTGGTGGTGTCATAATCCCGAAGGTATCAGTAAGGATGTTCAGGAAGTTGAAAGAGTCGACAGGATAGGGGATAAGGAATTTACAGTTAATGAAAAGGTAGGGAAATATTATACTGAGGCGGAATTACTGGATATAGCAAAAAAAGATATGGTTTTTATTGAAGAGTCCGGCGGCGGAGTTACATTTTCCGGAGGTGAACCCCTGGTGCAGGATGACTTCCTTTCAGAAGCGCTTAAGCTTTTCCGTAACGAGGGTATCCATACAGTTGTAGATACTTCAGGTTATGCCAGAAGATCGGTAATTGATAAAATACTCCCCCTAACCGACCTCTTCCTTTTTGACATAAAACACCTTGATCCTGCGAAACATAAAAAATTCACAGGGGTATCAAACGATTTGATACTTGCTAATTATAAGCATATACTTGAAAAAGGGAAGAAGGTGATCATACGAATACCCCTTATTCCCGGATTTAATGATGATGAAGGGCAGTTGAATGCACTCAGGGATTTCGTTGCCGGAAGGCAGGGGACAAATATTGAAAGGGTAGACCTTTTACCCTATCACAGGATCGGGAGTTCAAAATACAGGAAGTTTAAGCTTGAGTACAGGATGCAGAATATTGAACAGCCCTCTGCCAGAAGAATGAACGAAGTGAAGGACTTTTTTGCGGCAAGTGGTGTAAATGTCAAAATTGGCGGATAAAATTATTGGATATGAAACTGACAGACAGAGTAATAAAATTGAGAGAACAAAGCCTTAATGCTGTTGAAACAATATCAGCTGAGAGGGCCTTGCTGGTAACAGAATTCTATAAAAGTGACATGGCAAGAGAAGTGTCAGTGCCCGTTCGAAGGGCAAGGGCATTTGAATATATACTGAGGAATAAAAAACTATGTATTAATGAAGGTGAACTTATAGTGGGGGAGAGAGGACCGGCTCCCAAAGCTACTCCAACCTATCCTGAAATAAGCCTGCATTCCCTGGATGATCTTGAAATACTTGATAAGAGGGATAAAGTGTCTTTTAAGGTAAGTAAGGAGGTAAAAGATATTTATGAGAAAGAGATCATCCCATACTGGAGGGGTAAGAGTAACAGGGACAAAATTATGGAAGCCATGACCCCGGCATGGAAGAAAGCCTATAAGGCAGGTGTATTTACTGAATTTCAGGAGCAAAGAGCTCCTGGTCATACAGTCCTGGGTTATAAATTATTCAGCACCGGTTTCCTTGACCTGAAAAAAGAAATTGAGGAAAGTATACAGGACCTTGATTTTTACAGAGATCGTTATGCATATGATAAGGCAGAAGAACTGAAGGCAATGGATATAGCCTGTGATGCCATAATAATGTATGCAAACCGCAATGCTGATGAGCTTGAAAAAATGGCTTCAGAGAGCACAGATGAAAAACGCAGGACTGAATTGAAAGAAATGGCCAGGATATGCCGTAAAGTGCCGGCTCATGCTCCTGGTACCTTTCATGAAATGCTGCAACATTATTGGTTTGTACACCTTGGTGTGGTTACAGAACTCAACCCGTGGGACTCGTTTAATCCGGGGAGGCTGGATCAGCATCTGTTACCGGTTTATACAAGGGATAAAACCGAGGGTGAACTGACAGAGGAAAGGGCCTATGAATTACTTGGCTGCTTCTGGGTTAAATTTAATAACCATCCTTCACCTCCGAAAATGGGAGTTACAGCCCAGGAAAGTAATACCTATACTGACTTTTGCCTTATTAACCTTGGTGGGGTAAAACCTGACGGAACAGATGCCGTAAACGATATAACCTATATGCTGCTTGACCTTATAGGAGAAATGAGGATTTTGCAGCCCAGTTCCATGGTCCAGGTTTCAAAGAAAAGTCCTGACAAGTTTATTTATAAGGCCCTTGATATCATTAAAACAGGTTTTGGTCAGCCCTCATGCTTTAATACCGATGCTATAATCCAGGAATTGATTCAACAGGGTAAATCTATTGTTGATGCACGCAACGGAGGTGCATCTGGTTGTGTCGAAACGGGTGCCTTCGGAACCGAATCATACTGGCTTACCGGATATTTTAACCTTGCAAAGATTCTTGAGATTACACTTTATGACGGGATCGATCCGCGCACTGGAGAGACAGTGGGACTGCCAACCGGAAATCCGGAGGATTTTAAGAACTTTGATGATCTCTTCCGGGCTTTCAGGCAGCAGCTTGAATATTTTGCTTCTACAAAAATTCGTGGGAACAACGTCATTGAGAGAATATTTGCAGGGAATCTGCCGGCACCCTTCCTCTCATTGCTGATAGAAGACTGCATAGCAAAAGGAAGGGATTATAATGACGGAGGTGCAAGGTATAATACCACATATATACAGGGAGTAGGGCTGGGCACAATAACTGACATGCTCAGTTCCATAAGGTATAATATCTATGATAAGAAGAAATATACCTGGAAGCAGGTGATTGATGCAATGACAAATGATTTCGAAGGTTATGATCAGCTTCAGTATGACCTGGTTTATAATTCACCAAAATATGGCAATGACGATGATTATGCCGATCAGCATGCCGTTATGGTGTTTGAAGCATTCTATGATGCAGTAAATGGCCATCGCACACCACGAGGTGGCATTCACAGGATAAATATGCTCCCGACCACATCCCATGTATATTTCGGTTCCGTTATTGGAGCAACACCCGATGGAAGACGTGCCTATGTCCCACTGTCTGAAGGAATATCCCCGTTCCAGGGAGTTGACAGGCTCGGTCCGACGGCAGTGATAAAATCAGCATCCAAGATAGATCATCTCAGAACAGGGGGAACATTGCTTAATCAGAAATTCAGTCCCCGGTTCTTCGAGGATGAGGACAGTTACCAGAAGCTTACCGCACTTATAAGAAGCTATTTTAAGATGGATGGTCATCATGTGCAATTCAATGTTGTTGATGCTGATACTTTGAGGAACGCACAAAAGCACCCGGAACTTTACAGGGACCTGATTGTAAGAGTTGCTGGCTACAGCGATTATTTTAATGACCTGGGTATGGACCTGCAGAATGAAATTATAAGAAGAACAGAACACGAATCATTATAAAAAAAAACACTATCATGTTCAAAAAAGAAGTATACATAAAAAGAAGAGAAAAACTTAAGAAATCAGTTGGCTCAGGCCTCATATTGTTGCTGGGCAATGATGAAAGTCCGATGAATTATGCCGATAATCCCTTTCATTTTCACCAGGACAGTAGCTTCCGGTATTTTTTCGGAATGAATTTCCCGTCACTGGCCGGTATTATGGATTGTGATACTGGCGAAGATATAATATTTGGTGATGATCTTACAGTTGAAGATTTTGTATGGATGGGCCCACAGCCAACAATACGGGAAAGGGCCGCTGCCTTTGGCATTCAAAAGGCTCAGCCTTTAAAGGCTCTTGTGGAACTTCTGCGGAAAGAAAATACCGGGGACAGGACCATACATTTTCTTCCTCCCTACAGGCCCGAAAACAAGATTAAGCTCTTTGAGTGGCTGGGTATATTGCCTGCTGAATCACAGGCTGAATCTTCCACCGCCCTTGTACTGGCAGTGATCAGACAGCGAAATTATAAGACCCCTGAAGAGGTGGAAGAAATTCGCAAAGTTACCGATATATCTGTTGATATGCACCGTACTGCAATGCGAATGGCAGCCCCTGGTGTGACAGAGGCCCAGATAGCAGCTGCTGTTAATCATGCTGCTGAGGCAGTGGGAGCCAGAATATCCTTTCCCATTATTGCTACCGTTAACGGGCAAACACTGCATAACCATTATCATGGAAATACGTTGAAGAGCGGACAATTATTCCTCCTGGATGCCGGTGCAGAGCTTGAATCAGGCTACGCTGCTGACCTGTCAAGTACAGTACCCGTTGATCCCCGTTTCACGCCCCTGCAGAGAGATGTATATGATATTACCCTTGAAAGCCATAATACAGCAATCAGTATGCTTAAGCCCGGCATAGCCTTCAGGGAAGTGTATCTTGAATCAGCAAGGGTTATTGCAAGGGGACTGAAAGATATGGGACTTATGAAGGGTGATGTAGATAATGCAGTGGCAAGTGGTGCTCATGCTCTTTTCTTTCCCTGTGGACTGGGTCATATGATGGGAATGGATGTGCATGATATGGAAGACCTGGGCGAAACATATGTAGGATGGGACGGTCAGGAGAGACCCACCCAGTTTGGCATAAAATCTCTCAGGCTGGGCCGTAAGCTCGAACCCGGCTTTGTGCTGACTATTGAACCCGGCATATATTTCATACCTGAATTAATCGACCAGTGGCAACAAACTGGCAATAACAAGGAGTTTATCAACTTTGACAGAGTTAATAGATTCAGGAATTTCGGTGGTATAAGGAATGAAGAAGATTTCCTGATTACCGATACAGGCTATGAACTGCTTGGTAAACCAAAACCAAAAACCATAGAAGAAGTGGAAGCTGAACATTCTAAAGAGCTACCTCTTTAGCACGGGTCTCGTTCTTTAGTCTTAGACTTGCCGAGCCCGTCTTATAAATTGTTTTAATTATTCTCATTTTTTTTGTAACTTATAGCTGTTCTCACCCGGCTGGCCGGGATACTTATTTTTTTTCAGGTTCCTCAGAATTATTTCTAATGAAAGAGAAATTTTTCAGATACTTTGATGAAAGGTACAGGGATAATGTCCTGCAAGATGCTTCCGAAGTTTTTGGACCCGTTATAACAATATCCAGACTTACGGGTTGTGATGCAGTGGCTGTTGCAAAAAAGCTGGTTATCAGGCTTAACAGGGAAGAGAACAGTACAAGATGGAGATGGATTGACAAGGAAATACTGGTGAATACTGCACGTGAACTTAACACGGGCGCTCACAATGTTGAAAGTTATGTTAAAAGACATGAATTGTCGGGTTTTTCCGAAATTCTAATGTCAATATCGGGTAAATACATCAGTGACGCCAAGGTCAGAAAAACAATAAAGGAAGTTGTTTTAACCATATGCAAGGAAGGATATGTGGTGCTTGTTGGGAGGGGAGGAGTTGCCCTCACGGGCTCTGTAAAAAAAGCTCTCCATGTTCGCCTGGTGGCACCTTTTTACTGGAGGGTGAAGAATATTATGAAGAAAAAAAAACTTGATATTGAGGCCGCCGAGGAGTTTATAGTCGATGCCGATGAAAAAAGACATACGCTTATCCTCAATTTCCTTGATAAGAAACCTATCAATCTGGATTACCTGTTTGATGTTACTCTTAACCGTAGCTCTTTTTCCGTTAACCAGATTTCAGGTATCCTTTGCCAGCTTTACAGGGAGAGGATGGACGCTGTTTCAGGGGGTGAATCAACGGGCAGCAAGGGTCCTGTGATGAATGCATACAAATAAAAACAGGATGCCCCAGCGGCATCCTGTTTGCTGTTGTCTTTCTAGTATTCGATTGGTTTAATACAAACACTGGCAATATCCTGGATATGTTTTCTTACCCTGTTGTCCAGGTTCTTTTTATACTCGTCCCAGTCTGTTATTTTTTTCCTGGCCACGCCTGAATCCATGGCTGCTTTAGCCACTGCCGGGGCAACCCGGGATATAAGCCTCAGGTCGAGCGGTTTAGGAATAATATATTCCCTTCCAAATTCAAGTTTGTCAACATTATATGCCTTCGCTACTTCATCGGGAACCGGTTCTTTTGTCAGGTCGGCCAGTGCACAGGCAGCTGCAAGCTTCATCTCTTCATTAATGTCTCTTGCCATAACATCGAGTGCGCCACGGAAGATAAAGGGGAAGCCGAGCACGTTGTTTATCTGGTTTGGGTAGTCCGATCTGCCTGTAGCAAAGATGAGGTCATCCCTGGTTTCCATTGCATCTTCATAGGTTATTTCAGGATTAGGATTGGCCATTGCAAATACAATAGGATTCGGGGCCATGGTGGCAAGCATTTCCTTCGTCATTATACCGGCAACGGAGAGTCCAAGGAATAGATCGGCATCAACACAGGCTTCAGCCAGTGTTGATATGTCCCTGTCAGTGGCAAATTCAGCCTTATACTTATTTATATCAGTCCTTTTTTTGTTTATCACTCCTTTTGAATCGACCATTACTATGTTTTCCTTGCGGATACCGAGAGCAACATATAATTTGGTGCAGGAGATGGCACCGGCTCCTGCCCCGGAGACCACCATTTTCAGGTCTTCAATCTTTTTACCGGAAATTTCAAGAGCATTTAGAAGTCCTGCCCCTGATATGATCGCAGTTCCGTGCTGATCATCGTGAAAAACAGGAATGTCAAGATCCCTCTTCAGCCTTTCCTCAATCTCGAAACATTCAGGTGCTTTTATATCTTCCAGATTGATACCTCCGAAAGTAGGTGATATTTTTTTACAGAACTCGACCATCTTATCAACGTCTTTCTCATCTACTTCTATGTCAAATACGTCAACATCTCCGAAAACTTTAAACAGGAGTCCCTTGCCTTCCATGACAGGCTTGCCGGCCAGGGCTCCGATATCACCCAGACCAAGAACTGCGGTGCCATTCGATATTACTGCAACCAGGTTTGCCCTGGCAGTATACTTGTAAGCATCCAGGGGATTGCTTTCTATTTCTTTACACGGAAAGGCTACTCCCGGGGTATAAGCCAGACTCAGGTCAAACTGGGTGCTGAAAGGTTTGGTTGGTATTACTTCAACTTTTCCCTTACGCCCTGTACTGTGATATTTGAGGGCATGTTCTTTTGTAACTTTTGGCATAACTTGGATTTATTAGGTTAAGTATAATAATTGTTTATTAAGTTTATAATTTTTTCGTGCCTATCATTGTGTATATATATAATATCGTTATTAAAAACCTCTGATAATTTAACACTTTTAAGAATTTTTTTTTCCGGGATGAATGCATTATAGCCTTCGTTTACTAATAAATCATTTATTATCCTCCTGTTGTCAGGGTCCAGTTCAATCTGTATGATCGGTTTATCCCGCTTAATTATTTCAATGAATCCCGGTATAACCCTTTTTTCATAACCTTCGATATCACACTTTATATAATCAACCTTCTCGAGCCTGCCAAAGAGCATTGATGGCGTCTTTACCTCAACGGTAAGTTCTTTACCTCCAGGCTCAGCATTTCTGGCAATACGCATTAACCCGTGCCTGAAAGGCTCGTTACCCGGTATTCTCATGCTTTCGACAGACTCCCTGTCACCAAGTGCGAATGGTAGTATTATAATGTTTGAAAAGCCGGAGGTGTTAATATTTAATATTTCACGGTATAAGGGGACAGGTTCAACAGCCCATACAATGCCATCCTCCCCGGTTGCCCGTGCGAAAATTTTTGTGTAATAGCCGAGGTTAGCTCCAATGTCAATGATCGTATCTCCCTTATTTACCAGGTTTTTAACAAAATAGTGCATTTTGAATTTACCGGAAATCTTCAGGAGACCTGCAAAATACAGTATGAAAAAAAACCTGCTTATTATCCTGAAATAAACCCTTTCATTTAATATCAGGTATAATGCTTTTTTAATGAACTTCATAAGTATCCAGTAATCAAGGATGTATGAATGTGATACAAGATCCTCTTACACGTACTAAATTACAATTTAAAATAGATACTATGAAATAATTGAAAAAAATGATTTTATGTCAGATAACATATTTTTATGGAGCCAGGAACGGCTGGTGATTGTGGACAGCAGGTGGCGGGCAATACTGCAACCGAGTCATGCGCGCCCGCTAAACCCTGGAGAATTCGGGTAGCAGGTGATGACTGACAAAACTACATGTATATTATGTCAAAAAATCTTAATATTTTTGTGGCATGATATATGTAAATATATCGATATCTATATAAATAAAGAATGATGGACATAAGGGATATTTCATCGCTTGAAGATCTGAGGAAGATAACAGGGAAAAATGAAAGGGCTTTCCTGCTCCTGTATAAAAGTGGTACCGAGAATAGTAACTGTGCGGTTAATGTACTTGATGAACTTGAAGAGAGTCTGTCTGAAGGACTGGTATTCATGAAAGCTGATGTATCCGCTGTAAGAGATATCCACCCGGAATATGGTATTGTGTCGGTTCCTGCGCTTCTTGAATTCCGATCCGGCATACTTAAAAATTTAATTAAAGGCTGTAACAGCAAAGAATTTTATATTTCTGCCATCAAAGGTTCACAGCCCCGAATGCAGTCCGGTGAGGAGAAAAGGCAAAAGAATGTAACGGTTTACTCAACACCCACTTGTACATGGTGCAATACCTTAAAATCCTATCTCAGAGAACGGAAAATACAGTTCAGGGACATTGATGTATCGGCTGATCAGAAGGCTGCCGGGCAAATGGTAAACAAAAGTGGTCAGCAAGGTGTTCCTCAAACAGACATTGATGGTCATGTTATAGTAGGCTTCGATAAAAAGAAAATAGATAGTTTGCTTGAATCAGGAAATTAAATTAAAACACATGATATGAAAAAAATTAGTTATGCTCTTCTGGCAATCTTAATTATGGTTGCGGTCAGTTCATGTTCAACAAGCACTGCGGCAGATAATAAGGAGAAGGATGATAAGGAAACCGGAGTGTCATCAGATCAGGGACAGTCAGGCTCCATACATCTTACCAAAGCAGAATTTCTTGCAAAGGTTTATAATTATGAGAAGAATACTGAATCATGGGTTTACGAAGGAGATAAACCAGCTATAGTAGATTTCTATGCTGACTGGTGCCAGCCCTGTAAGATAGCAAGTCCCATACTGGATGAACTTGCAGAAGAATATGAAGGAAAGATATACATATACAAGGTAGACACCGAGAAAGAAAGGGAACTGGCTGCAGCATTCGGCATCAGGAGTATTCCTGCCTTCCTCCTTATACCTATGGGTGAGATGCCACAGATGTTCAATGGTATCGGACAGACAAAAGAAGCCACCAGGGAGATTTTTGTACATGCGATAGATGAAATATTATTAAAAACCAAAAACAAAGACTAAAAATGAAAGAGTTACAGCCAATAAATCAGCAGGTGCTCCTGGAACTCGAAGGCTCTAAAGAGGAGAAAACGGCGTCAGGTATTATAATTCCTGAGACTGCTAAAGAGAAGCCTAAATACGCAAGGGTTGCCGCTCTGGGTGCTATCGAGAAAGCGGAAATCAGCGTTGGTGACCTGGTCTTTTATAAAAATTTTTCCGGGAATGAAATCGAATTTGGAGGTAAAGATTACCTGATGGTTCCTTATGCAGACATACTGGGAAAAGTTGTTGAAACAGATAAGATATGATCATTGCCTCACCGGCTCCAGATGAATTTTACAGATTTGCTTTTTAATAAGCCTGTTCTATTTGCTGCTATATAAAAGCTCCGGAAAAACACCGGGGCTTTTTATTTCTCTCATAATTCATCCCTCCAATGCCTCAGCCTGTTTTTTTCATTTGGTGATGATAATTTAATTGGATATTTTCACCCCTGTTTATTTTTATGATATATGATAGAAAAACATTACTCTATTGGGGTTGATATAGGAGGCAGTCATATTACATGTGCAGCTGTTGACCTGGATGAAAGAAGGATCATAAGGGAAACCCTTACCGAAAGGTCTGTGGATAATAAAGGCACGGCAGATGAAATCATAAGCAGGTGGTCGGAGGCACTGTCTGAAACATTTGAAAAACTTGGACTGGATAATATTAAGGGCATTGGCTTTGCAATGCCGGGTCCTTTCGATTATGTAAATGGCATTTGTCTTATTAAAGGAGTGCCCAAGTACGAAAAACTATACGGGATCAATATCGGTGAAGCCATAGCAGAATCTTTAAGCTTACAACCGGGAATGCCTGTAAGATTCATGAATGATGCTTCTTCTTTTGCTGTAGGCGAGGCCTGGGCAGGCAAGGCTGCCGCCAGCAACAGGTTAATGGCAATAACCCTTGGAACCGGACTGGGATCAGCCTTTGTTGCTGACAGGGTACCTGTGGTAACCGGGGATGTGGTTCCTGACCTGGGATGTGTTTATCACATCAGTTTCCGTGATGGAATTGCTGATGACTATTTCAGTACACGCTGGTTTATTGGAAGGTATAAAGATATAACCGGGAAGGAAAGCCAGGGGGTCAGGGAAATTGCTGAAGCTGCAAGATATGATGGGGATATAAGGAATATCTTTGTTGAATTCGGCACTTCCCTTGGGGCCTTTCTTTCGCCTTACCTGATAAAGTTTGGGGCTGAAGTCCTTGTCATGGGTGGGAATATATCACGTGCATATGGTCTCTTTGGTCCGTCGATGGAAGAGAAAATGAAAGCAGAAAAGTGCGATACCCTAACACTCCTGTCCGAACTTAAGGAAGATGCGGCCCTGCTGGGCAGTGCTTACCTTCTCGATAATTTGTTCTGGAGTTCAGTGAGGGGATCACTTCAGTATATGTAATTGAAAAAAAACCAATAACATGAGTTCAAAAATCAATTTATACAGGGTACTGCCTGTTCTGATGTCTTTTTTCGTAATGAGTTTTGTCGACCTGGTTGGCATAGGGGTCGACAGAGTCAGCTCTGATATGGATTTGAGTGCAACTGTTGCACAGCTCATCCCCTCTGCTGCCTTCCTCTGGTTTTTCCTCCTTTCGGTACCTGTGGGTGTAATGCAGTCGAGGCTGGGCAAGAGATTCATGCTTAACATAGGAATGCTCGTTACAGCCATTGGATTATTGGTACCCTTCTTTTTCTATTCCTTTGCCATGGTTCTGACAGGATTTGCCCTTCTGGGTATAGGCAATACCATAGTGCAGGTATCAGCAAACCCGCTGCTGGTTGATGTAGTCCCCGGCCACAGGGCATCAAGTTTTTTAAGCTTCTCACAGTTTATTAAAGCAATAGGCTCCATGCTTGGAGCTCCTTTAGCGGCAGTTTTTGCCTCACGGCTCGGTGACTGGAAAATTCTTTTCCTGGTATATGGAATTGTATCTATCATAACAGTTTTGTGGCTGGGTTTAGTAAAGATCGATGAATCAAGAGAGGGTGAAATAAAAGCATCTTTTGCATCCGCTTTCAAATTGTTAGGGAACAAATTTGTCTTATTAATGGTACTGGCAATTTTCGTTGTTGTTGGTGTTGATGTGGGTTTTAATTCCAATTCCGGGCAATTTTTTATTAAGAGCTTCGGTCTGGAACAAACAGTGGCAGAGTCAGGAAGAAGTGTATACTTCTTTGGAAGAATGCTCGGGACCTTTGGGGGGGCACTGTTGCTTACAAGAATTCCTTCGCGCAAGTTCAATATCTGGACAAGCATTCTGGGGATTTTGTCTTTTGTGGCCATACTGGTTCTGCGCTCGGAGGCTGCCGCCTGGGTGCTAACATTCTTAATAGGTCTTTTTGTGGCCAATATATTTCCCCTTGTATTTTCAATAGCCGTTGAAGAATATCCCGGCAGGAAGAATGAGATCTCAGGATTGATGATGATGGCCATCTCAGGAGGAGCAGTTATACCGCTGCTGATGGGCTGGGTTACTGATATAAGTACCAATCTTTTTGGAATGGCTGTTCTGCTGGCATGCATGATTTACCTGCTGGCAGCCGCCCTCTATGCATTCAGATTTCATGCCGCCAAGTCATAAATGAAAAAAACTGTAAGAAACACCTCACAGTATCTCCTGCCTCTGGCAAAAAGGCAGGATCAACAAACTTATTATGATATTTATCCTGTATATACAATTAAAGGGGGAAATATCTTCAGCTCCTTTTCAGACCTGGTATCACTGATTCCCCGGGAAGGAACCATTGTAATTGATGGTTTTGCCGGTGTTCTTTTCGATGAAATTGCCTGTGACCTGGGAAAATGCTTTATAGAAGACAAAAGACCCCTGCCCCGGTTCATAAATATTGAGGTTGCATTGAAGCCTGAGGATGAGATTGAAAAACAGGTATCCAAATTTACCGGGGGTGATGATCCACTCTTTGGTACCAGGACAGATATGGATATCCTGGATTTTTTTGTGAGAGAAAAAATTGAAGAGCTGAGGGAAGAGGGAAGAAATGCTTACAGGATAATTTACGGAACAGGAGCATCACTGGTTGATAAAAATGCCTTTCTTATTTACATTGATCTTCCAAAGAATGAGGTTCAGTTCAGGTCGAGAGCAGGCTTGAAGACTCATATAGGCTCTTTCCCGGTCAATCCTAAATATGATTACAAGAGAAATTATTTTGTTGACTGGGTTGTTCAGAGAAGGCATATTAAATCTATACTACCTGAAATAGACATCTTTATTGATGGGCAAAGACCAGGGGAAATAACATTTATTAAGGGTGTGGACCTGAGATATGCCATGAAGGATATGTCGCATAATGTTTTCAGGGTACGGCCGTGGTTCGAACCGGGTCCCTGGGGAGGCAACTGGATTAAGGAAAGAATTAGGGGGCTCAACAAGAATGTCGCTAATTATGCCTGGTCATTTGAATTAATAAGTCCTGAAAACGGTTTAATCCTTGAAAGCAATGGACTTATGTTGGAATTTTCTTTTGACCTGCTGATGATGCAGGAATCGAAGAATGTTCTTGGAGATTGTCATGAAGTTTACGGTGATGAATTTCCTATACGTTTCGATTATCTTGATACCTTTAACGGTGGAAACCTGTCGATTCAGTGCCATCCCCGGCCCGGATACATCAGAAGGGAATTTGGTGAAAATTTCACCCAGGAAGAAGCTTATTATATAATGGATGCCGGGGATGATGCCGTGGTTTTCCTTGGCTTCAGTGAAGGCATCGATCCTCTTGAGTTCAGGGATGAACTGGAGCAGAGCTACAAAGACAGGGTGCCTGTTAAAATTGACAGGCATGTTCTTACACACCGGTCATCAAAGCATGATCTGTTCCTTATTCCCTACGGCACCGTACATGGTTCCGGTAAAAATAATCTGGTTCTGGAAATCAGTTCAACACCTTATATTTTTACTTTTAAGATGTACGACTGGCTCAGGCCTGACCTGGATGGCCAGCCACGATCTCTTAATATAGGCAGGGCGATGGAGAATCTTTATTTTAACAGGAAGGGTGTTACCGTGAAGAAGGAATTGTTATGTAAACCCACAGTAATTGCCAGAGGCGATGACTGGTTGCTGGAACACCTCCAGACCCATCCCACACATCTTTATGACATACACAGGTATAAATTCAGCAGCAGGATCCTGATAAAGAATGGAAATAAATGTCATGTGCTTAATATCGTCGAAGGAGAGAGTATAATACTTGAAACAGCAAGGGGCCTAAGAATGCATTTTAATTATGCTGAGACTTTTGTGGTCCCGGCAGCTGCCGGGGAGTATATTCTTAGCAACCAGTCGAGCCGGCCGGCCATGGTGGTAAAAGCGTTTGTGAAATAAACATTGTCTTAGTCCAGCCCTATATATTAGGGTATAATCGTCCTTTTTCGTAAATTGCCTGCTGAGCATTTATTGGTCATAATTATGGCAATACTTTGTACCATGATGCAGCTCAGAAACTTATCCTCGAAGATATACTGAACCAACTTATACAAAAACAAATTATTATCTATGAATGGAAATAAGAAAGGCAGGAGGGATTTTATAAAGAAATCTGCTGCTGCTGCATTTGCAGTTACAATCGTTCCCAGGCATGTTCTTGGAGGTAGGGGGTACACTGCACCCAGTGATCAGCTTACCAAGGGGATTATTGGAGTAGGAGGAATGGGCCGTGGTCATATACCTTACGAGGGAACAAAAGTACTGGCCCTATGTGATGTTGACAGCGATCATCTTAGCCTTGCCTTGTCACAGGCGGGGAAGGGGGTGGATACCTACAATGATTTCAGGGATCTGCTGGCCCGGCCCGATATTGATATTGTGCATATAGCCACACCACCGCACTGGCATGGGATAATGGCAAAAATGGCTGCTGAAGCGGGAAAAGATATCTGGTGCGAAAAACCTATGACCCGAACCATCGGGGAAGGGATAGAAGTTGTAAAAGCCGTGAAAAAATATGGACGTATGTTCAGGCTGAATACCTGGTTCAGGTTTAAAGATCAGTTTTATGGACTTGGCACAACAGTGAACCGGTTGAAAAAACTGATTGACAGCGGGGCTCTCGGGTGGCCTTTAAAAGTGACAATAAGCGGAAATACGGGTTTTGACTGGAAATTTTACTGGAGTGGCGAACATAAGCTTGATCCTGTGCCTGTCCCTGATAACCTTGATTATGATTTTTGGCTTGGCCCGGCTCCGTATAAACCCTACAACCCGGAACGGGTACACTCTAAGTTCCGTGGCTACTGGGATTATGATGGGGGAGGATTGGGAGATATGGGACAACATTACCTGGATCCTGTCCAATATATTCTGGGTAAGGATGACACAGGCCCTGTTTGTATCGAAGTGGATGCTCCACAGCAACATTATGATGCAGTAGGATCATGGAGAAGAATTGAATATACATATGCTGATGGATGTAAGATAGTGCTTGACGGGGCAAATGCTGACTCTGATGCTGCATATATCGAGGGCCCTTATGGCAAAGTGTTCAAAGGATTCCGGTCAACCATACCGGGTATTCAGAAACTGATTGAGAGTCTTCCGGAACCGGAGCCTCAGCTTACTGTCTTCAGTGAATCCGTACGCACAAGGAATAAATTTGCTCTCAATGAAGAAAACGGACACCGATCAGCCACAATAGTAAACCTTGGGGTTATCGCAGTACGACTGGGAAGAAACCTGACCTATGACCCTGTTAAACAACGATTCGTTGATGACGAGGGAGCTAACAGGTTGATATATCAGCCTATGAGAGGACCATGGACAATTTAATATCAGGCATCATGAAAAAAATATTTATCATATCATTTATTATAATTGGTTCAGTACTGGGATATGCACAGGATCAGCGCACTACAGAAACAAAAGTAGCCGATCTTCTTGCCAGGATGCCTGTTGATAATCTTGTTGATCTGAGGATGAAGATGGAGGAGATGACTAAACTTGGGCCGGAAGGCAGGCAACAGATTATTAACATGATAGTACCTCCCGGAAACGGAAATGACACAAGGGCGAGGTTTGCCATTGAGAGCTACTCCCGGTATCTTTCGGAATACGGCCATGAGCCGGAAAAATATGCCTGGGAATCAGAATGTATTGAGGCTGTTTATGCATCGGGATATACCATGGTAAGATCTTTCTTTCTTTCACAGCTCCAATATATGGGAACGGAACGCTCAGTAGAATTTGCTTCGGGTTTCCTGACCGATGCCGACATGTGTGAGCCTGCTGTGGCTGTCATTGCTTCCTGTAACTCGCCAAAAAAAGAAGATATTCTTGCCATGAGCCTGCAGATAAAGTCCCTGCCCTGCCCGGCATCGGTGATGAATGAGCTTGCGGGGATGAAGTCCGATAAGGCTACAACTGAATATATTTTCTGGTATCTCAGGGGCGACGCCGGAATTAAATCGTCAGCTCTTAATGCCATGGCTGAAAGTGCGCACGAGAATGTATATGCAACTCTGAATGCTGCTGCAGCTGATGCTTCATATGGATGGGATGCAACGGGGGCTACCGCTGCCCTGGTGCAGTATGCAAGAAATGTGGGTGATAAAGGAGATGAGAGGACAATGGAGAAAATATGCAGGGAAATTTTCAGCAAGGCTACCGTCCAATATAAAACAGCTGCCCTGGAAGCAATGGTTCACTATAAGGGTTACGAAGCTATTGACTACCTTCTTTCGGGATTCGTGTCGGGTGAACTGGAATACCGACAAGCCATCCTTAACCTGACAGGGGATATTCCCGGCAAAGCAGCCACAAGGAAATGGATAACCCTGATTAGTGTTGTGGATGAAGAACGTAAAGCCGAAATTATAAACATGCTGGGAGAAAGAGGCGATGAACTTGCTGTTTCCACCATAAAAGCCAGTCTTTTCTGCCCCTCTGCCCAGGTTCGCACTGCTTCAGCTATGGCACTGGCAAAGTTGCAGGGGAGGGACTCCGTCAGTGAGCTTATAGATTATATAAGATCATATGAAACCGTTGATGACCAGGTAGCGGGTTACCGGGCCCTTCTGACGGTGCTCGATAGCAAAAAAAGGGACCTCATAGCCGGGGCTCTTGAAGGATCGGGTAATAATACAAAAGCCACCATGTTAATATTACTGGCATCAGGTGGAGAGAACAGGTTTTTCAATACTATTATGCAGTATACGTCATCCTTTGACCCAAAACTCAGGACAGTTGCCTTTTCAGAATTGAAAAGCCTGGCAGGCCCTGATGACCAGGAACTGCTTATTGATCTTATGCTCAATGTATCAGATGAAACCGAGAAAATAGAAGTTCAGATGGCTCTTGTAACTGCAGCAAATCAGATCAACAATAAGGAGGAGAGAGCTTCTGTGCTGATTGAAGCAATGAAGAAATCTGATCAAAAGGCCGGATTTATACCTGTTCTTGCTGCCATTGGCGGTCAGAAAGCCCTTAGTGCTGTTTATGAGGAATTTGAGAAAGGCAATGCGGAAATGCGGGCAGTAACATATGATGCCCTGGCCAGTTGGATCGATTTTAGTTCTTCCGAAGTATTGTATGATATATGCGCTTCCGGGAATAAGAACTATTCAGAAAAAGCTTTTTATGACTATATAGATAAGGTATATACTGCGCCTGTGCCTGATAAACAAAAGTTAAGCTTACTCCGGAGAATTGCTCCCTACGCATTCAGGGAGGATCAAAAAACCATCCTTGAGAAAAGGCTGGATTCGGTTAAAGAATCTATATTAAGTGAAGAGAAAGAGAAGGAGACTGAGAAGGAAACAGTTACCGGCTTTGTTCTCACGGGGCAGGAGAAAAAGGATGGATTCGTGGTCCTGTTTGACGGGATAACACTTGATAACTGGATTGGGGACAAGGAAACATACGTCGTGGAGGATGGCAATATTGTTGTCAGGCCTGAAAGAGGCAGCGGAGGAAATCTTTTTACCAGTGATGAATACAGCAATTTTATCTTAAGATTTGAGTTTCAGCTGACCCCGGGAGCAAATAACGGGCTCGGCATCCGTGCCCCTCTTACAGGAGATGCTGCCTATGTGGGTATGGAATTGCAAATTATCGATAACACAGCTGAAATTTACTCTAAGCTTCAAGCCTACCAGTACCATGGTTCGGTATACGGTGTAATCCCGGCAAAAAAAGGTTTCCTCAAACCTTTGGGTGAATGGAATGAACAGGAAGTAATTGTGGACGGAACAGCCATCAGGGTAATCCTCAACGGAACTGTTATAGTTGATGGAGATATAAGCGAAGCAATAAAACATGGAACCATGGATAATCATGACCATCCCGGATTAAAACGCAAAAGTGGACATATTGGATTTCTTGGGCACGGTTCAGTTGTAAAGTTCAGAAACATAAGGCTTAAGGAACTGTAGTTATTTTAATATAAAGAAATTTATACACTTGTCACCTGTATTGCTTGATTGATCAAAACTTTGCCGGGATATTTTGTATTTAGTAATAATAGTGGCAAATTTATATCAAGTTTAAGGGAATCAGGCATTTTTTAAAGCTGACTGAAAAATGAAAATTCTGATTTGTGAAGATAACAAACTGGCATCACTGGTAATCTCCACGATGTTGAAAAGAAGGGACTATACTGTTGAGATAGCATCTGACGGCAATGAAGCCCTGGAAAAGATTACAACGGGAAATCCCGACCTGGTGATTGCAGATATTCATCTTCCATATCATAGTGGGCTGGAACTGGTCAGGTATCTGCGGAATGAAATGGAGAGCAAGATCCCTGTTATTATTGTGTCTGCTTTTAGTGACCCGCATGTGCAGGAAAATGCCTGGGAACTGGGAATAAGTGATTATTTTGTCAAACCTATTGATAATGAGGCGCTTATTGCCAAAGTCGATTCCCTTTTGAAATAACAGGCTATGAAATATTTGTACATTACTACCGCCCTTCTGGCAATTTTAATTCTACCGGGCATCACTCAATATGCATCTGCACAGGTAATCCCTGATAATCCGGAAGCAGCTTATGATACCATCCGTACAATAGCATATGAAGGAAGGCTGGAAGAGGCGGAAGCCTTGGCCCGCGACCTGCTCAGGGAGAATCCCGGGTACGGTGATGCCGCAGTTCTTCTGGCAAGAATAATTGCCTGGCAGGAGAGGTATGAAGATGCCATTGAAATGCTGGATTCACTTCTTGCGGTACAACCGGAACATGAGGATGCAATTGTTGCGAGGGAAACGATAAGCGAATGGTTTAAGCCAGGTTCAGATAATGAGCGTATGTTACCTGATTCATCTTCAGTAAAATCAGGGGATGTTACCCGGGCGAATGATATTCCTGTCGATACCATTGCAAGGGGTGTTGATATTTTTCTGGGATATAATTTTGACACTTTTAAGCAACCTTATTCCAGATTCTGGCAAATCTTCCGGCTTGGTGCCAGATATGAAACACCGGTGGGCCCGATACTGGGAACGGTTAATTTCGGTAATCTGCACGCTGCTACTGACCCGCGGATAGTGGAAACAGGCATACAGGTGCAGGGAGAGTTCTGGCCTGAAATAAGCAATAGGACTTATGCCTGGCTGGCATATGCTTACAGCCCGTTCAAATATTTTCCAAAACACAGGGCTGCAGCAGAATACTGGCTAAATCTGAATAAGGGGTGGGCAGTTTCAGCAGGAGCATCATATTTCTATTTTGACAGGAATATTATTATACCTGCTCTTTCTGCTGAGAAATATGCGGGTAAGTACTGGTTTTCAGCCAGGACCTATGTTCACCTGAAGGAGGCAGGGACATCGGCATCAGTTTTCCTGAGTGCCAGAAGATACAGTAATGATACTGATTATATCCAGCTTACTGCAGGAGCCGGTACGGCACCTGATGAACCATGGGACCTCGCTGTTGACCTCGACAGACAGAAAGCAGCAGCTTTCAAACTCATTGTGAATAAGGAATTAAGTGAAAGCTTTACAGTCAAGGTGGGTGCAGGATATTCCCGTGAGCAATACCTGGATGAGCAACAACGTAACAGGTTCGAAGGATTCTTAAATATTTATTTTAGCCCACAGAAGTAATTATGAAAATACCGGCTTATCTGATAATGCTGATAATATTAATGCTCCCGGGCAATCATGAGCTAAAAGCCGGTGGTTTGCTCTCTGGTAAATTGACATACAAGGTTATATCAGAAAACCATCCCGGAGAAAACACTCCAAATACACTTTTTCACAGTTTAACTGAACAACGCATTATCATACCCCGGAGAGGTTATGCAATTCAACTCGGAGCATTTAAGAATTATAAAAATGCTGAAAAGTTGAAGAATTCAATTGAGGAAGTCCTGCCCTGGATGTTTGAAACTAAAAACCTGGAGATTGTTATTGAAGATGAATTTTATAAGGTAAGGCTATTTACATTTAAGGACAGGGAAGAGGTTAATGAAGCCCTAACCGTGCTGGCCAGTCATGAAATAATTGACTATCAACTAGTCTGGTTAAGAACTGATCAGCAACAGGTCCTCTTAAAGGAGAGTCAGGAGTCAGCAAATGTCTCAGCAGGGAGAACAGTCAGGGCTTCCCGCCGGGATCTGAGTCCGGCCAATCCCCCGGATACAATTTCAGGAATAGATCAATCATTAGTGAGAGAAATTATTGACAGGATCCTGTATTCTTTATATGGTGATTCGGTAAAGATACCCTTTCAGAGGGATGAGGAAATAATATTTCCGGGTTTCAGGTCTATGATAAGCGGAGATGCAATTTCTGGAAGTGAGGGTGTTTTTGATGCACATAACCCGTGGCTTAAGAGATTCGACTACTTTGGCAAATCGATTACCCTGGTGGCCTTCCTTATCGTTATAATTATCCTGTCAACAGGCACCATGGTGGTTTTACTGGTTATTATTTTGCTGAACAGGCGCAGGATGGAAAGGAGGGAAAAACTTAACCAGTACCTTCTTGAGAATTACCAGCAACTTATTATTAGTTACCTCTATGGTGAGGCTGATCTGGAAATGTTCAGGGAAATTGCTTCAAACAGATACCGAAGGCAGGTTTTGATTGATCAGATGAAGGATGTTGCCGTAAACCTGAAAGGTGATTCATGGGGGAAGCTCAGGTCATTATACCTCGAACTGGGACTTGATTATGACTCTGTATGCAGGGCTAATGCCAGGAGGTGGCATATAAAGATAAAAGGTTTCCGGGAGCTTGCCTTTATGAATATCAAGGATGCTAATAATGAAATATACAGGTCCCTGAACTCCCATAATGAAATACTGAGGATGGAGGCACAGATAGCTCTCGTGAGGCTCAGTGAGGATAAACCGTTTGAATTTTTGTACCATCTTAAAAGACCTTTCTCCTTATGGGAACAGATATCCTTGCATGAACTGATAGTCCAGCATTCTATCGAAGTACCTCTGTTTAACCAGTGGATAGATTCACCCAATGACACGGTGGTTATGTTTGCACTAAGGATGATAAGGGAATTCCGGCAAAATGAAACAGAAGATGATGTAAGAAGGGTTCTGGGACATCCCAATGAGGATGTACGGGGACTGGTCATAAAGGTAGCCGGTGATTTGAAGATGAAAAGCACACTGGGAGTAATGAAACGTATGTATAAAAACGAGGATTACAATAATTCCCTGGAGATACTCAGGTCAATGGGTAAAATGCCCGACGAGTCATACCTTGGTTTCCTTAAGCTGGTGCTGGACAAGGAGGATGACGTGCAATTGCAGATTGAGGCAACCAAGGCAATTGAAAACATGGGTGAACCGGGTATAAAGGAACTTGTGAAACTCATGAAATCTGAATATAAGAATTATAATATTATTATCAGGCATGTGCTCGATCGTAGGATTTATTAATAAAATATAATGAATAGTTTTTTCACAAATATTATTTTTATAATAACCCTTTTTATTATAGGGTCTTACCTCCTTCTTGGCATTTTTTCTGCTCTCAGGCTGAGAAAATATCTGCGTAAAAATAGCTTTGTTAATTATAACTCTCTGGTTAGCACTCCTTTAAGTCCCAGAGTCTCGGTAATTGCCCCGGCTTACAATGAGAGCCAGACAATTATTGATAATGTACGCACCCTGCTATCACTCTATTATAATAATTTTGAGGTAATAATAGTAAATGACGGTTCTACGGATGATACCTTTAAAAAAATAAAGGATGCCTATAAGCTTGTAAAGGTTAACTATTATTTTGATTACCGTATACCCTGTGAGAGGATAAGAGGAGTATACAGGTCAGAAGATCCTTCATTCAACAGGTTAACTGTTATAGATAAAAAGAATGGAGGCAAGGCTGACTCCCTGAATGCAGGTGTTAATATCTCCAGGAGCCCCTTGGTGGTGAGCATTGATGCAGATTCAATTATTGAACCCGGTTCATTACTTAAGCTTATTAAGCCCTTCCTTGAGATAAAAGACAGGAAGGTAATTGGTACAGGTGGAGTAATAAGAATAGTAAATTCATGTGATGTGGAGAAGGGTTTTATACGAAGCATTCATATTCCTGAAAAGATCCTGCCCCGTCTGCAGGTACTTGAATATACCAGGGCCTTTCTTCTTGGTCGTATGGCATGGAGTCATCTCGACGGGCTCATGCTGATATCGGGAGCCATGGGTATGTTTGACAGGGAAACACTTGTAGCGGCAGGAGGATATAGTCTGGATACTGTGGGTGAGGATATGGAGCTTGTTTTAAGAATGAGGCGTTATATGGCTGAAAAGGAAATCGATTACGAGGTAACTTATATTCCTGATCCGCTGTGCTGGACCGAAGTTCCCTCTGATATTAAGTCCCTGAAACGTCAGCGCACGCGTTGGACAAGGGGACTGGTTGAATCACTCGCAAAACATAAAAAAATATTCTTGCGGCGTAAATATGGCAGGCTGGGACTTCTGGGCTACCCATACTGGTTATTTTTCGAATGGATGGCTCCACTCATTGCTTTCGGAGGTATGGCATACACACTTATACTTGCAATACTGGGGATGCTTAACTGGCCTTTTTTCCTCTTGCTCTTCCTATTCATTTATTCTTTTGCCGTAAGCCTTTCAACCTGGTCGGTTTTGTTTGAAGAAATTACTTTTCACAAGTATGAAAGAAGACGTGATGTCATACGCCTCATAATGGTTGCTTTTTTTGAACCTTTTTTCTATCCCGTTCATGCTACCTTTGCGGTAATAGGCAATATTCAGTACCTGCTGGGGAAACAGGGATGGGGAGGCGGAGCCGACAGGCGCGGTTTTGAAATGGAGAATAACAGGCGCAAAAAATTCAATAATAATAATCAGGTATAAGCGAAAGTCCGTCCCTTACTATACTGAGAGAAGCTTTTTCCCTCTCCGTGGTTGAAGGTACAACCAGCCATCCGGGCCATGTAAAACGCGACAGGGTATTTATGTTTTCACCATTTAAAACTACACTCAGGGCAATACCGTCACTTTCACTTTCTTCAATTTCCCAGTGGTAGCCACCATCCCATGATGAAGCCCCGTCAATAACAGACATCCTTGTGGGGTCGAAAAAATGTAAGAGCGTCCACGGCAATTCGATGATGATCTGGTTTTCATTCCAGCTCATTCCCTCACCGAATGCAGGATCAGGGGCAGAGCCATATCCGGTCAGTATATTCCCCGGTACAGTTTCTGAAAAGGTGTAGCCATTATTTATCCATTCTACCCTTTTCCATGCTGCTCCATCACTTACCACAGATCTGAACTTCTGTATTTCCGGATCGGTAAAGTTAAATCTTGGTGTCAATCCCTTCATATCATATGCTTGAGTAACATACAGGGTTGAAGTATCCCTGCCCCTTATACTCTTGAGGAGAAATTCTGCCCTGTTGTTAATCGTAAATTCTCCCGGAAGAACCGATTCCCCGATATCAGAACGGTAAGTGTCAATGGCAACCATTATTGAGTCACCTGCGGGTACCTGGTCTCCGGTATCAATGGTTATTTTCAATACCTGGTTGTTACCGCTGGCAGTGATTGAAACCTGACTGTCCGGCTCGCCATCAATAGTATATTCATGTTCGGGAAAATCTCTTTCCTGCTCATATCCAATGAGACCAAAATTTTGCTCGGGTGATGCCAGATTGTGCCAGAGCTGACGCGTATAAATAAATTCATCTCCGGATTTGAATCCGGCAGCTTCAAGATACTGGACTATCCATGTTCTTTTGAACCATTCGTCCATCCATGCAAACATGAAACCTCCTCCGCAACCGGCGTTCAATATGTTCCTCATCAATCTTATATTCATCTCACCCTGCTCGGTCTCCGTGTTATCGCCATGGTTCATTCCGCTGAATGAATTATGGGCATTCCCCTTTGATGAGGGAACGCCAAATTCTGCAATTACGAGAGGCATATCACCATAATAATTACGAAGATTAATGATATATCCATAATAGCTGTTGGGACCAATATCATCATAGTAAGTCTGGTATTCAGGTTCATCGCTTACAAAATCGGGATAATAGGGATAGGCATGGTAGCTGGCAAACAGAAGTTTTTCATTTCCCTGTTCAGTAATAACTTTTATATCGATCGATTCAACATCTTCATCAGTATATATCTCTGTAGGGTGTGTAAGAGGATCAAGTGTGGGCCAGCTTGATATGCTTACAGGCCTGCCGGATGAATATTCTGTCTGTTCATATTGTATGGTCTCATCAAGCATCCTTGCAAAGAAAACCTCTGAAGGGTCTGCATCTGTAACTGAGAAACGGTATCCAATGTAATCCTTTACAGTACTATTAAAAGTATTGGTTGAATCAATTTCCTGGGGAGACACCTCTCTTCCTATTATATAAGCTGCCACCCAGGGGGAAATATCAGTACTGTAATCTCCGTAAGCCTTTCCCGGCCTGAAAGGCAGGCTTTTGTTGCCGTGGACACAATCTATAAGCTCATGAATGCTTTCCCTGAACTGCTGTTCTCTCCTGAACAGGTCGTATTCATCCGCTGAGCTTCCGTCATTAATTTCATCGAGCCATATTCCCTGGAAGAGGAAGAGTGGGTCGGAAGGATTCTCAGCGTTGTATTCGGCAAGCTTTTCATAAAAAACCGGAGGATGAAGTGTATATACCCTGATTGCATTGAAGCCTGTTTCGGCCATCATTCTGATCCACCTCTCATAGGTTTCTCCAGGAATTGCGTATGCAATCTCGCCCGGGAAGTAGCCTGGAGGTGATGAACCAAGGTTTATTCCCTTAAGGATAATAGGAAGGTAGCCCGTACCATCCCTTTTCCCTATATGGTCACCAGATATGGCGTATGGCATGTTATCCAGTGGCATGAGTGTGAAATTAATTACCGTATCTGTCGTGAAAGTTATTCCCGTATGGCGAAGGCTATGATAACCTTCTGCGCTAACAGTTGTTAAAGCCTGAAGGATCCCCGGTATGGTTGCTCCCATGTTTTCATACCCTGGAATATTAAATGATTCAATATATGCCAGCCCGCTTCCCGCATTTTTATTCCCGGTTATAACTATACGGCCTGACACTGTTTTACCACCATATGTAAGGGCATAGATATAAAACCCGGCTCCGGTTCCGGAACCGGCTACCCTGGAACCGTCCCAGACCACCCGGTAGCTGCCGGCATCCAGGTTGCTGAATTCTTTTTCAAATACTTTTGCACCGGAAAGGCTATACACAGAGAAGCTGACATCTCCCGGTGACGGGACGGATATCGGGATCCTTACAATGCCGTCAGAAGGATTGGGAAAGGGGGGCCAGGTCCTGAATCCTGCTTCCTCACCCTGGTACGTGCCATGTATAGTAATCGAATAATAGCCATTAGTACCTGAGCGGGCAGCAAAGTGTTTTGAATATATTTCATAGTCAACAAGGGCATTCTCTATCCCTCTTCCCCGGGAATTGGTTACCCTGCCGGTGATGGTGATATCTTCTCCCCGGACCGATGGTAACAGCATGAAAAAAAGAAGACTGAAAAAAGTCAGATGCCTGGTGGTAATTATATTTCTCATGTTTGCCTTTATGAAGTAAGCACCCGGACCCTGGTCCAAAGATAGTATATTATGATTCTTTCTCAAAAACGGGCCTCTTTAAAAATTTGTATGTTTTATGGAATTTTCCCTGAACCTTCCTTCTTTGAATATTATAGCTTAATTGGTATATTCGTTGCAAACTCTTTTGAATGGCCCTGAACTATATCTGGATAGCTTTTTTCATTCTTGCCTTTATTTTTGCCCTCGGGCAGCTGATCTTTACGGGCAATACACAGGTCTTTTCTGATATGGTAAACGAAACCTTTGCCAGTGCAAAAACAGGATTCGAAATTTCACTGGGATTGACAGGTGTTCTGACATTATGGATGGGTTTAATGAAGATAGGGGAAAAAGGAGGAATGGTAAAGATGCTTTCAAAAATTATTGGGCCATTTTTCAGCCGTATATTTCCTGAACTACCCAGGGAGCATCCTGCCTACGGGTCTATAATTATGAACCTGGCTGCAAATATGCTGGGGCTTGATAATGCGGCTACACCGATGGGACTGAAAGCCATGGGTGAGATGCAGGAGGTTAACAGTAAGAAGGATACAGCCTCCAATTCCCAGATCATGTTCCTTGTGCTGAATACTTCAGGTTTAACTATCATACCGGTAAGTATTATGGTTTTCAGGGCACAGCTTGGAGCTGCAAATCCTGCCGATATATTTATTCCCATCCTTCTGGCTACTTTTTTTTCAACAATAGCCGGGCTGGTGTCAGTGTCAGTAATGCAAAAAATTAACTTGTTCGACAGGGTTATCCTGGCTTACCTGGGTGGAATGACTGCATTCATAGTAGCTGTTATTTGGTATTTCAGCTCATTGCCAAAAGAAGATATCACCAGGATCTCAACCTTCGCAGCCAATTTTATACTTTTTGTCGTAATAATCGCATTTATTGTCCTGGGACTGGTAAAAAAAATTAATGTGTATGAAACATTTATTGAAGGAGCCAAAGACGGTTTTAAGATAGCTGTAAGAATTATACCTTTTCTTGTTGCCATACTCGTGGCAATAGGTGTATTCAGGGCTTCCGGGGCAATGGATATGCTGATAAACGGACTAAAATTTCTTCTTGGCAGCATAGGTATGGATACCAGTTTTACCGGTGCCCTGCCTACCGCACTGATGAAACCTCTAAGTGGAGCAGGCGCCAGGGGAATGATGGTTGATGCCATGACTACCTATGGAGCTGATTCTTTTGTTGGAAGACTGGCATCTACGGTACAGGGCGCAACCGATACCACTTTTTACATAATTGCAGTTTATTTTGGATCGGTAGGAATAAAAAATACGAGGTATGCAGTAAGCTGCGGGCTGATAGCTGATTTTGCAGGGATAATAGCGGCCATATTTATAGCTTATTTGTTTTTTGCTTAATGAATGTTAGATATTATCAGGAAGGAGCCTGGAAGCCTGAACCGGCAAATAATCAGAGCGCAGTTTGTGCAAAAAACACAGAATCAGTGATATAGAATAAAATTTCTTAGTAATGAATACAGAGTACAGGAATTTTTTCTCTATGGGAACCAGGCTGGATGCCGTATTCATAAATATTGGGGATGAAAAGGCTGATATACTGGCCACCCGCCTCAGCAATGAACTGGATAAACTCGAAAATATTTTGAGCAATTACAAAGCTGACAGTGAACTGTCTATACTCAACAGAACTGCTTATGGAAATGATATTGATGTAAGCCCCTGCCTCTTTGATACTATCACTTTATGTATTGATTATTATGGGATGACAAATGGTGTTTTTGACCCTGGAAAGGGTAAACTGACGGGATCTGATTCCAGGAAGAAAAGAAGAAAAGAATCTGAAATATATTTTCTGATTGAATCATCAGGAATAGGCCTGGTGGAGCTTAATAAGAGCCGTAAAACAGTCAGATATCATGGTGAGAATGTGAAAATAGACTCCGGTGGCTTTGGTAAGGGACTGGCAATCAAAAGAGTAAAGGAAATACTTGTATCTGAAGGAATAAATAATGCACTCATCAGTTTCGGTGAAAGTTCGGTACTTGCTCTCGGAGCACATCCTCATGGTAACCACTGGCCAATTGCTGTCACTGATATTTATAAAAAGCAATCAGTCGCCAGATTGGCCGGGCTCACCAACAAGAGCATCTCAACTTCGGGAACTGGTTTTGTGAATGATAAGGGTATATTTACACCCTCTTATAATGTTTTTGATCCGCGAACAGGAGAATCTGTAGATGAACCACGCACGGTATCAGTTATTTCCGATGATCCCCTGGAGGCTGAAATTCTGTCAACTTCCCTTTTGATTGACTTTGATTGTCTGGCAGGTGGCTTTGACAGATCAGGTAAAGAAGCCTTTGCCGTAATTTATGATCTAAGGAAGAATTTTGTCGTCACGGAAATTTTTTAATTATTCCCTTCAGGGTATCTTTACATATTAACTCAATTGTAATCAAATGACTTACAAACAATCCAGACGGATATTTCTTCAGAAGACAGCTCTTATTACCGGGGGACTTTTCCTGGGCTCCCATTTACCCGATCTGAGAACTCTGGCAGCGGACCAGGGGGAAACAACTGAAGAGGTGAAGCTGGGACTGATAGGCAGCGGCTCACGCGGCCAGTATTTAATGGATCATCTGAACCTGATTCCGGGGATTGAGGTAGTGGCCGTTTGTGACAATTACCAACCCAATCTTACTATGGGAGTTCAAAAGACTGGTGGTAAGGCAGAGGCTTTCACTGACTACAGGAAGCTCCTTGAAAGAAGAGATATTGACGGAGTTATTATCGCTACCCCTTTACACCTGCATTCGCTGATGTCTGTTGATGCTCTGCAGGCAGGGCTGCATGTTTTTTGTGAAAAGGCAATGGCCAAAACCCCCCGTGAGTGCCTTGATATGTATAAAACACAGCTTCAAACAGGAAAGATTTTGCTTATCGGTCACCAGAGGATGTTTAACCCGAGGTATCTGAAAGCCTTTGAGATGATAAACAGTGGACAGCTTGGCGACATAACACAGATACGGGCTTACTGGCACAGAAATAACGACTGGAGAAGAGCAGTGCCTGAACCAGGCCTCGAAAGAAAGATAAACTGGAGACTGTACTGGGAATATTCGGAGGGACTTATGACAGAGCTGGGAAGTCATCAGATACAGGTGGCAAATTTTATTAAAAAGGATTTTCCCCGCAGGGTGGCCGGTACGGGTAGTATAAATTACTGGCACGATGGAAGGGAAGTATTTGATAATGTGAACCTGGTATATGAATACCCCGACGGATCAACACTAATCTATGATTCAATGATAAGCAATGCTCACTACGGCCTGGAAGAACAGGTTATGGGCCCAAAAGGCACTATGGAACTTGAAACGGGAAAAATGTATTCAGAAAATCCTCCCCCGGCACCTGGCATATTGCAACTGCTTAATAATATTGAACATAAGATCTTTGATCCCCTCCCTCTCGGTGGTAAAAGCTGGGTGCCTGAAACAGCCCGGGAAGCGAAGGGTGAGTATATCTATGAAGTGGACCTTGAAGACGATGGCACTGCACTCGAAATGGAAGGCTTTGCACAGATGATAAGGGAAAACCGTCATAGCGATATCTTACTCAGGGAAGCATATTATGGCGCCATAGCTGCCTTGCTGGGTAATGAGGCCATAAAGAAAGGCGAAATGATAACATTCCCTGAGGAATATATTTTATAAAGACTGTAATTATGAAAGACCTCGTGATAAAAGGAAGCTGGATAAGAAGAGAACTTATTATACTGGCAATTATATTCTTATTTGCAGTAGTGGTTAATGTTATAGGTATAATCAAACACGATACAGGGTGGATTGAGCTTCTCAGCCAGCTCCATGTGGTGTTTATATTAATGTTTATATTATATGCACTGCTCTGGTTGCTCAGGTTAATAATTTACCTGGTGACATTTCCCTTCAGAAACAAAAAAAACAGTAAGACATGAAAGAATCGGTATTATTAATCCTTCTTGCAGGACTGACACTGGCTTCATGTAACGAAAAGGATCCCTGGACTGATCTTATCGGGGATAATCCTGATAACTGGGAACAGTTGAACGGACGAGCCGTGTACAAGCTTGTAGATGGGACGATAGAAGGCAGAACCGTGATAAATTCACCAAATTCATTTCTGTGTACCAGGGAGCATTATGATGATTTCATTCTTGAGTTTGAGGTACTCATTGACCCGCCAATAAACTCGGGAGTTCAGATCCGTAGCCTTAGCCTTTCCGGCTATGACAATGGCAGGGTGCATGGCTACCAGGTTGAGATTGACCCGGAGCCAAGAGCATGGTCGGGTGGTATCTTTGATGAAGCAAGGAGATTGTGGCTTTATCCGCTCGACCGTAATCCGGAAGGCCGTAAAGCTTTTGTTAATGGTCAGTTTAATCATTTCAGGGTTGAGGCTATCGGTAACAGTATAAGAACATGGTGCAATGGCATTCCATGTGCCGACCTGGTTGATGATATGACTGCTTCCGGATTTATAGGCCTGCAGGTTCACAGTATCGGCGCTGACAGCTCTAAGGCTGGAAAAAAGGTTATATGGAAAAATATCAGGATAATTACTGAAGATGTAGAATCATATGCAAGTCCGTATACTAAGGAGATTCCGGAGAACAGTTATCTTGTCAATACCCTGAGTTCAAGAGAAATGGAAGAAGGATGGAAATTACTCTTTGACGGGAATACCGCTAACGGATGGCAGTCAGTTGATAAAGAGCCTTTCCCCGTCCGGGGATGGATTATTGAGGAAGGAGAGATCAGAAGAACAGGCCCGGGGAAAGATATAATCACTGATAATACTTTCAGCAATTTCGAGCTTATTCTGGACTTTAAATACCTGAATGGAGCTAACAGCGGCATCAAATATTTTGTTAGCGGTGAAAATGAAGATGATCCTTATTTTAACCTGTGTTGCGAGTACCAGATTATTGACGGGAGAGCTTTCGCCTCTTTGCCCGGGAAGGAAAGGATAGGAGGATTGTATGATCTTATCAGCCCTCTTAATCCGATGGATAACGGTCCGGGTATATGGAACAGGGCAAGGATAGTGGTTAAGGACAGCCATGTTGAACACTGGCTTAATAACCAGATGACGCTTGAATATTACAGGGGAGGCGATCAGTGGAAAGAATTGATTGCAGGAAGCAAGTTCAGTAATGTGCCCGCCTTTGGCGAGGCGGAGGAAGGCCACATACTCTTGCAGAACCATGAGGGCTCTGAAGTATATTTCCGAAGTATCAAGATCAGGGAACTTTAAAATATTATTATGAAAAGCCACAGGAGAGAATTTATTAAAAAGACTGCCCTTGGAACCGCCGGACTCACTATTGGAGGTATGGGACTGAGTGCCGCAAGTTATCGGAGGATTGTTGGTGCAAACGACACTGTCGTGTTTGCTGCCGTAGGTGTTAACAGCAGGGGACTGGCAAATATACAGGCCGTGCTGGGATGCAGGGGAACTGCAATATCCCATATATGTGACGTTGACAGCAGGGCCACAGGGAAGAGTATAGAAGAGGTCAGTAAAATTAATGGGAGTAAACCGGCAGGCATAACAGATATAAGAAAGCTGCTGGAGAATAAGTCGCTTGATGCAATTACTGTTGCAACGCCCGACCACTGGCATGCTCACATGGCTATAATGGCTGTACAGGCAGGCAAGCATGTATACCTTGAAAAACCTTCAAGTCATAATATAGCTGAGAATGAGATACTGGTAAAGGTATACAGGCAAACGGGGAAATTAATACAGATGGGTAATCAGCAGCGATCAGCTCCAACGAGTATTGAGGCAATTGAAAGGATAATAAAGGGTGATATAGGAAGACCCTATTTTGGAAAGGCCTGGTATGCCAACAGGAGAGGACCAATAGGTGTCGGGAAAATTATCCCGGTGCCGGACTGGCTTGACTGGGATCTCTGGCAGGGACCGGCACCACGGACTGATTACCGTGATAATATAGTCCATTATAACTGGCACTGGTTCTGGAGATGGGGCACGGGTGAATTGCTCAATAATGCAACACATGAGGTTGATATATGCCGCTGGGCACTGGGAGTTGACTATCCTGATAAAGTGTCGGCCATGGGTGGCAGATTACATTTTAAGGATGATGACTGGGAGTTCTGTGATACTCAGGTAGTAAATTACCAGTATGGTGATGATAAGCTCATAACATGGGAAGGGAAAAGCTGCAATGGAATGAAAGAGTATAATATGGACAGAGGTGCACTTATACAGGGCACTGAAGGATCTTTCGTTCTTCACAGGAATGGCTATGAGATGTATGACCTGGCAGGTAAACTTATTGAGAATAAGGAAGAAACAGGAAAAAGTGAAACAACAGGCACAAGGGGATCGGGTAGCCTGGATGTGCTTCATATGTATAATTTCCTGGAGGGCATACGAAACGGGACCAGGCTCAATGCACCTGTGGACGATGGTGCTGTAAGTGTTAACCTGTGCCACCTGGGAAATATATCCCAGAGGTTGGGAAGGATGCTTACGATTGATACCAGTACTGGCAAGATCATAAAAGACAACGAGGCCAAAGCGCTTATGCACCGTGTGTACGAAGACGGCTGGGAATTGTCAGGATGACAGGGGAGGATGTATTGCGTTTATAATATTTAAAATTTCATTCCCCGTGCTCTTATGGCTCAGTATGTAATCAGGCTTTCCAGGAGCCTCATAATCAATATCCACACCAGGTATATTTGATATTCTTCCTTTTTCAGCCCCTTCATACAGTTCCGGCTTGTTGGTTCTGCAGTATCCAATTTCTTCATCCATATAAACCAGGATGAAGCGATCAGGGCCTATTATTTCCCTTACCTGCTTCCTTATATTTTCATTGGGGGAGATAAAGGAACATATTGCAATAATACCCTGGTCATTCAGAATGCGGGCTATATGTGCAACCCGTCGCAGATGCTCTGCCCGGTCGGTTGGTGAGTAATCAAGCTCCCTTGACAGCCCGCTTCTGACAGTACTTCCATCAAGTAACACAACTGAAGCCCCAATATCAAAGAGCTGTTTCTCCAGAGTGTAGGCAAGATCGTTTTTACCTGATCCGTGAAGGCCTGTTATCCATATAGTTCCTCCTGTATGGCCATTGCGGCTGATACGTTGCTCCATACTTACCAGGCTTTTACCACTGCGAATTTTTTCCCGGTCAATATCGGTTATCCTTGATGGTAATTTGTCACTTGCTCTTTTGTCGATTATCATGCCTACTGCACAGGTATTGTGACTTACAGGATCAATCAGGATAAAAGAGCCAGTGTTCCTGTTTTTGCTGTATGGATCAAAAAACATCGGTTTATTGGCAGTTATTACAACACGGCCAATATCGTTCAGCATGAATTTATCCTTTTTATACCTCCTGAGTGTATTCACGTCAATCTTATACTGTACCTCGTCTATGCGGGCACGTGAAGTATTTGTATTGTGTTTAATGTAAAATGTCTTGGAAATATCCATTCTTACCTCATCCATCCATACAAGCATCGACTCAAAATGCCTGTCAATTTTTGGCACATTATCAGTATGTATTATCATCTCACCTCTTGAGACATCAATTTCGTCTGCCAGCGTCACTGTTACAGATTGAGGAGGAAAGGCTTCCTTGCTTTTGCCCTCGCATGTCATTATGGATTTCACTGTGGATTTCATCATTGAGGGTAAGACCATCACTTCATCACCGGTCTTTATTACTCCCGAAGCCACCCTGCCGGTAAAACCCCTGAAATCCTTGTCGGGTCTGAGAACGTATTGTACGGGGAAGCGGAGATCATCAAAATTATGGTCGCTGCCTATATGTACGGTTTCAAGATATTCCATCATGCTTTTGCCGTGATACCATTTCATCCTGTCAGAAACATTCACCACGTTATCACCCTTCAGCGCTGAGATGGGTATGCATTCAACATCGGGCACATTAAGCTGTGTAATGAAGCGTTTATAGTCCTTACTTATTTTTTCAAACGCCTTTTCATCATAATTTACCAGGTCCATCTTGTTTACCGCCAGCACAACATGTTTTATGCCCAGCAGTGATACTATGAAAGTATGCCTTTTTGTCTGGGTGATAACTCCCTTGGTGGCGTCGGTAAGGATAATTGCCAGGTTTGCCGTGGAAGCACCGGTAACCATATTCCTGGTATACTGTTCGTGACCAGGGGTGTCGGCAATAATAAATTTTCTTTTATTGGTAGAGAAATACCTGTATGCCACATCTATGGTTATACCCTGTTCACGCTCAGCCTTGAGTCCGTCCAGAAGCAGTGCATAGTCTATATCATCTCCTGCATGCCCGACTCTTTTGCTGTCTTTTATCAGTGCTGAAAGGTGGTCCTCGTACAGTTTTTTACTGTCAAACATGAGGCGTCCGATAAGGGTTGATTTACCGTCATCCACTGATCCTGCCGTAAGGAACCGCAGCATGTCCTTCTTCTCATCCTGGTCAAGAAAATCCCTTATATCAATTTGTTCTTTATTCATTATACTATAAATCAATTAATCAACACTTTCTCTATTTATACCGGCCGGGGTTTCAGTTTTCAGATACTTGTCCCCGGAAGGTGCCTGGCTGTTAAAAATATCCCTCTCTCTTTTTTTGTTCCATGCTGGCATCCTGGTCGAAATCGATAACTCTCGTTGTCCGTTCCGATTTGGTTATAGTCATCATTTCTTCCACTATTTTTTCTATCGTGTCAGCATCTGATTCCACTGCCCCTGTCAGGGGATAACACCCCAGTGTACGGAACCGTACTTTTCTCATTGCAGCCCTGGCTGCCAGCTCGGGAGGCATCCGGTCATCATCAACAAGGATAAGATTGCCGTCAATATCAACTATTGGCCTTTCCTTTGCAAAATAGAGCGGCACAATGGGAATATTTTCAAGGCGTATATACTGCCACACATCCAGTTCGGTCCAGTTACTCAGTGGGAATACCCTTATTGATTCCCCTTTATGTACGCGGGTGTTATATATATCCCACAGTTCGGGTCGCTGGTTTTTTGGATCCCACTGGTGAAACCTGTCCCTGAAGGAGAATATTCTCTCCTTGGCCCTTGATTTTTCCTCATCCCTTCGCGCTCCACCAAATGCGGCATCAAATTTATATTTATTCAGTCCGCTCAGCAGGGCCTCTGTTTTCATTACATCCGTATGAACCTTGCTGCCATGGGTGAATGGTCCTATTCCCTGCCTGTATCCATCTTCATTATAATGAATAATAAGGTCCCAGTTATTCTTCTTCGCATAGGAATCCCTGAAGCTTATCATCTCCCTGAATTTCCATTTTGAATCAATATGCATCAGGGGGAAGGGTACCTTGCCAGGGTGGAAGGCTTTTTCAGCCAGCCTGACCATCACTGAGGAATCTTTGCCAATTGAATACAGCATTACCGGGTTTTCAAACTCAGATGCCACTTCACGAATTATATGTATTGACTCTGCCTCCAGTTCACGGAGATGAGTCAATGTATAACTGTTTTTTTCTTTATTCTTGGTCATTAAATATCAAATTCGGTTTTTATCAATTTCTCAAATCCGGTTTGCAAAGATAACTTATTCAGCAATAAAGTCAGGATTAAGCAGGTTTTCTTTATTATACTTCAATTCTTCTCCATTATCAATTCTTCTCATTGATTTACCCGCATACCTAAGAATGGCATGCCCTGCTGCAGTATCCCATTCCATTGTGGGGCCAAAGCGAGGATAATAAGTGGCAGCACCTTCAGCCACCAGGCATATTTTTAATGAACTACCCCTTGAAACAAGGAGGGTCTTACCTGTTGTCGCCGATCTTGCCCTGATATAATTTTCAGTTGCTTCATTCATGTGAGACCTGCTAACGGCGACCCTGTTTATCGGGGATACCTTTGCGGGGGGGAGTTTCTCAGCCCTGTCAATAATTGCTTTAATATCATTACCGCTTTCTTTAACCATGGTTTTAAACGAGCCTTTGTCTGAGCTCCCAAAATACACTTCTCCCGTAACAGGCGCATAAATAACTCCCAGAACGGGCATACTTTCATTTATCAGTGCAATATTCACGGTGAACTCACCATTTCTTTTCAAGAATTCTTTTGTGCCATCCAGGGGGTCGACAAGCCAAAACTCATCCCAGCTTTTTCTTTCCCTGTAAGGGATAGTTATATTTTCCTCGCTGAGCACCGGTATGCTGGTTTTGGAAAGGTAGCCGTTGATAATATTATTTGATTCCAGGTCTGCATTTGTAACGGGCGACCTGTCTTCTTTCAGTTGTGTTTCGATATTCCCGCCATCGTATAATTCCTTAATTGCCCTTCCTGCTTCTATTGCGGCCTTTATTGTTTTTTCTAATAAATCCATTATCGGGGTCTGTATTCCTTGTCTAGATTAAACTGGCAGTGATGCTATATGTATTTTAGCAGGTGTGCATCCTGATAATTTTGGACTAATTACTCATGGGGTATAATTAGCTGATATTATTATATTCTTTATACCATTTAATAAACCTCCTGATTCCTTCCTTAACAGGTGTGGCAGGTTTATATTTTATTGTTTCGATAAGGGAGCTTACATCCGCCCAGGTGGCAGGAACGTCACCCGGTTGCATGGGAAGAAATTCTTTATTTGCTTCCACCCCCAGTTCTTTTTCAATGGCATGCACAAAATCCATTAATTGTACAGGTGAATTATTACCTATATTATATACCCTGTAATTTGCAGGTGACGAAGATGGCTGTGGGTTTTTACCTGACCAGTCAGGATTTCCTGCCGGTATGGTATGGATAATTCGTGAAAGGGAATTAACTATATCGCTTACATAGGTAAAATCCCTTTTCATGTTACCCTTATTATTTATCTGTATTTTTCTTCCCTCGCTTATTGCTTTCGTAAAAATATAGAGTGCCATATCAGGTCTTCCCCATGGTCCGTAAACGGTAAAGAATCTCAGTCCGGTGGTGGGTAATTCAAACAGGTGGCTGTAGGTATGTGCCATCAGTTCATTGGATTTTTTGGATGCAGCATACAGGCTGATTGGATGGTCAACATTATCATCAGTAGAAAAGGGCATCTTTTCATTCAGTCCGTATACACTTGAACTGCTCGCATATACCAGGTGCTTGATCTTATTATGCCTGCATGCTTCAAGTATATTGGCAAAGCCAACAATATTACTGTTAATGTAAGCCATCGGGTTTTCGATGCTATACCTCACACCTGCCTGGGCAGCCAGGTTTACCACGTAATCAAATCCTGATTCAAGGAATAATCTGTCAAGAGCCCCCCTGTCTTCAAGATCAAGTTTGATAAAGCTGTAAGCCGGGTATTTATGGCTGGGGGTGAGCCTCCCATATTTTGTTTCTTCCCTTTGTATTCCCGTTTCGGCCAGCCGGTCATATTTTAGGTTGAGGTCATAGTAGTCATTAATATTATCCAGGCCTGTAACTGTATGGCCCTCAGCGGCCAGTTTATTCACAAGATGAAATCCTATGAAGCCTGCTGCTCCGGTAACAAGTATCTTATTCATCATTTATCTTCCTATTCCATAATAAACAAATCCTGCCTGTTCCAGCACTTCTCTCTCATAAATATTCCTGCCGTCGAATACAAGCCTGTTCTTCATTATTTTATGAATAACAGTCCAGTTCGGATTCCTGAATTCATTCCATTCAGTTACCAGTACAAGGGCATCGGCATCCACCAGTGCCCCATATGAATCTTCAGAGTAGCTGATACTGTCATCCAGCCTTCTCCTAGCTTCATCCATGGCTACGGGGTCATAAGCGCTTATTTCGGCTCCATGCTCAAGGAAGAGGTTTATGAGTGTTAATGAAGGTGCTTCTCTCATATCATCGGTATTGGGTTTAAATGACAGCCCCCAGAGTCCGATTTTCTTGCCTTTAATATTTTCACCAAAATGCCTGTAGACCTTATAAAAGATTGATTCTTTCTGACTTTCATTGACCTCATCCACGGCTTTCATTACTCTTAATTCATAGCCATGATCAGCGGCGGTTTTGATAATGGCCTTAACGTCTTTCGGGAAGCAAGAGCCTCCGTAGCCCAGACCTGCATAAATAAATTTATTTCCTATACGTGAATCTGACCCAATGCCTCTTCTGACCATATTGATATCGGCTCCTACCTTTTCACACAGGTTGGCCATATCGTTGATGAAACTGATCTTTGTGGCAAGCATGGCATTGGCTGCATATTTGGTCATTTCAGCAGAAGGTATGTCCATATATATCACCGGGTGCCCGTTCAGAACAAAGGGTTTATACATTTTTTCAATAAGCCTGAATGCCCTTTCTGAATCAGTCCCTACAATTATCCTTTCAGGTTTCATACAATCATTAACTGCATCACCTTCCTTGAGAAATTCCGGATTGGAGGCAACATCGAAATCAATTATAACATCCCTTTTCGCTAATTCCCCTGCAATTTTCTTTCTCACTTTTTCCGCTGTTCCAATTGGTACCGTGCTCTTTATTATAACCAGGATATAATCTGTGATGTACCTGCCGATATCTTCTGCCACAGCCATAACATATTTAAGGTCGGCGCTTCCATCTTCATCAGGCGGTGTGCCTACGGCAATTAATACTGCCTGTGAATCCCTGAGAGCTCCTCTTATGTCAGTTGAGAATTCCAGTCTTCCTGCATCAATGTTTCTTTTAACCATTGGTGCAAGTCCTGGTTCGTAAATCGGGATTATGCCCTGGTTTAGCTTATCAATTTTATCCCTGTCTTTATCAATACATTGAACACTTATCCCTGTTTCAGCCAAACAGGTCCCTGATACCAGTCCGACATAGCCGGTTCCTATAATGGTTATTTTCATTCCTGGTTCTAATTATATTTATATCTGTCTGAATGACAGGCTAATTTTTTAGCTGAGCAAAGCTACTAAAATTAGGTTTATTCTCAAATAAGCAATTCAGCTTTAAAAACAGTAACTGCCTCCCCTGTTATTTCAACCCGTTTGTCCATGAGTTTGACCTTCAAAATACCTGATCTTCTGGAGGCCTGGAAAGACCTGAACTCCTTCTTGCCTGTTTTCATATTCCAGAAGGGAACAAGGGCACAGTGTGCTGATCCTGTCACCGGATCTTCAGCGATACCCATATTCGGGACAAAGCACCTGACCACAAAGTCAAATTCATGTCTTGACGATACTGCTGTCACTATTAGTTCACCCAGCCCTGCATTAAGTAGTGTATCAGGATTCGGGCTCGCCTCAATAACTTCATCTTCCGAACGCATAAGAACCAGCTTCCAGTTATAGTCGCTCTGGTACAATTCAAGCGCGTCAAGGCCTGTGCTTTGTCTGAATGAAGAGGGTATGTCGATTTTCCTGAGGCTGTATACAGGGAAATTCATAACTATACTCTTTCCTCTTTTTATTATGCTCAGTTCACCGGCTTTTGAATGAAATTTAATGGCATCACCCGCGCTTACAATGCCTGTTTCATAAAGTATATGAGATGCTGATAGAGTGGCATGCCCGCAAAGATCCACCTCGCTTACCGGGGTAAAATAACGTATCTCAAATTCATTTCCACGTGGCATAACAAAAGCGGTTTCAGATAAATTCATTTCCATTGCAATGTTCTGCATCCTTTCAGGCGATGGCAAATTATCGGTAATATATACACCGGCAGGATTTCCTTTGAAAGCTTCAGATGTGAAAGCATCAACCTGATAAATAATATTTTTCATTCGTTTAAAATTTTATAATTAACTGAATATAATTTAATTAAAAATTTGAGAACGAATGCAAGCGCTTACTCACAGTAAAACTGTTCGTGAGCTCGCTGTGCCCGGTTCGCTCCCGCATGAAAAATTTAATCATCTTCTATTGTAAAGTAAGAAATTAAATTTATTCATGCTCGTTTCATTTTTATTATTAGGTTTTTATAATGTGTATACAATATACTAAATCCTTCAAGCCTGAAAAAAGGTTTCTATCAGGGATTATAGTATCATATATAATCGTATTTTGCATATATAAATCATGAAATAAACCTGATTATGACCACAGACAACAAGGAGAGATATCTTATCCCCGCTGATAAGAGGATGGTAATAAAAACCGTTGACATGCACACATGTGGTGAGCCACTGAGAATAATTACCGGAGGTTTACCCGATTTAAAGGGTAATACAATCCTGGAGAAAAGAAAGTATTTTGCTGCTAATTATGATAATATACGCACTGCATTAATGTTTGAGCCAAGGGGGCATGCCGACATGTACGGCGCCGTGTTGACAGGACCATCCTCTGACGGAGCTGATTTTGGCGCCTTTTTTCTGCACAATGAAGGTTACAGTACCATGTGCGGGCATGCAATAATAGCCATTACAAGATTTGCCCTTGAGTCGGGTTTTGTAAAAAAAGAGGGGAAGAATCCTGTCCTGGAAATTGATGTCCCTGCCGGGAGGGTAAGTTCAAGAGCATATTTAAGGGACGGAAAAGTGGAGAAGGTTTCGTTTCTGAATGTGCCTTCATTTCTTGTTATACAGGATGAAACACTGGAGGTGCGGGGACTGGGGCGTATTACTTTTGATGTTGCCTTCGGAGGCGCTTTTTATGCTTTTTGCGATGCCGGTGACCTTGGCCTTAATCTTGATGCCGGCGATTACAATAAATTAATCGATTACGGTAAAAAGATAAAATCGGCTGTAATGGAGAATTTCAGGACAGACCATCCTTTTGAACCTGAGCTTAGTTACCTTTACGGTACAATTTTTACCGGCAAAGCATACGACCTTGATAACTGGAGCCGAAACGTATGTGTCTTTGCCGAGGGTGAAGTGGACCGTTCTCCTACGGGTACGGGGATAAGTGCAAGGGCCGGTCTTCATTTTGCCAAAGGAGAACTGTCAATTAACGAGCGTGTTACTATAGAAAGCATACTCGGGACTACCATGGATGTTGAGATAAAGGAAGTACTGGAGTATGGTTCTTACAGGGCAGTGATTCCTGAAGTTACCGGTAAGGCATATTACACCGGTAGTCATGAATTCTGGATCGACAGCGATGACCCCCTGAAAGGAGGATTTATATTCAGGTAGTAATGTAATTCTGACCCGGGTACAGAGTCGTATGAAGGCTGGAATAAAAGTCGGATCATGCTTGTCTAATCAGTAAGTGTTATTAATAAATATAAAATTTTAAACGAATGAAAAAGATAATAAAAGGTATGGGAGTGCTCATTCTCTCTATGATTATGACATCTGCTTTTGGTCAGCAGAGAGGGCAGGGGATGCGCCAGGCGGACCCGGATGAGATGGCAAAGCGTCAGCTTGAACAGATGAAGGAGATCATCGAACTGAAAAATAACAAGGAAGAAAAAGCCGTAAAGGAAGTGTTTGTCAAGTATGCAAAAGAGCGGCAGAAAATGTTCAGCGAAATGGAAAGGGGAGGTGAACCCGGTGCCAACAGGGATAAAATGAATGAATTGATCACCAGGCAGAATGAGGAATTAAAAGGTATTCTCGGAGAAGAACGCTTTAAAACCTACAATACCAGGATGCAGGAATTAAGGCGTAACAGAATGCGAAGAAACTAGCAGATTCCACGCTAAATTTGCCAGCCGGGTATATTATTTACCTCCGGCCCCGGCTCTTATCCTGATTAGAGTTATTTCCGGTGACATGCCAATGCGTGCGGGGACACCTATGGTGCCCAGTCCCCGGTTTACATAAAGAAAATTATTGTTACCGCCGTAAAGTCCGTTCCAGGCAGGGTACAGGAGGCTTGCCGGGCTAACTTGAAATCCAGGCAGCACTATTCCTATCTGCATTCCATGTGTATGCCCGGACAAGGTCAGTTCAATATCATCCTTATACTGAATCTCACGCAACCAGTGATTGGGATCATGGGTCAGTAAAATATTGAAATCAGCACTGTCGGTGCCCTTCAGGGCACCTTCCGTATCACCGTAATAAAGATCAGGAACCATGCCATATGTGACTATCCCTGTAAGCGAAACTGTCAGGCTATCAATACTTATAAGGATGCTGGTGTCGTTTAGACAGGTATGATAAGAATGTTCCAGCATCTTCCTGATGATGTCAAGGTGTTCATCACAATTCTCACGGTTGTAAGCATTGCTGTAAAGACCTGTATCATGATTTCCCGGAATGGCATAAACTCCATATCTTGCCTGCAATGATCCAAGAATGCCTGTAAATGGTTCCATTTCGTTCCAGAGACAGGTGACAAAGTCACCGGTATTGACTATAATATCGGGTTTATAGGAATTAATACTGTCAAAGACCTGTACTAATTTATCCTGGTGCCTGATGAAGCTCTTAAGGTGGAGGTCTGAGATCTGGGCAATAGTAAGTCCGTCGAGCGTGGCAGGCAGCCCATCATATTCTATTTCCACAATTTTGTATTTAAAATTAAACCTCCCGTGGAAGACGCCAATCAGGATGGTAATTACAAACAGGCTAATCAGGCCGGCAAAAACCCACCATATTACATGATGCCCTTTATTTCTTTTTCTCTTGCTCAGTGGTCTTTGTTTAATAAATTTTGTTTGAAGGGATAAAGATACTTTTTTCGCTCGGTAGTGTGGAAGCTTATGATTATCTTTTGCAAAAAAACAGATGCCAGTATGTTGAAAGTGGATTTTCATTCTCCGGACTTTCTTCCGGCTTATGGTCTTACCTTTGTAATAATAGGAGCCAGGCACAAAAATAACTGGATTTTCATAAGGAATAAACGCAGAAAGGCATATGAGCTTCCGGCAGGTCATATCAATCATTCCGAGGATGCTGATGATGCAGCCAGAAGGGAGTTGGAGGAAGAAACCGGGGCCTTGAAATATACTATTGAGTGTATTGCAACTTATACAGTCAGTGAAGAGGGCAGGGACAGGGCCGGAAGATTATATTATGCAGTGGTAGGGGTAATGGGGGGGGAAGTTGATGATAATGAAGTTGATGAAGTACTGTTATGCGGATCATTGCCTCAAAAATTAAGTTTTCCCTGTGTTCAGGCTGTTTTGTTTGCTTATCTTGAAAAATATCATGCCTGTCAAATAAATTCAAGGTAGACTTCCTTTAGCCAGTTTTCTTCCAGCAGGGAAGCTAACTTCTTCACGACATTACGCCTTATTTCAAGACCAACCGGAAGGCTTGGATCCTGATGTGCAATATTGATCCTAGTGCCAATAATGAACATGATCTCATCCGATTCCATAAAAAGCCTTACTATTTTATCAGCCGGTCCCTTACCAGGTTTGTATTTTTTATAATTCCCGAGAATTTCGGCTACTTTTTGAAGGCTTAATATACCTTCGGTAACAAGGTCAATTCCTTTAATAAAACTTTCAGGCGGCAGTTCGGGATCTTCAAAAACCATGTTGTCAGTTATTTCCTTCCCTGTTTCCCTTGCGATTATATCTGCTGTAGTACCACCACTAATAATTACCTTTCCAGGAAAATCCATAACCTTTGATGCAAGCAGCCTGTCATTGTCCTTCTCATAAGGAGGACCTGTACACAGCAGCAGCTTCCTGGGTTCCCTGAAATATATTCCGGCGCAACTTGTATCGTCCCTGGACCTGTATCCATCGTTCTTATGAGCCATGGTAACGATTTTTGCAGCCAGCTTTCCTGCTGATATTGTTGGTTCAGATGATATTATCATTCTCGAATAACTTATTAAATTTTCCCTGCCCCATCCGGAAGGATAGCTTTCACTGCCCAGTCCGCTCTGTAAAACCCCGTCGGTGCATGATATTATCCTGTCCTCCTTCCCGGCAGTGAAAGAGCATGTTACAAGCTGCCTGCCGGCATGCCTGCCCTCAGTAAGCTCTACTTTCTCCCAGGAGGGCTCATATATTTCAGTGCCCCTGATTACAATGCACGGAGGATTGTCGAACTCGAGAATTGTAACTCTTCTGTCAATTTCAATATCAATTATGGTAAAAGTGGCATAACTTATCTTTCTCTCGGAACATATTGGCAGGGTGTTCATTATTATTGATGCAATCTTTTCCACCTCCTTGTGTTCACGAGTAAAATTTAATGCCATGGTTGCGCTCAGCGTTGCAAGAATATTTGCTTTTACGCCATGACCCATACCGTCAGAAAGTACGGCAATAATCCTTCCTTCCTCCCTGATTCTTTTTGAAAGAAAGACGTCACCGCAAATCTTCTCTTCATAATGACTTCTCTGCTGACAGTCTACTTCTATGTGAAACTCCTTGTTCACAGGCCTTTTTATAAATTTTTAGTCTTATTCCCTTCCTTGTTTTCTCTGTATGATTCCAGTATTGAGTTAAGCATTTTTTCAGTCTCTGAAGCTCCTTCTCCGAGGAGGAAGCCTATTTTCTGGACCATATCAAGATTCTTTTCAATCACATCATTAATCCGTGTAATTATTTCTTCCCTCTGAACCTCAGGTGAAAACATATCACGTATTACAGCTCCGGCTATCTTGCTTTTGCTTATCGGGAAAACTGAAATATTAAGCATCTTTTCATTGAATCTTATATCCCTGTTAATAACGGATTCATTCTGCCTCAAGGCAAAGGTAAACATGTTATAAACATTGAAGGGCAGTAATGATTTAAGATCAGCACCCTTTAACCCGGGTATGATTTCTGAAATATTTACGGCATCTTCTCCGGCAATATTTATAAAAGAGTTATTGGAATGAATTACCTTCAGGTTTTCGTCGACTATTACCACTGCCGAGGGCAGTTTCTCAAGCATTGAATTAACCGTTTTTGACGCTTCCTGGGTCAGCTCTTTCTCCCTGTGTGCAAGAGCTTCCGATTCCCGGAGGGCTTTTTGAGTCTCTGATAATTTTTTGTTTGTTATTCTCAGTTTTTCAATATACTCCTGTTTGTTTCTGATATTATATTTGTGACACATCTCGGGGATTGTTAGCCCCATGGCCACCGTCACTGCAAAATCACGGCACGATTCGTAGCCGCATGCCCTGCAGTTGTCTTCAATCAGCTTACCTGTTCTTCCTATTATACTGAGTACTTCATTAATGGCCGATTCAGGGGGTTCAGGTATTCTCTGATCATCTGCCCTGAATTTTCTTGAATAATCAAGCACACTCCACTTCTTCATATCCTTTTCCCATTGCTCCCTGTCCAGTTCCTTAAGCCTTTTATCAGTGTAGAGTCTGACCAGGTTACGCCTCCTGTACCTTTCGCTGTGGTGATCCATTCCGGGACCCAGCAGGCAGCCCTGGCAAAAGAAAAGGTTGAAATGATGCTTTATGGTATCAATGTGACCGTGGAAATCCTTAAGAGCCTCGCTTGTGTCGTCTTTTCCGGATGCAGTAATAATGCCACTTTCCATAACGTCACGTTCTATTCCTGCGGCATATATTATTCCTGAAGGTATTGGAAATAAAGCGCCATAATTGCCATATGGAGGATCGAAATCAGAAAACTTGACTTTCTTTTCTTCTATCCCTGCTTCTTCGAAAAGCTTCCTCAGTTCAATAAAGGTGAGAACGGAATCAATTGCACTCTTGCCCTTCTCTCTCAGTGCTTCATCCTTGCTGTCGATACAGGGCCCAAGGTGGATAACATTGGCATCTTTTCCGTATATCTCTTTTACTATCATCCCGGTGGCTGTCATGGGAGATACAAGAGGGGCAAGATTTGAAACGAGCCCGGGATAGTATTTCTCTATCATCTTTACAATGACAGGGCAATTTGACGTGATAAAATACTTGCCCTGAGATGATTCGAACAAGTCACGGTAGCGTGCAGCAATTATATCAACCCCGAAAGAAACTTCGTGCACATGGTCAAAGCCCAGTTGTCTTACCATTGCAACAAGTTTCCTGTAATCGGTTATATCATCAAACTCTGAGGCTATGCTGGGGGCAACCAGTGCTATGTTTTTTCTTCCGTTCCCGAGTAATCTGAGCGTTTCTTCCGTTGAATCCCTGAATCTGATAGCCTTCGCCGGGCAGGCTATAAAACATAGTCCGCAGCCAATACACCTTTCAGAAATAACAGCAGGATGTTGATTGCCTGCCTTTACCTCAATGGCCTTTGCCGGACAAACCCTGATACAACTGTATGAATCGGTGCATTTATCCTGGTCAATGTACATGATTGGCTCCATAGTGGCTTGTTTAATTATTTGTTAATATCGAGCTTATCCTTAAGTAACTCTTCGATATTGACCCTTTTATATCCCCGCCTATTTCATCGTTAAATGAAATTCTGGCCCTTTTTGGCAATTATCAGGGCATATCCTTATTTCATCATGGCTTTTCAATTTTATTGTTTATTTCATAACATTTCAAATTTAATCAATTAATTAATACAGATTTTAAAAAATAGAATTCCTTTTAAAGATATATTATGATACATTTTCATATAGTGTTCACATAATGAAATTTTGCATCCGGAAAGTCATAAGAATGTTAAACAATAGATTAACAGATAAATAATATTGGATTATAAGATTATTCAAAGTGTTAATAAAATAACACTGTTTATTGTGTAACAATATTTATATTGTTTATATTTGTAATGCACGAATATTTCCATCTGAAAATGGATAAAAAAGCAAGAAATACTTCAGGTAAATATAAAATTTCCGGCCGGAACGACCTGATACCTTTGTTACAGGAAATTCAGGCAGAAAAGGGATTTATTTCGCAGGAATCAATTAAGGAACTTGGCGAACTTCTAGGAATAAGTACTACAAGGATATACGGCGTGGCCAGTTTTTATGACGGTTTTCTTTTTTCACCAAAGGCCAGGGTGCATATTCGTATCTGTAACGGATCAGGCTGCTATGTGAACAGGACTTTTAGCATTGTCGATGTTATGGCGGAAGAGCTTAAGATCAGACCGGGTGATAAATCAGCTGACGGCAGGTTCAGCATTGAGATGGTGGATTGTATGGGGGCATGTCATCTTGGACCCCTGATAGCTGTTAATGACAAATATTATACAATTGGTTCAGAAAGAGAACTGAGACAAATACTCGGGAGGATAAAGAAGGATGAGCAGGCTGGCATATAAATATAATGAGGGAGATAACAGGAGCTTCCTTATAGAAGAGGTACTTGCTAATCGCTCCGATACTGTAAGCAGTGATGTGCAGACCGTCCTGGATAAAATTAGCAGGATCAATTCAGATATCCCTGTTATTTCAGTGTCATTCAACAGCGGAAGTATTATTTCCGGTGCTGGTAAAACTTATGAAGCTGTTATGCAATATCTCCTTGACTATGACGTGCAGGCAGGCATTATGAAAGGTGGATGGTCTGGTGCTACCAATTTTGACCCTGTGGTAACGATCAGGCTGCCGGGTAAAAATAACTTGTTTTTCAGGAATATATATCCTGAGAAGGTTGAGAGCCTGCTGAACGGAGTGCTGCATTATGAAATCCCAACTGATGATTTCCTGGGCCAGGAGGGAACTAATAAGTTCAGAGAATGGCCCGGACTGAGCTACCTTTCCGATCATCCCTTTATGAAGTTTCAGAAGAGATGGCTGCTGAACGAGGGTGAGTCATATGAACCTGCTGATATTGAATTATATATTGCGAACGGAGGATATAAGACACTGGTGAAAACGCTGGGTAGTTACACTATTGAAGAGGTATGTGACATTATTGAAAAAAGCGGTTTAAGGGGCAGAAGCGGAAGTGGCTTTCCCACGGGTAGAAAATGGAAATATGCCCTGGCTTCAGATTCTGAAATAAAATACCTTGTCTGCAATGCCCGTGAGAGCGATCCGGGTGCTTTTACCGATAAGATGCTGATAGAAGGGCAGCCACACAAACTGCTGGAAGGCATAGCAATAGCATCCTATGCCATGGGGGCGTCAAAGGCTTTTATTTATATACAAAACGGTGCTGATTATACAATCTCAGTGTTAAAGGAATCCATAAAACAGGCATATGATTACGGCCTTCTGGGATATAATATATTCGACAGCGGATTCGGCCTGGATATAGAATTAAGGATCGATCCCGGAGCGTTTGTATGCGGTGAAGAAACAGCCCTGATAGGCAGCCTTGAAGGAAGAAGGGGTATGCCACAGGTGAAACCCCCCTTCCCTTCCTCCTCGGGACTGAATAACTGTCCAACCGTTATCAATAACGTGGAGACCCTGATGAATGTACCTCTTATTATGAAAAACGGGCCTGAATGGTTCAGCGCGGCAGGAACTCCTGGCAGTAAGGGAACAAAGGTATTCTACCTCTCAGGTAAATCAGCTCTAAAGGGTATTATTGAGGTAGAGATGGGTACCTCCCTAAGGTCAGTGATAGAGTATACTGGTGAGGGCGTTGCAGGAGGCAAGGGCCTGAAAGCGCTGCTGATAGGAGGGATGTCAGGCTATCTCCTCCCCGAAAGAAAGCTTGATATTGCCATTGATTATGAAGAATTGAAGAAGGCTGGAGCAGGAATGGGGTCGGGCGGACTCGTTGTAATTGATGAGAATACCTGCCTTATTGATCTTTCAAGATACCAGATGGAATATATGCAGAACCAGAGTTGTGGGAAATGTATACCCTGCCGTGAGGGTACATCACGAATGTTTGAAATATTATCAGGTGTGGTTAAAAAACCACCTGTTGAATCGTCAATGACAACCCTTGAGAGGTTTAAGGGTGTAATGCAGCTTGAAAATATCGCAAGTGTAATGAAGGAAACCTCCCTTTGTGGACTGGGCCAGAATGCACCCAACTTCTTTCTTTCTGTCCTTGCTGATTTCAGGGATGAACTGGAAGAACATATTTTTGACCGCCGTTGCAGGGCAAATCGCTGTCATGGCCTTCGTACCTTTGTTATCGATGTTGATAAATGCACCGGATGTACCCTGTGTGCTGATAAATGTCCGGTAAATGCCATTTATGGGACCCGGTTGCAGCCTTTTTTTATTGTGGAGGAAAAGTGTACGGGTTGTGGCATATGCTATGATGTATGCAAGTTTGATGCGGTTTCAGTAAAGTAATTATTATGCTGATAACTATAGAAGTAAACAGTAAGAAACTGAAGGCTGAAAAGGGAGAGACAATTCTCAACGCCCTGAACAGGAATGGTATAAATATACCCACTCTCTGTCGCCTCAGGGATCTTACACCAACAGGAGCATGCAGGATATGTGTGGTTGAGGTGGAAGGTGAGGATATGCTTGTCACAGCATGCTCTGAACCTGTAAGGGAATGGATGAAGATAGAAACTCATTCCCCCAGGGTTATCAGAGCGAGAAAGGCCATAGTTGAGTTGCTGCTGTCAAATCATCCTGACAATTGCCTTTATTGCGACAGAAATCTTAACTGCGAATTACAGAGAATAGCCAGTGAACTCAATATCCGGGAACGCAGATTAAGTGGCAAAAAAATGACTCTCAAGCTGGACCAGTCCAGTCCTGCCATAACAAGAGAATTGTCAAAATGTATCCTATGTGGCCGATGTGTTCGTATATGTGAGGAAGTGGTGAAAGTAAATACCCTGGATTTTATTGGAAAGGGAAGGGCCATACATATAGGTACCGCAATGGATAAGGATTTTAATTTCTCAAGTTGTATACATTGTGGTCAGTGTCTTAATGTATGCCCTACCGGTGCCCTTCATGAAAAATACAATATAGGAGAGGTCCAGGATTATCTTACAAAGAAAGATACACTGAAGGTAATTCAGTTTTCTCCACTCGTGGCCTTCTCGCTTGCCCGGGAGATGGGCTTAAAATATTCTCAGAACTTTGATAAAAAGCTGAATGAGGCGCTTTACCGGATAGGATTTGACAGGGTTTATTGCACAGGTTTTGGTTCTGATATAATGATAAATGAACTGACGGAAATGCTGGAAAATAACAAAACCGGTAAATTGAATGATACTATATATACATCGCATTGCCCTGCCTGGGTAAAATATGCAGAACAATTTATGCCCGGTATTCTTGAAAAGCTATCTGGATTGAAATCGCCTCAACAAATTACAGGAGCAGTAATTAAAGCACTGGTCCCCGGTATCGAGGCAGTAAACCCCGAAAATATATATTCTGTATCAGCTACCCTTTGTACGGCGGCCAAATATGAAGCCCGACGGGATGCGATGACCAGGAAGGGAATAAGTGACATAGAAACCATACTTACAGTGCGTGAACTGGCGCAGCTTCTAAGGCTTTACGGTATAAATATGGATGTGCTTGATGGAAGGAATGTTGATGAACCAATGAACCTTGCCAGTTTCTCGGCATTAATGACCGAGATTTCCGGGGGCCTGACCGAGTCAGTTGTAAAAATTATTGCTCAGAATAATGGCATAGAGCTCTCTTCCTCTGATATGAGAAAATTAAGAGCAGCAGGTGATTTCAGGGAATTGATGGTAAGAGCAGGTGAGCATGAGTATAACTTTGCAGTCATTGATGGTCTTGCAGGCCTGGATATGCTCAGGAGTAAAATGCGATCGGTCCATTATGACATGGTTGAAATAATGGTCTGCCAGTCAGGTTGCGTGAATGGAGGCGGAGTTAACAGTGATGAGAATGGTGAGTCGGTCAGAGACCGTCTTAAGATGATATACAAAAGTGAAGAAAATTCTGCCATTAAAATGCCAGTGGATAATCCGGCAGTTAGAAATTTTTATGAAAAATGGCTTCCGCTTGATAAAGACATATCAGATAAAAAGATATTCAGAAACAAATATTCAAAAAAGGACGTCCTTCTATGAATTCGCTCGGGAGGAACAGGCAATTGGTTTATACACGCAGGGAACTTTGCAGGACATGCTATACATGTGTGAGGGAGTGTCCGGCCAAAGCTATAAGGATAGAAAACGGACAGGCAGAGGTAATACATGAAAGGTGTATTGCGTGTGGAAATTGCACCAAGGTTTGCAGCCAGGGAGCAAAAGTCTTTATGTGGACAAAGGATATAGTGGGGGAAATACTCAGATCAGGAAATACTGCAGCGATAATAGCACCGAGCTTTCCTGCAGAATTCAACGACCTCCCGGACCACAGGATCCTTGTTTCAATGATAAGGACCCTGGGCTTCAGTTATGTAAGTGAGGTTGCCTTTGGCGCTGATCTTGTAGCCGACCGCTACCGTCGGCTACTGAATAATTCCGAAGGGAAGTATTATATTTCCTCTGACTGCCCTTCAATATCAAGATTTATTAAATACTATCATCCTAACCTGGCGGCTAACCTGGCCCCGGTGGTTTCTCCGATGGTAGCGATGACCAGGGCCATGAGGAAGCTGCACGGGAAGGACCTTAAAATTGTATTCATAGGGCCCTGTGTGGCTAAAAAAGATGAGAGTACAGAGGTTGATGAGGCAATTACTTTTACTGAACTGAGAAGCATGTTGGCAGACAAAGGCATAAGCCCGGAGAATGTTGAACCAACTGAATTTGACCCTCCCCTGGGAGGTAAAGGTGCTATTTTCCCTGTAGCCAGGGGCTTGCTTCAGACAGCAGGTATTAATGATGATGCCGTTTCAGGAAATATAATAGCTGCTGAAGGAAGAACAGCCTTCCAGGAGGCCATTAAAGAATTTGAGGAAGGCCAGATTCATGACCAGCACCTTGAACTGCTCTGTTGTAAGGGTTGTGTTATGGGACCAGGATTTACCGACCGCGGAAAATATTACAACCGCAGAGCTCATGTAAGCAGCTATGCCCGTAAAAAACTCGAGTCAACGGATCATGGGCAATGGAAGGAATATTTCATCAGAATGAATGATCTTGACCTGTCAGTTAAGCATGAACCGGATGACAGGAGACTTGAAAGCCCCGGAAATATTGAGATTGAAAATGTCCTGAGACTGATGGGAAAAACCAGTATCAAAGATCATCTGAATTGTGGTGCTTGTGGATATGAGACATGTATTGAACATGCTGTTGCAATAAGCAAGGGCCTGGCCGAGGTGGAGATGTGCCTGCCATTTACAATAGAACAGTTACACAATTCTGTAAATGATCTGGCTCTTTCCAATGAAAAGCTGAGTTCAATGAAGCAGGCGCTCAGACAATCAGAAAAGCTTGCCCACATGGGTCAGCTATCTGCAGGTATAGCTCACGAACTGAATAATCCTCTTGGCGTGGTAATTATGTACAGTAATATTTTACTGGAAGAATGTGCAGAAGATGATCCTTTAAGGGATGATCTGAACCTGATAACCGAGCAGGCGGCCAGATGTAAAAAAATTGTATCAGGTCTGCTCAATTTTGCAAGGAAGAGCCAGGTAAACCATGATTATACCAACCTGAACGAAGTCGTTAAGCAAAGCCTTGAGTCCCTTATAATACCCGAAGGCATTGATTTAATAACGGAGGATAGATCGGATAATCCTTCTGCCATGATGGATAGCGAACAGATGATACAGCTTATCTCGAACCTGGTTAAAAACTCGGTGGATGCAATGAAGGGAAGGGGGAAGGTGAAAATTACCCTGGAGGATACCGATAAAAACGTCAAAATGAAGATATGGGATGACGGACCCGGCATAGACGAAGATAAAAGAGAAAAGATATTTGAGCCATTCTTTACTACCAAGGAGACAGGTAGCGGAACCGGACTTGGGCTGGCAACTGCCTATGGTATAGTGAAGATGCATAAGGGCCAGATAAAGGTCGATTCAAACAGCAATCCGGGAAAAGGCCCTACATGGACACAATTTATTATAAGCATACCAAGGACAAATGAATAAAAAGAAGACAGTTTTTGTTGTTGATGATGATCCGGATTACCTTTTTCAAACGGTAGTCCACCTTGAAAAAGCAGGGTATAATGTGATAAGTGCTGTTAGTCAGAAAGAGGCAGAGGATATTATAGATACTGTAAAACCGGATATTGCACTGCTTGACCTCATGATGGAACAGGATGACAGTGGTTTTATACTTTGTTATAAACTGAAGAAAAAATATCCGGACCTTCCTGTAATAATTGCTACCTCTGTTTCTAAGGAAACAGGCCTGTCTTTCGGCCTGGATTCAGAGGAGGAAAGAAGGTGGATAAAGGCAGATGCTTACCTTGAAAAGGGAGTAAGAGCTGAACAGCTAAACGATGAAATTAAACGCCTGTTAAAAATATGAGATGGCTGAATTAAAGGTATTGATAGTGGATGATGAAGCCGGAATCAGATCTGGCGTCAGCAGGATATTGAACAGGTTCCGGGTTACATATCCTTTTATGGATGAAGCCTATACCTATAAGGTGCTTGAGGCTGAGACAGGTGAAAAGGGCCTTGAGATAATAGACAGTGAACAGCCGGATATAGTGTTGCTGGATAATAAGCTGCCCGGAATTTCCGGCGTTGAAGTACTTGACTATATTAAGCAGAAAAATTATGACATTGTTGTAGCAATGATTACCTCATATGCATCGCTCGACGTGGCATTGAGGGCTACAAGGGACGGGGCCACCGATTTTATACCCAAACCCTTCACACCGCAGGAACTTAAATCCTCGATTGAGAATATAACAAAGCAGCAATATCTTAAAAGGATAACAAGCAGGATGAAGGAGGAAGGGAAAAAGATCCGGTTCCGGTTCCTGTCGGTTCTGTCGCATGAGCTTAAGTCACCACTGAATGCGGTGGAAGGCTATCTGAATATGATGAGAGACAGGGAGGCTGGGAACGATATAAACGATTATGCTGAGATGATTGAAAGATCAATACAGCGTATCCAGGGAATGCGTACCCTGATTATGGATCTGTTGGATTTTACCAAGATAAAACTGGAAGTGAAGAAAGATAAAGTGGTTGAATTAGATCCTGCCTTGCTTATGACACAATGTGTAGAAACAATAAATCCACTTGCCATACAGAAAGATGTCTCAATAGTAATTGAAAAAAAATCAGATGTTATTATTTCAGCCGATGAAGAGGATATGAACATCATTTTCAATAATCTGCTTTCAAATGCGGTAAAATATAATAAAGAGGGAGGACAGGTTGTTATCACAATCGACAGGGAAGGGAACGATGCCGTAATGGAAGTGAAGGACACTGGTATTGGAATCAGCAGTGAAGACCAGCAGGTTCTGTTTAATGAGTTCGTGCGTATTAAAAATGATAAAACACGTAATATTGCCGGAAGCGGACTGGGTTTGTCGATCGTGAAAAAGATTGCGGATTTGTATCAGGGTTCGATAACAGTTGCTAGCAGGCCTGATGAAGGAAGTGTTTTTAAATTGAAACTTCCAGTAAGGCAGGAAAAAGAATGATAATCATTCTATTGTTTATATTTGTATAGTTTACAAAATCATAAGGATGAAAAAACTACCAGGAAAAACTGTTGAAAGGCTGAGTGGTTACCGCAGGAACCTTCTGGGCTACCTGGCTGCTGGTAATAACTACATATATTCCCATGAACTGGCTGCCCTGTTGCATATAACTGCAGTGCAGGTAAGAAGAGACCTGATGCTCATAGGGTATTCGAGTGTTCAGAAAAAAGGTTATGATGTAAAGGAGCTTATAGATACTATTGGTACGATAATTGATTCCGAACAAGGCCAGAATATTGCAGTAATAGGTATAGGAAACCTTGGACGTGCCATAACTTCCTACTTCAAGGGCAAAAGATCCAAGCTCAATATTGTTGCTGCATTCGACAATGATCCCCAGAAAGTTAACAGGGTAATAGCAGGAGTCAGATGCTATCCCGTTGAAAAGATGGAGCATATTATAAACGAACAGAATATTACCATTGCTTTACTGACAATACCTCCCGATTTTGCCCGACCTGTCGCTGATGCAGCAATAAGGGCCGGGATAAAAGGCATACTAAACTTTACAACTGTTCCCCTGAATGTACCACTAAATGTCTATCTTGAAGAGTATGACATGATTACATCAATTGAGAAAGTCGCATATTTTGTGAAAGAAGGATAAGGACAAGAGCAAGGAATGAAGGTATATTACGGGTTTGAGGAGCTGGAGAAAATAACGAATCCTGTTATTACAACGGGAACCTTCGATGGTGTACATTATGGTCATAAGACTATACTTGGAAGAATTAAAAAACTTGCAGAAGAATATGAGGGGGAATCAGTCCTTATAAGTTTCCATCCCCATCCCCGCAAGGTACTTTATCCTGACACTGCAGGTAAAAATTTACGTTTAATCACTTCTCTGGATGAAAAAATAGAATTACTTGAAAGTGAGGGACTGGATAACCTTATCCTTGTTGAATTTACTGAAGAATTTGCACGGGTATCGGGCAGTGAATTCATTGAAAAATATATATTTTCTAAACTCAGGCCCAGGGTGATAGTGGTTGGTTATAACCACCATTTTGGACACAATAAGGAAGGGGATTATCAGTACCTGAAGTCAATATCTGCCAGGTATGGCTTTGAGGCAGAAGAGATTCCCGAACAGGAAGTGCTGAATGAAACAGTGAGCTCAACGCAAATAAGAAAGGCCCTGGGAGAAGGATATATTCAAAGGGTAAACGCCTATCTTGATCACTTCTATTTTATAAGTGGCTCACCTGAGAAATGGGAACCGGTGACTAATCTTAATGGCTATACAGGAATATTGCTGAGAATTGAAGATATGGATAAACTCCTTCCGCTTCCGGGTGCTTACGCTGTGAGTGTTCCCGGGGACGGGTTAAAAACACGTGGCCTGGCTCTTATCCTACAAAAAAATGGAGGAAGAAGGGAGGTGGCAATTATTTTTTTTAAAAGCTCTGATCCGGGTATTACTCTTAACGACAGGTTAAGACTTAATTTTCATAAAAGAATGGGCGGGAAAATAGAGTTTGAATCACCTGGTTTCTGCCGGGTCCCGGAAAAGTTAATCAATGAAACAAAGGAACTGATTTTTTAGAAGGATATGATATAATTCATTGTAATCACCTCCTGGATTTGGTTTATTTGCATGAGGTTTAATTAGTTTAAGTTCAAATAATGATATGAAATTTAATCCTGAAAAATTATCAATCAGGGATCAGAGGATGAAATCCTTTATTAATCCTGATGAGATCTGGCATATAATAAACAACACAAAACCGGATAAACGAAGGGTAAAAGAGGTAATAGCCAAATCGCTCGACAAGAACAGGCTGACCCTGGAGGAGACTGCTGTATTGATAAATGCTGACGATCCCGAGGTGATCGAGGAGATAAAGGCCGGTGCCCGTGAGTTAAAGGAGAAGGTGTACGGAAACAGGATTGTGCTCTTTGCTCCTTTATATATAGGCAACTACTGCAGCAATAACTGCAAGTACTGTGGTTTCAGATCAAGTAATACCGAGGCTGTAAGAAGGACATTAAGCGATGATGAAATAGTCAAAGAAGTATCGGCACTTGAAGATAACGGGCAGAAACGCCTTATACTGGTTTACGGTGAACATGCTAAATATTCTGCCGGATACATAGCACATACCGTGAAACTGGTTTATGGTGTCAAAAAGGGCAGGGGTGAGATCAGGAGGGTGAATATTAATGCTGCTCCCCTGGATATTGAGGGCTTCAGAACAGTAGGTGAAGCAGGAATAGGGACTTACCAGATCTTCCAGGAAACATATCATCCTGAAGCTTATAAATGGTATCACCTTGCCGGTAAAAAGAGCGATTATGACTGGAGGCTGACAGGTCTTGACAGGGCACAGGAGGCAGGTGTTGATGACGTAGGCATAGGTGCCCTGTTCGGATTGTATGACTGGCGTTTTGAAGTGCTGGGCCTGGTCCGTCATACGAACCACCTCGAGGCATGCTATAATGTGGGCCCGCATACAATTTCATTCCCCAGGCTGAAGGATGCTGCTACCATAAATATGAATAAGGATTTTGAAGTGAAGGATAATGAATTCAAGCGACTTGTGGCTATACTCAGACTTGCGGTGCCTTATACAGGTATGATCCTGACAGCCAGGGAAAGTCATGATGTGAGGAGGGAAGTAATAAAGTTTGGAGTGTCCCAGATTGACGGAGGTACAAAAATTGAACTTGGATCATATTCAGATATAAAAAATGAGGAGCAGAATCTTAACAGGGAACAGTTTATGATCAATGATGCCAGGTCCCTGGCGGAAGTGATAGACGAATTGCTGGATGATAACTTTATGCCGTCTTTCTGTACAGCATGCTACAGGCTGGGCAGAACAGGTGAACATTTCATGGAGTTTTCAGTACCCGGGTTCATCAAACGATATTGCTCCCCTAATGCTGCACTTACCCTGGCTGAATACCTTGTAGATTATGCAGATGAACAGCTTGCAGAAAAAGGATGGAGAGCAATAGAACGTGGACTGACAGTTTTAGATGCAGATGTGGCCGCAAAAACCAGGGGGAGGATAGAGAGGATAAAAAAGGGAGAAAGAGATCTTTATTTTTAAATTAATCGGAGTAATTAATTATGGTGAGAATAATAGCAATAAGGGTAATCGACAGGATAAAGGAATCAGGACATACACAGAAGGTTCTCAGCAAACATTCCGCAATAATAAAATCCAGGCTTGGCTTCCATGAACTGAATGAGGACAAATGCAGCAGGGAGGCCTATATCCTTCTTCACCTCAAGAATGATGAGTTGGGTGAAAAAAATCTTATGGAAGACCTGGATAAGATATATGGAATAGAGATCAAAAGGATGAATCCCGGAGAACGGACAGGCCAACCTGGTACGATACCTGCTGGCTCAACAGTTGCAGTTGCAGGTCTGATAATTAAAAACAGGTCTGAAATAATCAGTGAAGTCCAGAAGGTGCTTACTTCATTCGGATGCACCATCAGAACCCGGCTGGGTATTAATCAGGAATTAAACGGTGAAGAAATGGGACTGATCCTGCTGGAACTTATAGGTGATAATTCTGAAATGAACAAACTCATACAAAGACTGAATGATTTAGGGGATGTTTCCGTCAGGACAATTACCTTTGGCTGAAATCAGCTTTCTCCTTTCTGGTCTCGAACAGTTATATTACCTTTTCCCCTTAGACCCTCTCAAACTTATAAACAAGCCCCCGTTCCTTCAAGTACCCCAGTATGAATTTAAGATGTCCTTCTGTTCTGCCTAGATATTCCGGAGGGTTTACACCGGGTGATTCGTACATGCCTTCCATTATCAGGTTTGCCACAGCAGTACATGTATAACCTGTCGTTCTGGCCATCGAGGTAATATTGGTCTTCCTGTCATAACGGTCAAAAAGATCATACCTGTAAACATACTTTTCTCCTTTATCCCTGCCTTCTATTATTATCCTCATAACCGTAAATTCCTCTTCTCCTTCTTTAAGTTGCCACCGGGGGAACATCAGCCGTGATGTAAGGTCAATGGGTCTTATTTTCTGACCATTTATTTCAATTTCATCATAGCTGAAGAAACCGGCTTCCCTGAGCATCCTGAGATAGTCTATTGTTCCCGGGTACCTTAGAGTTTTCTCTATCATATTGGGTACCGGGATTGTTTTCAGAAGACTTCTCAGACCGTCTGAATTCCATGCCTCAAGGGTTCCTATTTCGTCAAATTCAATATATTCTGGCTCTGAGAGCGCTTCTCTTATGACAATATCACCATTAAGCATGTAACGTGCAGGCCTCGTATATTCTTCTATCACATCAATGGGAGAGAATACTGCCTTATACTGCCAGGGCCATTCCCTCCTGAACGGAAGCCCGCCAACATAACATTCATATCTCTCAACACTCATCAACGAATGATGGTGCCCGAGTATAATATTACTCATCCCGGGAGCCACACCGCAGTCGGTAACAACGGTTACGCCCTTGTTTTTGGCCATTCTGTCAAGACCGAAGGGATCTTCGGGGAAGAAAGATATGTCAACCATATCTTTTCCTGACTCAATCGTATCCCTGACCGATTTATAACCCATATGTCCCGGAAGGGCTCCTATTACCAGGTCATAGCCACGAACAAGGTCTTTAATTATGGATGAATCGGAAAGGTCAGCTGTCACAGCTTTTACATTTTCCAGCCCTTTAAGCTTATTAATATTTTCTGAGGAAATATCAACAGCCGTAACAAGGTAATCTTTACATAGGTCTTTTACTATAGCTGAACCAACCAGCCCCGTGCCAAGTACAATAATTTTATTTTTCATCCCGGTATAATTAATTTAATTCAATTTCAGAAAATTTATTTGCCACTATTCTTTCTCCTTTTAAAATAATGAGCTGAATCACCCCATTCACCATAGCCAGGTACTGCGTTCACCTCTTTCAGGCTCTTTTTCAGGCTTTCTATACAGTCGTCCAGTGAATCACCTGTCCGGGGTTTGTTATCATAGAGATAATAATCATCGCGGTAGATGCCCGGGGTGATATTAGGCATGATAACATTTGCACCTGCCTGAACAGCTTTTTCCCTGCCCAGAGGGTCTATTGCCTGAAGGGCAGTTGAGGCAGCAATATTTATATCTTTCATTATAACCCGTAGCACGGCTATCATCTTCAGGGACAGATCAAATCTGTCAGCGATGGGAAGGATGTCATTTTTATATTTTATAAGCGGAGTGTTGGAATGCTCTATATAAGGCCCCATCCCAACCATATCAATATCGAAGTTTCTCATAAAGAGCAGATCAGATGCCAGGTCTTCATATGTCTGAAAGGGTAATCCTATCATTACTCCTGTACCTGTCTGGTAATTAAGTTTCTTCAATGTTTTGAGACATTCAAGCCTCTTATGATAACTATGGAGTTCATCATCCGGATGCAGCTTTGCATAAAGGGCCGGATTTGATGCTTCAATGCGGAGCAGGTACCTGTGAGCTCCCGCTTCATACCATTCCCGGTAAACTTCCTTACTCTGTTCGCCAAGAGATAAGGTAATCCCCAGTTTCCCGTCAGAAAGCTTTTTGATGGATTGCAGTAATCCTGTTACTCTTGCGGTAAAGTCAGGATTACTAAGCTCTCCCGACTGCAGTACGATTGAACCGAAATTATTTTTATGGGCATAAATGGCAGCATCATTGATTTCTTTATCAGTAAGATTATATCTTCTGAATTTTTTATTATCCCTTCTGATCCCACAATAGTAACAGTTCTTTTCACAAATATTTGAAAATTCTATTAATCCCCTGAAGTAAACCTTATTGCCTGTGTAATTATGCTTAATTCGGGCTGATTCCCTGAATAGCTCATCCCTTTCTTTTCCTTCAGCTTTGAGCAGAGTTATTATTTTTTCAGCATCAAATTTTCTGCCCTCCAATATGTCTTTTACGTTATTTTTCATTCTCTTCAGTGCGTCCACAAATATACTAAGAAAGGATGATATTATCAGTTAAAATCCCCCGAGGAGAGTACTCCGTTAATCATCGCCTGATGACGGGCTGAAAATGAATATAAGAGTTAAAATAATCCGCGTTATAAAAAACCAAACCTTCCCTTGGCTGTTTACAATATCAGTAAATAATTAATTATGATTTCGAATAAAACGGACTTGGTCATGCTCAGGACCTCGCTGTCAGGACCACCAGTATAGTTACATTTGGTTTATTTTCTGATACGGTAATTATATATGGTCTTGCCACACTTGAATTTGTAATAGGATTGGGGTTAATACTTAAGATATTTCTGAGAGAGACATTATTATTACTCTTCATACAGATGATTGGAACATTTCTGCCTGTCTTTCTTTTACCCTCAGGGGTGTTCAATATTTTTCCTTGTTCCCTGACTCTTGAAGGACAGTATATTATTAAGAATCTGATAATTGTGAGCCCAGGTATAGTCCTGGGCGCATCCGTCCGCTGGGGACGCCTGAGTAATCGGGTTTGATGACATACACTTATTCACTAAATTTGTTTTAACCAAACAAATTATGATGGATAAAAAGAGTATCAAGAATGAAGCTTTGATGAGATTCAGGTCAGGTTATAATTGCTCACAATCAGTTCTTGTTTCAATGGCAGCTAAGATAGAAACAGATCATATACTTCTTGAAAAACTTGCATCAGGATTCGGAGGCGGAATGGGTCATATGCAGGAAACCTGCGGAGCGGTTACCGGGAGCTTTATGGCAATAAGCATTTATTGCGGCAATAAATACAGTGATAATCACCAGAGAACAAATGAAGCCTATAAGCTGATAAGGAAATTTGATTCGGAATTTAAAAAATTGCATGAAACCACAAATTGCATGGAGCTTATCGGCTATGAGCTGGATTCACCTGAAGAACATGAAAAGGCGGTTGAGGAAAATGTTTTTGAAAATATCTGTGAAACTTGCATATCTGACGCTGTGAATATATTATTCAGATTACTGAAGTGAAAAAACTTCAACAATTCAACAATTGGCTTCGCCAGGCTCGCAGGGTTCATCCACTAAACCTCAGGTACTCACCCGGCTCGGTTCAACAACTCAACATTTAATAATAATCATTGTATGATTTGATTGAATTTCATACATTGGCAGTCATTTGAATCCATTTGCCGACTAATAATAAAACTATGATTAATAATTACCTGTTAAATCCCCGGAATATTGTTATTGTGGGGGGATCGGATAATATATCAAAGCCGGGAGGCAAGGTATTAAAAAATATCATTGACGGTGAATATAAGGGAGAACTCTATGTTGTAAATCCCGGGTCAGATAAGGTACAGGGACTGAGGTCATACAGCAGCCCTGAAGATATACCTGAAACTGACCTTGCAATAATTGCCATAGCTGCAAAGTACTGTAAACAGACAGTGGAGATACTGGCTTATCAAAAGAATACAAAGGCTTTCATTATCCTTTCGGCCGGTTTTGGGGAAGAGGACGAAGAGGGAGCCAGGCTGGAGGAGGAGATTGTGGAAATAGTTGATTCGGCTGGAGCCTGTCTTATTGGACCCAACTGCATCGGGGTGCTCAACCCTGTTTACAGCGGTGTTTTTACGGAACCAATTCCTGACCTGGATCCTCATGGTGTAGATCTTATTTCAGGTTCAGGAGCCACTGCCGTATTTATCATGGAAGCAACCATACCAAATGGTATTCGCTATTCCAGTGTATTTTCCGTTGGAAATGGTGCACAGGTTGGAGTTGAGGATGTGGTGAAGTATATGGACGAGACCTATGAGCATGGGAAGAGTGCCCGGGTGAAATTATTATATATTGAGAATATCAGCAAACCGGAAATGCTCCTCAGGCATGCATCCTCCCTCATAAGGAAAGGATGCGGAATAGCTGCAATCAAGGCCGGCTCATCTGAGGCAGGGAGCCGGGCTGCATCATCACATACAGGAGCTATGGCAAGCCCTGATGTGGCTGTGGATGCACTTTTCAGGAAGGCAGGAATAATACGGTGTTATGGTCGACATGAAATGGCTGCAGTGGCTGCAGTCCTGTTAAGTCCGTTGCCGTCAGGGAAAAATATGGCTATAGTTACACATGCCGGCGGACCGGCCGTAATGATGACGGATGCCCTTTCAAAAGAGGGGATGGAAATTCCTCATCTCAAGGGCAGTAAGGCAGAGGCCCTGCTTGAAAAACTGTTCCCTGGTTCATCTGTTGCTAATCCAATAGATTTCCTTGCCACAGGGACTTCGGAACAACTGGCATTTATACTTGACGCATGCGAAAATGATTTTGATCAGATAAATGCAGTAGCTGTAATCTTTGGAAGCCCTGGCTTATTTCCCGTCGATGAAGTTTATAATGTCCTGCACCAAAAAATGCGCTCGGGAAAGAAACCGGTTTACCCCATATTGCCCTCATTGATTAATGCCGGAGAAGCAATTATGACATTTATAAAAAAGGGAAATGTTAATTTTCCCGATGAAGTGGTTTTTGCACATGCCCTTGGAAGGGTTATGAATGTGCCTTATTATGGGGGTGATACTCATGATAAGCCGGAAATAGACAGCAGGGCAGTAAGAGATGTAATATCCCGAAATAAAGATGGTTATGTCGCACCGGAGGATGTAAGGGCCTTACTTGATGCTGCCGGAATAGCCAGGGTGGAAGAGGTGACGGTTTCAACTGAGGATGAAGCAGCACGAAAGTCAGTTGAACTCGGATTCCCGCTGGTTATGAAGGTAGTTGGACCCGTACATAAATCCGACATAGGTGGAGTTGTACTGAATATAGACAGCAGTGCAAAAGCAGTATCTGAATTCAGACGCCTGATGGCTATTGACGATGTCAGAGCTGTCCTCTTACAACCTATGATCAGGGGACAGGAGCTTTTTGCAGGAGCAATAAAAGAGGGAGATTTTGGTCACCTGCTAATGGCCGGCCTGGGAGGAATATTCATTGAGGTATTGAAAGATGTAAGCAGTGCACTGGTTCCCCTGGGCAGGAGTGAAGCAAATGACATGATAGAAAAACTCCGGGGCTTCAGGATGCTGGAAGGAACCAGGGGACAGCAGGGAGTTAATATCGAAGCATTTGCCGATGTGCTGATGCGCCTGTCAGCCTTGCTTGAAAAAGCGCCTGAAATAGCCGAGCTGGATCTTAATCCCTTGATGGGAAACCCGGAAACGGTTAAGGCAGTTGACGCAAGAATAAGAATAGAAAAATAATGAACCGAGCCCCGCGTAATCGGGATGAGCAGTAACATATTATAATTTTATGAAGAGGTCTGATATATATATTGTTTTATTCCTGACAATTATTCTTACTCCTTTTATTGTGAGTGAGACCCTGTATGATTATTATGACAGGTTTTACTCGGGATATCCTTTCCTGACAAGTTTTATAAAGTTTGCCATCCTGGCTACCACGGGTGAATTAATAGGTCTGAGGATAAAAACAGGCCGCTATACTGCCCCCGGCTTCGGAATACTGCCCCGCGCTTTTGTGTGGGGTATACTCGGGATTACCATTCAGGCTGCTTTCATAATCTTTGCCAGGGGGGTGCCAATACTCCTGGAGTTTGCAGGCTTAAAAGGCTCGGTAGATGCAATTGAGGGTTCATTTAATGCAGGAAAACTTGGAGTGGCTTTCAGCATCAGTTTTCTGTTAAATATCTTTTATGCCCCCGTTTTAATGACCGTGCATAAGATTACGGATTCACACATTGAAATGACAGGAGGAACGATGCAGGGATTCTTCTCAAGAATAAAGGTAAGCCAGATATTAAAGCAAATAGACTGGGATACTCATTTTGGATTTGTACTGAAAAAGACCATAATTTTTTTCTGGATACCTGCGCAGACACTAAATTTCCTGATGCCAGAACAGTTCAGGGTACTCATTGCAGCTGTTTACGGCATCATACTTGGAGTGATACTGGCTTTTGCTGCCGTTTCCAAAGCTGATGTTTAACATGTTTTGAATTGAGGATAGAATTTGTATATTTAAACTCCCTTTGAGTAGAGTATGTTTTTGAATATTGTTTTTTTGCAAAAGAATGATAATCATGGTAAACGGTTCTTATTACCTCACATTATTATTATGCTCATGGGTTTAGAAGTATTTCTGATGGAAAAGGAAAAACTTATAAGGACAGGGGCGGTTTGAACAGACTGCCCCTGTTCATTTTGAAAATGAATAAAACTGATATTTATGAGAAATACACCTATCAATTCTTTGATAGTTGCAGCCAAGATCAGAGAGAGTGAACTGGATTCACTCGATAATGCAAGTATACGGGAGATCGTAAAGCTGGTTAACCAGATAGAGAAAGAAACGGGTGAGAAATACATCAGGATGGAAATGGGAGTGCCCGGATTACCATCCCCGCTTGTTGGTATCGAAGCTGAGAAAGCAGCTCTGGACGACGGTGTCACATCAATATATCCAAATGTTGAAGGTTTGCCGCAACTGAAGAATGAAACATCAAGATTCATCAAGTTATTCCTTGATATTGATGTTAATCCCAGGGGCTGCATTCCTACTGTCGGATCCCTGATGGGGGGCATGGCAGGCTTCATGGTAGTGAACAGGAACGACAGAACAAGGGAAGGTACCCTGTTTATTGACCCTGGGTTCCCGGTTCAGAAGCAGCAGGTGAAAATACTGGGCCAGGATTACAGGTCATTTGACGTTTATAATTACCGCGGCACAAAACTGAGGGCAAAGCTTGAATCATACCTGGAAACAGGAAAAGTGTCAAGCATCCTGTATTCAAATCCAAATAATCCTTCCTGGATTTGTTTCACCGATGAAGAATTAAAAATAATTGGTGAACTTGCAACCAGGTATGATGTGGTTGTTATTGAAGATCTGGCCTATTTTGGTATGGATTTCCGCAATAATTACGGCACACCCGGCAAGGCTCCGTTTCAGCCAACAGTTGCAAAATACTGTGACAATTATCTCTTACTTATATCCAGCTCTAAAGCCTTCAGCTATGCCGGTCAGCGAGTTGGCATGCTTGTTATATCCGATACACTTTATAATCGTCGTTTTCCTGACCTTAAAAGGTATTATACCAGCGACCTCTTCGGTCATGCAATGGTTTTCGGGGCCTTATACGCATTGTCAGCAGGGGTAACGCATACAGCCCAGTACGGACTATATGCTATGTTGAAAGCAGTTAACAATGGTGAATATAATTATATTTCGGAAGTCAAAGAGTATGGAGAAAGAGCCAGGATGATAAAACAGATGTTTATCGCTAACGGCTTTAAAATAGTATATGATACCGACATAGACCGGCCCATAGCCGACGGTTTCTATTTTACAATTTCCTTTCCGGGTATGAGCAGTGGTGAATTGCTCGAGAAATTGCTCTATTATGGAATCAGTGCCATAACCCTGAATATAACCGGGAGTGATAAGAAAGAGGGACTCAGAGCCTGTGTGTCACAAATACCCAGGACAATGTTCCCCTTGCTTGAGACCAGATTGCAGAGATTTTATGAAGATTTTAAATAACAGATTAACAATTTAATATAAAGAATATGGCCAAACTTAAAGGATCAATAGTTTTCGATATAGAAAAATGTAAAGGTTGTGGTGTATGTGTTACTGCATGCCCTACAGAGGTTATTGCCATGGCATCTGAAGTAAACAGCAAGGGTTATAATTATGCTGAAGCTGTCAACATGGATGCATGTACAGGCTGTACAAACTGCGCCGTGGTTTGCCCCGATGGAGTAATAACCGTTTACCGGGTAAAGATTTAATTTATAAAAGCATAAAAATAAAATATGGAAAAGGAACTGAGATTAATGAAAGGCAACGAGGCTATTGCTGAAGCAGCAATCAGGGCCGGTACCGATGCCTATTTTGGCTATCCCATCACTCCTCAGAGTGAAGTACTCGAATACCTTACAGCGGAAAAGCCACACGAGAGAACCGGTATGGTAGTCCTGCAGGCAGAAAGTGAGGTGGCTGCCATTAACATGGTTTACGGTGGCGCGGGTTGCGGGAAGAAGGTAATGACGTCATCTTCTTCACCCGGGGTGTCACTCAAGCAGGAGGGGATAAGCTATATTGCAGGGGCTGAATTGCCCTGCCTGATAGTAAACGTAGTGAGAGGTGGGCCAGGGCTCGGGACCATACAACCTGCCCAGTCTGACTATTTTCAGGCAACCAAGGGAGGTGGACATGGCGATTACAGGCTAATAGTGCTGGCACCGTCTTCGGTCCAGGAAATGGCCGACTTTGTTGAACTTGCCTTCGACCTGGCATTCAAGTACAGAAATCCCGCAATGATACTTTCAGATGGTGCAATTGGTCAAATGATGGAAAAGGTGTGGCTTAAACCTCAGAAGGAAAGAAAAAAAGAACTGCCTGCATGGGCAACTACCGGAAAGACACCCGACAGAGAGAGAAATATTATCACATCACTTGATCTTGACTCTTATAAGCAGGAACAATTTAATATCAAGCTCCAGGAAAAATACCGCGAGATACAGGAAAAAGAGGTCAGGTTTGAAACTTTTCAGTGTGATGATGCCGAATATTTGCTGGTGGCTTATGGTACCAGTGCACGTGTATCGCAGAAAGCCATTCAACTGGCCAGGGAAGAAGGAATAAAAGCGGGCCTTCTCAGACCAATTACACTCTTTCCCTTTCCATCAACAGAGATCAGTGAAATGGCTAACAGGATTAAAGGAATTCTCTCGGTAGAAATGAGTGCCGGACAGATGGTAGAAGATGTGAGACTGTCTGTTAACGGCAGGGTGCCGGTAGAACATTTTGGCAGGATGGGAGGAATAATACCAACACCTGAGGAAGTTGTTGAGAATTTGAAAACTAAAATTATTGGAGAATAAGATCATGGCAGATAATATAAGTGTAAAAGATATCATAAAGCCCGAAAACCTGGTCCATAAAAGATCCTCCGTGATGACGGACAATATTATGCATTATTGCCCGGGTTGCGGACATGGGACAACTCACCAGATTCTGGCTGAAGTTATTGAAGAAATGGGTATCCAGCAGGAAACTATAGGGATAACCCCCGTTGGCTGCTCTGTGCTTATGTATAATTATTTGGATATTGATATGCAGGAAGCCGCGCATGGAAGGGCACCCGCACTGGCTACAGCCATTAAAAGACTGCTGCCTGAAAAATATGTGTTTACCTACCAGGGCGACGGAGACCTGGCAGCTATAGGAACGGCAGAGACAATTCATAGCTGCAACAGGGGAGAAAATATCCTTATAATATTTATTAATAATGGTATTTATGGGATGACCGGAGGACAGATGGCCCCAACCACACTTGAGGGGATGAAATCATCCACCACTCCTTATGGCAGGGATGTAAAACTAATGGGTAATCCATTGAAAATTACTGATATAGTAGCTACCCTGCCGGGAACTTATTATGTAACCAGGCAAAGCGTGCATAAGCCGGGTAATGTGAGAAAAACGAAGAAGGCAATTCGTAAAGCATTTGAATATCAGAAACATAATAAAGGAACTTGCTTCATCGAAGTTGTCTCCAATTGTCCTTCAGGATGGAAAATGACACCGGTGGAATCAAATAAATGGATGGAAGAAAATATGTTCCCATTCTATCCGCTGGGTGATTTTAAAGTCCCTGAGGAATAAAAGTCTTAATAATAATGGAAAACTTAAATTTATGACAGAAGAAATAATAATAGCCGGATTTGGCGGACAGGGTGTACTCTCGATGGGTAAAATAATGGCCTACTCGGGAATCATGCAGGATATGGAGGTGAGCTGGATGCCCTCTTACGGCCCGGAAATGCGCGGCGGTACAGCCAACGTTATGGTGATCCTCAGCGATGAAAGAATCAGCAGTCCCATACTCAGGAGCTTTGATACTGCTATAATACTGAATCAGCAATCACTCGATAAATTTGAACAGGCGGTTAAGCCGGGGGGTACACTGATATATGATGGTAACGGGATCACACGACATCCTGAAAGGACTGATATAGATATTTACAGGATAGATGCAACCGAAGAAGCCACGAAGATGGAGAGCTCCAAAACCTTCAATATGATTGTCCTTGGAGGATACCTTAAAATAAAATCCGTTCTCAAGATGGAAAATGTACTCACGGGATTGAAAAAATCACTCCCCGAAAGGTATCATCACCTGATTCCAATGAATAAAAAAGCCCTTTCCCGGGGGATGGAGATCATTCAGAAGACCATGCAAGAAAATCACTCATAAAAGTGCATGTCCCTGATATATTGCCATACACCCGGGGGCAGGAAATGGCGAAGATCTTTTCCATCCCTTATGGCCGAACGTATGAATGTACCTGAAATTTCAATTTCAGGTGCATTAACAATCTCAATATCGGCCGTCCGCAGCATTGATTTCACATCCGGCACAGGCTTCCTGCCTTTGTTTTTTCTGGGATAAACAAAGATCTTGCAGGAGTTAAGAAGTATATCAGCGTTCTTCCATTTATTAATGGTCAGGAGGTTATCGCTTCCCATAATCAGGGCAAACTGCCTTTGCGGGTATTTTTCCTTCAGGTGGGCCAGTGTGTCAATGGTATATGAGGGGCGGGGGAGTTTTGATTCTATATCGGAAATTCTGAACCTCTGATCATCACCGATGGCTATTTCAACAAGGCGCAGCCTGTGGTGATCGGCCAGTAAACTGCTTTTTTGTTTAAGTGGATTATGCGGACTTATAACAAACCATATTTCGTCAAGGTGTGAATATTCGTAAATATAGTTTGCGATGGCCAGATGTCCTATATGCACCGGATTAAATGAGCCAAAGTAAAGTCCTGTTTTCATATTTTATCTGTAATTCAGGAATCCTTCACAAATTTCCAGGGCTTCCCTGCATGCTCTCTCAAGAACATCATTTATAACAATCTTATCAAAAAAAAGGGCTTTTCCCATTTCCTCCCTGGCTTTATTTATCCTTATTTCAATTTCCCGGGGGTGATCTGTGCCTCTTTTTATTAAGCGTTGCCTCAAATCATCAATGCCCGGAGGTTTTATGAATAATGACATTGCCCTGGAGCCAAACTCTTTCTTAAGCCTGAGGCCTCCTTTAACATCAACATCAAATATTATGTGCCTGCCGCTGTCACATATTCTGTTAATTTCACTGCGCAGAGTACCGTAATATGTGTTTTTGTACACTTCCTCCCATTCAACGAATTCATCATTTTCAATTTTACGTCTGAACTCATCTGCCGAAAGGAAATAATAATCTGAGCCGTCTTTTTCATTTTTGCGGGGAAACCTGCTTGTCGCTGATATTGAAAAACCAAGATCCGGAATATGTTTCAGAAGGTATTTGACAATGCTGGTTTTACCCGATCCCGATGGGGCAGATACTATTATTAATTTGCCATAAATTTGTTCATTGTTCATAATACGTTCAATAACTGTTCTTTAACCTTTTCCAGTTCATCCTTCATCATTACCACTATCCTTTGTATTGTTGCATCATTTGCCTTTGAGCCCAGGGTGTTAATCTCTCTTCCCATCTCCTGTGAAATAAAGGTCAGTTTCTTGCCGTTGGCATCCTCAGTTTCGAGAGTCTCAATAAAATAATCACAGTGCTTTTTAAGCCTTACTTTTTCTTCGTTTATGTCCAGTTTTTCAATATAATACAGTATTTCCTGCTCAAGCCTGTTTTCATCGGCATTTTCATTTTCCAGCTGTTTAAGGCTGGTACTTATTTTTTCCTTTATCCTGCTGATTCTTTCCTTTTCAAAAGGAATTATCTCATTGATAAGAGTTTCGATATTTCTGATTCTTTCACGAAGGTCTGTTTCTATCGATTTACCTTCTTCCAGCCTGTAGCTGTCAAGGTCAGTTATGGAATCGTCCAGCAGACCGTTTAAAATTTCCCATTCCTCCTCACTGATCGTTTTTTTTTCAGTTTTAAGTGTCTCGGGAAGCCTCATAATAATCGAAAGTAATTCCTTCCTGTTTTCAATATACAGTTCGCCTGCCACATCAATCAACTGCCTGTAGTAACTTTTTATGGCTGCTTTGTTTAGCGTGGGTATGTTTTCATCATCAATGGAGTCAACAGTAATGAAAAGGTCTGCTTTTCCCCTGGTAAGCCCCTGACTTATTTTCGACCTGATTTCAATTTCTTTTTCTTTGTAATACCATGGGATCTTGGTATTTATGTCAATTTGCTTACTGTTCAGAGAGCGTAACTCTACAGTAATCTTTTTTTCAGGAGTTTCAGCGCAAGCTGATCCATAACCTGTCATCGATCTGATCATATCTTCTTAAATGTTGAACAAATGTATTAAAAATCGGGCTTTTCTCTAAGCCGTGGTTTTACAATGACCTTTTTCTTCCAGCGGCCTGTTAGATAATAAGTCCATGACATAATTAATCCCATCACCCAGCTCATTGGATACGACCACCATATACCTGTTTCGCCAAACCTGTCAGAGAGGAATACTGCAAAAGGTATTCTTACAAGCCAGAGTGAAATAAGGGTGAATATCATTGGGATTACGGTATCACCGGCGCCCCTCATCACACCGTTAAATGTAAACATAAACGCAAACACAATATAAAACAGGCTCACAATCGTCAGGTAGTCCGAACCAATTTCTATTACGTCGGGATCGTTGGTAAAGGCATCCATAAAAAGGTCGCCAAAAGATATAATTATTGCCGTTGTTGCTATTGTAACTATGCCTGTCAGGAGGATGGTCGACAACAAGCCTGTTTTTACACGGTGCGATTTATTGGCTCCCAGGTTTTGACCTACGAAGGTTGCCAGGGCCTGTGACATTATCATTGCAGGTATGGTAGCAATAGCATCAAGTCGCGCAGCTACTGAAAAAGCTGCTATCACATTTGTGCCGAATGTGTTCACAACCCCCATTATTGCCATACTGCCAAGTGCTACAAAACTGTGCTGAAAACCGGTTGGCAATCCAATCCTGATGCTCTGGTTGAAAATCTTCCTGTCGAATACAAGTCCCCGCAGTTTTATATCGATTATTTTGTGATAATGGTTAAGATAGATAATGGCAGTCACCAATGCACCGCTCTGGGCTATTACGGTTGCCAGGGCTACTCCTTTAACCCCCATATTGAAAACTACAACGAAGAGAAGGTCAAGACCCACATTGGTCAGGGTTGATAATATAAGAAAATAAAGTGGTGTTTTTGAATCACCCATGCCCCTTAAAATAGCACTGGTTCCATTAAAAATGAAGAATGCGACTATGCCCAGCAGGTAAATGTTAAGGTATTCAAGGGCCATTGGCATCACTTCCTCCGGCAGGTTTAACAGTACGAATATCTCCTCACTGAAGATAAGGCCCACAATTGTTACAACAATGGAGGCAAAAAACATTCCTATATACATGGTGTCAATCGCCTTTCTTACACTGGCATAGTCTTTGGCCCCAAAATATTGTGATATCACCACAGTAATCCCTGCCCCCAGCCCTATGATCATTGATATCAGGACAAAGATTACAGGAAAGGAGGCTCCCACTGCAGCAAGTGCTTCTTTACCAATAAAGTTGCCAACAATAATGCTGTCAACAATATTGTAAAATTGCTGAAAGAGGCTGCCCGCAAGCATTGGCAATGCAAATTGCAGAATTTGCCTGCCTTCTTTACCTGTAGTCATGTCTTTCATGGGAAGCTTTAAAATTGACATGCAAAAGAAATGAAAATACAACCAACATCAAAATTATATTTTGATGTATATAAGTTTTTAAACAAATCCCGTTTTATTCAAGAAATGCCTTAATTTTGGCATTGCTTTTGCAAAATAAAACAGTATCATAAAGCACTATTAACTTGACCAACAATTAAATATGTTTAAGATTATCAGAACATGTCCCTGCTTTTTAACCCTTATGTTATTGATTTCCCTGAAGACAAACATTGTTTTGGCCCAGGAGAAAACAAGCAGGGACTCTGGCGGGTTTGTTATTGATACGTTCATGAAGCCTGCAATGGTGGATTCACTGGCAAACCTGAAAAGCAGAGATGTAGAATTTGATATCGAAGAGGCAATTGAATATCTCTCCTCATGGTATGAGAGTGATATTTGGAACAGTAAAGACGATCCTCTGAGAAAATCCATCAGGCGCTTGCTTTTTGAAGCAACCAATGATCCGGTGTACGTAGCACGTGACTATGTCAGACAGTATGACTGGGCTAAGATAAAAATACCGGAAAGCAGTTTTTTTATGTGGGATACTATTCATATACCTATCCCTTCGGAAAGTGAGAGAGGCCGGAGCAAACAGGAAGAACAGGATATATTTGATCCGCTAATGGCTGATACAGATATGACTCTTACTGATACCATGCGCCTGCACGAGGCAGCAGACACCATTTTAAGTATCAGGGACAGTCTGATGATTGTTGACCCGGGAGATCTGGGCAATATTTTTGTGCAGACAGAAAGGAAGAGACCTTTGCATATGAGGTCGGAAAAGCATGACAGTATTATTATTGTGATATCCGATACTCTTAAAAAGGTAATAAGCGGGAACCCTGATTTTCCCTTCCTGTATTACGATTATCCACTTGTCGGAGATTCAATCCAGTCAGCTGTTAATAAGGTGATGCAGTATATTGAAAAAAATGATTCAAGCAGGGTTATCATTACCGGGACAAATAATTCAATTCCCGTGTGGCTGGGCCGGAATACATCAAGGATGACCAGGTTATGGCTTAAAAATGAATGGGATGAGGAAGTATCCGTCTGGGTTGGTAGTACGTCTATTGACTCAATTGATATAGTGGTTGAAAGAGGAGTGCATTTCAGGCGACCTGGCAAGGCACCAAATATTGCAAATGCAAGGGTACAGACTAAAACAGTTGATAATTCAAAACTGGCAGAAGTCCGTAAGATAGAAGTAAAACCCCAGTACTGGAAATTCCTGTCGGAAGCATCTTTTGTTTTTAACCAGGCTATGATTAAAAACTGGGTGCAGGGTGGAGAGAGCAATATCTCAACCCTGCTGGATATTACAGGTACGATAAGTTATACAAACAATGATCTGAATATGACCTGGAATAATGCCGGGAGGATAAAATTCGGCCTGATTACAGGTGCGGGTAGCGGTATCCGTAAAAATATTGATGATATTGAATTGCTTTCAAAATTCAATAACAAAGCATTTGGCAAGTTTGATTTCAGTACTACAATGTTATTTAAAACACAGCTGGCTTTTGGCTATAATTATCCAAATGATTCAGTTGTGGTATCCAAGTTTTTTAACCCCGCTTCACTTACACTGGGCCTGGGGCTTGATTATAAACCTAACGATAACACCTCTATTAACTTCGCCCCCTTATCATATAAAGGGACCTTCGTGCCTGACACTGCGATGATTGATCCAACAAAACACGGCCTGCATGCCGATCAGAGATCAAGACATGAACCGGGTATCAGTGCACAGATAAGCCATAAAACTACCCTGTTTGAACAGATTACTGTGGTAAATAAACTGAGACTGTTTACCAATTATATTCATAACCCCCTTAATATTGATATCGACTGGGAAATGATTGCTACGACTAAGCTTAACTGGTTTACTGATATCAGGTTGAATACACATCTTATATATGATGATGATACCCTTATACCTGTTCTGGATGATAATAATGAGCAGGTACTGAATGAGGATGGAAGCCCCAGGAAAGTACCAAAGGTGCAATTCAAGGAGCTGATAGGTATATCAGTGATTTTCAGGTTTTGATGCCGGGTAAAGGAGCTCCGCATTCCGGTTTGGAAAATGTCAAATTATTTCAGAATCATTACCGATAACATGAGTCTCATAATGAAAGGTGAATATAGAGATCGGCTATTGCAAATGCACAAAAAGAAACTCCGGCATAGCTGTTAATCGTACCGAATGCTTTTAATATACTTGAAGTGTCGCCAGGTTTCAAAATGATATGTTCATAAATAAGCATCAGGGTAAAAATTACTGTCCCGATCCAGTAAAGCAGGCCTGCATGAGCTGTAAAACCTGATATTATAGCAGAAAGCACTGCAAGCAAGTGAAGAAATGCCGAAATAATCAGGGCTTGCTTCAAACCCAGCTTAACCGGTATAGAGAACAGCCTGTTATTTGAATCAAATTCTGAATCCTGAAGCGAATATATTATATCAAATCCCCCTACCCAGAATAGGACAATTAAACTGTATAAAACCGGGACAGTGGCAAATTTGCCTGTGACTGCTATATATGCCCCAACAGGTGCGAGACTCAGGGCAAGGCCCAGGAACATGTGACTCACTGAGGTGAATCGTTTGGTCATACTATATCCAAGTATAATAAACAGGGCCAGGGGAGAAAGAAACATTGTCAGCCTGTTAATAAGACTTGCAGAGATGATAAACAAGATGGAATTGACTATTACGAAAATGAGTGCTGACACCGGGCTTATAATACCCGAAGGAATCTCTCTGGAGGAGGTCCTCGGATTGAGCCTGTCAAATTTATGGTCGGCATACCTGTTAAATCCCATTGCTGAATTTCTCGCGAAGACCATGCACAGCAGAACAAGGATGAATAATCGCCATGTGAATGCATTATTCCCGGTATTTATTGCCGTAAAGAATCCAAGCAGGGCAAAGGGCATTGCAAAAATTGTGTGGCTGAATTTTACGAGTGAAAGATAATTACCGATCCTTTTTAACAATGAGCCCATATGAAGAATTTCTACCTTATTTGTGCACCGGTTTCTTTCTCAAACGCTTCCACAAGCTTCTTCATTACCTTGTCTGTTATCTTATCTGTCAGGGTCCGTTTGTCATCCCTCAGTATAAAGCTCACTGCATATGATTTTTTATTTTTCCCCAGCGATTCACTCTCATAAACATCAAAAAGCCCAACCTGTCTTAAAAGGTCCTTTTCGGTTTTAAAGGCCAGCTTTTTAATATGATCAAAGCTTAGGTCTTTATCAACCAGCAAGGCCAAATCCCTCCTGACTGATGGATATTTTGGCAACTCCCTGTAAGAGATACTGTGTTGCTTCAGTTTTTCAAGTGCCGTATCAAATTCTATATGGCCATAGTAAACATCCTGTTTTACTTCCTGCTTGTTTAGATAATGTTTACTGATCTTTCCAAAATGAGCAAGCAGTTCGCCTTTACTGCTCAGTGTAAGGCCTTCGGTATAATAATCCTGTTGATTAACTTCAGCTGTAAGAGAATTACAATCAAATCCAAGTTTTTCAAGTATGATTTCAATAAGGGATTTGATACTGTAAAAATCGGTTTCCCTCTTATCTGTATTCCAGTTTTCCGGACTTGTGCTTCCTGAAATGAAAAGGTCGAGTGACAGTTTTTCAAGATAATTATCAACTGTGTTCACGGGCTTTTGTTTTTCCTTAAGGAAGTAGCATATACCGAACTCATAAAATCTCAGGTCAGGATTTTGCCTGTTGATATTTCTTGCTATTGCATTTAAGCCCCCGTATAATAGTGATTGCCTCATACAATCAAGATCTGAACTTAATGGATTGGCCAGGATAACCATTTTATCATTATCAAAATCGGGGCTTTCACGGTACCAGGCAGAAGGATTCAGGGAATTAGACATTATCTCTGTAAAGCCTGCTCCGGAAAGCATATCAGAGATGGTATTAATTACTTTTTCCTTATTTGGCTTGTCAAAAAAACTGAGTGTTGAGTTCACCTTTTCAGTGAACTCAATATTATTATATCCGTAAATTCGCAGTATCTCCTCAATAATGTCAGCTTCCCTTGTGACATCAACCCTGTAGGCAGGTACCTTGCACTTGAAGGTATCACCGCCGCTATCATCAGTTTCTATGTCCAGAGAGTTTAGTATCTTCTTAATATCTTTCCTGTTTATCTCTTTGCCGGTAAGCCTGTTAATATTTTTATAGCTCACGTCAACGACCGGCTTTTCTATTCGTCTTGGATAAACGTCAACAATCTCTGAGCTTATCTTTCCGCCTGCCATTTCTTTAATAAGTATGGCTGCTCTTTTTAGGGCCCAGGTGGTTATTTCGGGGTCTGATCCTCTTTCAAACCTGAAAGAAGCATCGGTGTGAAGATCGTGTCTGCGGGCTGTCTTTCTTATTGACACTGGGTTAAAGCAGGCACTTTCCAGGAAGATATTTACTGTATTATCTGTTACACCTGATCCTTTTCCTCCAAAGACCCCGGCTATACACAGTCCTTTTTCTTCATCACAGATCATCAGGTCGTTTTCTGACAGTTCCCTTGGCTGATCATCAAGTGTTATGAAACCTGTCTTATCTGGTAGATTTTTTACTATAATCCTGTTACCTGCTATCTTATCTGCATCAAAAGCATGGAGGGGCTGCCCTGATTCGTGCAGTATGAAATTGCTTATGTCCACCACATTATTCAGGGGCTTGAGCCCGATGGCTTTAAGCCTGTTTTTCAACCATTCAGGCGATTCTTTTACTTTTACGCCACTTAGGGTAAGGCCTGAATACCTTATACAATCTGCCTCATTCTCAATAGTAACATTTACAGGCCTTGAGTTATTATCGACCCTGAAACTGTCGACTGCAGGCAGCGAAATGCGCGATGGTTTGAACAGGTTAAAATATGCATTCAGGTCACGGGCTACTCCAAAATGGGATCCGCTGTCAATTCTGTTTGGTGTGAGCCCTATTTCAAAAACGGTATCATATTCCACTGGGAAAATTTCATGCGCAGGGATACCAACAGGGGTATCCTGTGGCAAAACCATGATACCTTCGTGCGAGTTACCAAGCCCCAGCTCGTCTTCGGCACAGATCATTCCTTCCGATAGTACTCCCCTGATTTTCGATCTCTTTAATTCGAAGGGCTCACCCTGGTAGTCAAGTACAGTTCCCGGTGTGGCCACAAGCACTTTCTGTCCTGCTTCCACATTTGGTGCCCCGCACACTATCCTCAGGTGATCACCGCTGCCGGTGTCTACAGTTGTTATATAAAGTTTATCTGCATTTGGATGTTTACCACATGTTTTTACCTCTCCTGTTATCACCCCTCTCAGACCTCCTTTTACAGATATCCAGTCTTCCATACCCTCAACCTCCAGGCCTATATTTGTAAGGATCGGGCTTAGTTCTTCAGCTTGTTTATCTGTCTTCAGGTATTCACGTATCCAGTTATATGAAATCTTCATGCGTATAGAAAATAAACAGAAATAAAACACCATTTGCCGGCTCAGGCAAAAGTAAGGATTTTTAAAAAAGTATCGAGATGAAAAATTACTTTATTTAACTTATTGTATTTAGCTATCTTTGTATAATTCTTTGTTTTTAAAATATATTTTGTGAAAAAAGCTTTATGATATGAAGGTTGAGAAAGACGATAGGCTGATACTGCTTACAAATGATGACGGACTTTATGCTGAAGGGCTTAATACTCTTACGCAGCTTATGCAGGAATACGGGAAGGTGGTCGTTATATCAACTATTGAAAGCCGTTCAGGTATGTCACAGGCTCTTACGGTGAAAATGCCTATAAGGGTAAAATTGCTGAAGGAGACCGACACGAAAAGGGTATATGCATGCAGTGGCACACCTACTGATGGAGTGAAAATTGCCGTTAACCAGCTGCTGGAAAGAAAGCCCGACTGGGTTGTGTCAGGCATAAACCATGGAGCAAATGCTTCGGTAAGTGTCATATATTCAGGCACTATGGCAGCGGCTATTGAAGGATGTTTGTACGGAATTGATTCAGTCGGTTTTTCGCTTAACGACTATTCGTCAAAAGCTGATTTTAATGCTTCGAAAAAATATGTCAGGGAAATTATGAATAAGCTGGGCAATAACAAATTGCCTCAGGGCATATGCCTTAATGTGAACATTCCTTCATGTACGGACAGCGATATAAGGGGAATCAGAATTTGCAGGCAGGCAAGGGGTAACTGGCGTGAGGAATTTGAAAAGCGCAAGGATCCGATGGGTAAGACATATTACTGGTTAACGGGTATATTCCAGAATCATGAACCTGATTCTACAGATACTGATGAGTGGGCACTGCAAAATAATTATGTTTCCGTTGTCCCGGTGTCAATCGACATGACTGCCCATAGTTACATTGACGACCTGAGAAAGCAGTTCAATCTATATACCCTGAAATAGACAGTAGTGAAATATTTTATTATTGCAGGTGAAGCAAGCGGCGATTTACATGGTTCAAACCTTATTGCCGGACTCATTAAAACTGATCCCGAAGCAGAAATCCGTTGCTGGGGTGGTGACAAAATGGAAAAATCAGGCGGACGCCTCCTGGTTCATTACAGGGAACTGGCAGTAATGGGTATCTGGGAAGTGCTTATAAGGCTTGGTAAAATATTCAAAAACCTCAGGATATGCAAACAGCAGGTACTTGATTTCAATCCCGACCTGGTCATACTTATTGATTATCCGGGTTTTAACCTCAGGATAGCTAAGTATTTGAAAAACTATGCAATCAATGTTTACTATTATATAAGCCCTAAAGTATGGGCATGGAAGAAATCAAGGATAAAGAAGATAAAGAGATATATAAACAGGATGTATGTTATCTTTCCTTTCGAGCCTGAATTTTTTGAAAAATATGCTTATAGGGTCCATTATTTTGGAAACCCCCTCGTTGAGACAGTAGAAAAGGGAATAAAAGCAGCTGCTAAAAGGCCTCAATTCCTGGCCCGCTACGGACTCGCTGATAAACCTGTTATCTCCCTGCTTGCAGGCAGCAGGGAACAGGAGATCAGGAAAATACTCCCTGTAATGGCCGGGATGGAGAAATATTATCCTGATTACCAGTTACTGGTTGCAGGTATCAGTACCGTTGACCCCGGGGTTTACGAACGTATCCTGGTTGAAAGCAGCATTAAGGTGATATACGACGATACATACAGCCTGCTGGTAAATTCTGATGCGGCACTCGTAACTTCCGGAACAGCCACCCTCGAAACGGCCATTGCCGGTATACCACAGGTAGTCTGTTACAGAACCAGCGGCCTGTCGTATGCAGTTGCCCGGATGCTGGTTAAGATAAGGTTTATTTCACTTGTCAACATTATAATGGATAAGGAGATAGTTAAGGAACTTATTCAGAATGATCTTAATGAAAGACGTTTGGCCTCGGAGCTGAATATAATTCTGCCGGGTGGCCGGAAAAGGGAGCAAATGATTGCTAATTATTCGGTATTGAAAAAGAAACTGTCCGGAAGAGGTGCCTCGGAACGCATAGCAAAAGATATGTACCACTCGCTCAAACTGGTTGATAATGTTAACTAGGTTTAAAAGCTTCATTTTCCTGTTTTTTATGCTGTCAGCATTTACAGTGCATCCTATGGCAGGAAATATTAGAATTGGATTGCTGAGCCTCGAACGGTCATTTTCATTAACAGTGAATATATGTGAGGGGGAATATGAAATGCTGGCGGGCAGAAAGTATACCAGCCTTAAAAAAAATGATAACATCCTTATTGTCAAGGCAGGAAACAAAGTGCTGGTTACCACACTTTCGGGCAGTACCCTGGTAGCAGATTCCATAAGGCTGCAGGCAGGTGGCCCGGAATCCTGTTTTTCAGTCAGGAATAATCTCCGGGAAGGAAGCCCGAGGAAATATTATGGCCATTTAACTGTTATGTCAGACATAGAATCACTGATGGCTGTTAATTCCATTGATACTGAAAGCTACCTGGCAGGCGTTGTGCAGGCAGAGGCTGGCTTTAAAGGCAATCTGGAGTATTTCAAAGCACAGGCAATGCTGGCAAGAACCTATCTTTACATGAATATTAACAGGCACATACGTGACGGATATAACCTTTGCGATAAGATACACTGCCAGGCATATCACGGAAGATCAGAGGTGGGGGTGATTTATGACGCAGTTAATGCCACAAGAGACCTGGTGCTGGCTGATGCCGACAGCTTTCTTGTTTTTGCACCTTTTCATTCAAATTGTGGGGGTCAGACTGAATCGTCAGAAAATGTATGGCTGGCCTCCATGCAACACCTGTCAGGTGTGATCGACCCGTATTGCGCTTTTTCAAGAAATGCACACTGGAAAAAGGAAATAGGGATGGAAGAATGGATATCCTACATGGGTGAACATGGCTACCGTCACATGAATAATGATGACCTGGTGTTTAAACAGTTGAGCAGAAAGCGTAACTATACCGCAGGCAACTTTTCATTTCCTCTTATCAAAATAAGGGAAGACTGGGGATTGATGTCAACTTTTTTTTCAGTAAGCCTCGGTAATAACAGTATTCTTCTTAATGGCAGGGGCTATGGTCATGGAGTGGGCTTGTGCCAGGAAGGTGCAAGGGTAATGTCGGAAAGAGGATTTACAATGGAGGAAATCATAGGTTTTTATTTCCGCGGATTAAAAATAATTGATGTAAAGGATGTCAGGCCGTCAGTCGAGATAAGTACTGCTTTTTAAGTACATTTGTATTCAAATTTCGAATAATGCTTGCTATATACAGGAGAGAAATAAGCAGTTTTTTTACGGGTATGACAGGTTATATCGTGATTTTTGTCTACCTGCTCATTAACAGTTTATTCATGTGGATCCTGCCGGGTGAATGGAATGTGCTGGACAGCGGCTATGCCAGCCTGGAATCACTTTTTATTATAAGTCCGTGGGTATTTCTCTTCCTTGTACCGGCCGTTACGATGCGCATGGTGGCCGAGGAAAAGCGTAGCGGTACTCTGGAACTGCTTCTATCAAGACCTCTTACCGAAGGACACATCGTATATGGCAAATATCTGGCGGCAGTTACACTTGTGCTGCTGGCCCTTGTACCCTGTGTAATTTATTATATATCAGTTAGTGTGCTCGGAGACCCGCCGGCTAATATTGACAGGGGGGGTACAATGGGAGCAGGCCTCGGTCTCTTCTTCCTTGCCGCCGTTTACGCTGCCATAGGAATATTTTCCACCACACTTAGTTCAAACCAGGTGGTGGCATTTATAATAGCCGTCATTACAGGTTTTATCCTTTTTGTCGGTTTCGATTCTTTTGCCCTCCTCCCCGGACTGAAGAAACTTGATGAATTTATAATAGGGCTGGGGATAAATGAGCATTATAAATCAATTAGCAGGGGTGTTATTGATCTGAGAGATATTGTTTACTTCGTGGTAAGTGTGCTTATTTTTACTGAAGCATCCAGACTGGTACTGTCGGCACGCAGATGGAAATATGGCAGGGGAAATCCATACACTAAAAGGCCTGCAGGCAAAATCAGCAACTTCACCATGATGATCGTCATACTTATACTGCTGGCCCTCCTCTCCTCACTTATATCATTCAGAATGGATCTTACCTCGGATAAGAGGCATACCTTATCTGATCAGACAAAAGAAATACTCTCCGGCCTTGAAGATGATGTGTTTTTCCGGGTTTATCTCGACGGAGAGATGCCTGTAGCATTCAAGAAGCTCAGAAGATCAGTGCGTGCGACACTCGAAGAGTTCAGGATGTACTCTGGAAAAAAAGTGGATTATCAGTTTGTCAATCCGTCAGAAGCAGATGAGGAGGAGGTAAGAAACAGGCAGCAAATATCATTGATAAATAAGGGACTGATGCCCGTAACAGTGTTTGACAATGATGGGGAAGGTGGCAGGTCGGAAAAAAGAATATTCCCCGGGATGATATTGAATTATAACTCTGTGGAGCTGCCAATTAACTTCCTTAAAAATAATCCCTCCCTTCCTGCTGAAGTAAATCTGTCAAATTCAGTTGAAGGATTGGAATATGAGTTAATACAACCAATAGCAAGCCTCATTTCGGGAACAATAAATAAGGTGGCCTTTATTGAAGGTCATGGCGAGCTGGATGAGATGGAAGTTGCAGACATTACCCTGGAGATGGCAAAGTATTTCACTGTTGACAGGGGCTCAATTAATGGCCAACCGGGCATACTTGATGACTATGCTGCAATAATTATTGCCAAACCATCTCTTGAATTCAGTGAAGAGGATAAGCTTGTAATCGACCAGTATATTATGAACGGGGGCAAGGTCCTCTGGCTTATTGATGAGCTTATGGTAAGTGCCGACAGCCTTGCAGGGGGAGGTACTGTTGCATTATACAGGCCTTTGAATATTGAAGACCAGTTGTTTAAATACGGTATACGAATTAACCCGGTTCTGATACAGGCCACCGACTGCCTGATTATACCGGTCAGGTCAACCATCAGGGATTCCCGGCAGATAATTCCCGTTCCCTGGATCTACTATCCCTTATTGCAGCCCAATTCGAACAGCCCGCTGACAAGAAATATCAACAAGGTGAAATCAGAGTTTGTAAATTCAGTGGATACAGTCGGCCTGGACCGGAAAGTTAATAAAATTGTCCTGCTTGCGAGCTCAAGAAACAGCAGAACAGTTAATCCTCCCATGCTGATTAAGCTCGGTGACTATAAGAATACTCCCCCTGAAGAGGTTTTTACAGACTCATATATACCGGTTGCGGTGCTGCTCGAAGGTCATTTCAGTTCACTGTATGGCAACAGGATTACTTCCTATGGGGGCGGGAAACTGAAAAAGGAAAGTACAGATACAAAAATGATAGTTGTAGCAGATGGCGATATAATAAGAAATGAGGTAAGCGTGATTGGTAACAGGATTACTCCGCAGGGCCTGGGTGTGGACAGGTACTCGGGGCAGACTTTTGGTAATAAAGACTTTATAATAAATTGCCTTAATTATCTCGTAGATGATAAAGAATTGATAAGCCTGCGATCAAGAGAATTGAAGATAAGACTGCTCGACAGGGATAAAATAAAGGAAAACAGGATCTTATGGCAGCTGGTAAATACGCTGGGTCCTCTCTTACTCTTATTTATTACCGGGGCAGTGTTTATGATTCTGAGGAAAAAGAAATACGCCCTTAAATAGAATGAAACGTATAGCAGGAGTGATATTTATAATAATTCTCATTATTGCACTGTTTATAATTGGGAGACATGTGCCTTTTGGTGCAGGAAATTCTGTTTTCAACCTTGAAAATACAGGAGGTATTAGCAGTATATCCATTGTCGCGGAAAATACAACAGTTAACCTCGAACGGGGGATTGACAAATGGTATGTTAATGGAAAATTCCCGGCCCGGCAACCGGCTGTTAAATCATTACTCAGGATTATCAGGAATATAAGAATTAAGTCACCTGTATCAGCTAATGTTTTTAATGATGTACTCAGGGATGGTGACACGCAACGTACAGACATTAAGATATATGACGGCAGAAAACTTGTCCAGTCCTTCCATATTTTCAGTAAGCCCTCCGCGGAAGCTCCGTCTATTATGAGAAAAAGGAATAATGCAAAACCTTTCTTTGTTCATGTTCCGGGTTATGATATTGATCCGGGGAATTACTTTGTTGCTGACGAAAGGTTCTGGATGCCCAATACCCTGTTCAGCTTAAGTCCCGACAGGATTAAAGAGATACACATTAAATATTTTGAAACACCTGATTCATCTTTCAGTATCAGGTTGAACGGGGGAGAGGTCTTATTTAAAAATGGGATATATGTTAATGAGAATATCGACACCACGGCTATCGGGAGATACCTTTCATACTTCACCTATGTCCCATTTGAAGGCAGGGCCCCGGGGATGAACAGGGCTGACGTGGATTCAATCAGGCAGGACCCGCCATATTTTAAGCTGGAGCTAATAAGCGATGAAGCCGATACAATCAGCCTGTTGACATGGACAAGGATAATAAAGGAGGGGGGTAATACTGTAACAGATACCGACAGACTCTGGGGTAGTACTAACGGAGAGGATTTGTTAATAATTAAATACTATGACCTGGATCCTCTTATCAAAGGCCCGTCCTATTTTATTTCAGATTGATTTTTATTTGAGGATAAAACTTTTTTTACTAATATTGATAAACTGTAATTAATATAAAACATGCCTTTGTTTCAGGCATTTAACTCATTCAGTTATTGTTAAAGGGATAATTGGTAAAACTAAATAAACATAAAACATGAAATTCGTCGTATCAAGTACCGAGCTTCTGGGTCATCTTCAGGGTATAAGTAAGGTAATAAGTTCAAAAAACACACTTCCCATACTTGATAATTTCCTCTTTAAGCTTGAGGGAGATAAGCTTGAGATAACGGCTTCTGATCTTGAGTCAACACTGATAACCAAAATGAGCCTTCAGAATACCGAGGGTGACGGTAGTATTGCTATTCCGGCAAGAATTCTCCTTGATACACTTAAGGAGTTTTCCGAACAGCCACTTACTTTTGAAATCAACCTGGACACCATGGCGATAGTAATAAGCTCTGAAAAGGGTAAATTCAGTATAGTGGGCCAGAACGGGGTTGACTTTCCTGTGCTGCCTGCTATTAAGGAAGATAAAAAAGTTGCCTTTAATATTGATGCTGAATTGTTGCTGTCGGGGATCAATAAAACTGTTTTTGCCACTGCTGATGATGAGTTAAGACCGGTTATGGGAGGTATTTTTGTTGAAGCCGGTACAGATAAGATAACCTTTGTAGCCTCTGATGCTCATAAGCTGGTAAGGTATCAGCGCAGCGATGCGCACTCTGAGGAGAATGCATCCTTTATCCTGCCCAAGAAACCGGCCTCATTACTGAAGAACATCCTTCCAAGGGAAGAAGGTAAGGTGTCACTTGAATTAGATGATAAGAATGCTTTTTTCACCCTTTCAGAATATAAAGTGGTTTGCAGGCTTGTTGAGGGTAATTATCCGAATTATAATTCGGTAATACCCACCAATAATCCCAGGAAGATTACCATCGACAGGGTGGAATTGTTAAATACACTCAAGAGAGTATCCGTATTTTCAAACCAGGCCAGTAACCTCGTAAAACTTGAATTGACAGGCAACCAGATACGGGTATCTGCCCAGGATATCGATTTTTCCATTTCCGCATATGAAAGACTGAATTGCCAGTATGAGGGGGATGATATGGAGATTGGATTTAAATCAGTCTTCATGCTGGAAATACTTTCCAATATTGAATCTCCTGATGTAGTAATTGAACTGGCCGATCCAACCAGAGCCGGCCTGTTCCTGTCCTCAGAAACTGATAACGAAGCAGAAGATGTGCTCATGCTTCTTATGCCTATGATGATAAATGCATGATAACCGGATGGAACTCAATCTCAAACGGCCACTCGCTTTCTTTGATCTTGAAACTACAGGGATAAATATCGCCAGGGACCGGATAGTAGAAATATCAGTTGTTAAAATACATCCAGGCGGAAGGGAGGAGTGGTTTACAAAACGTCTTAATCCCGGTATGCCAATAAGTCCCCAGGCCAGTGAAGTCCATGGCATAACGGATGATGATGTTAAGGATTGTCCTTCTTTCAGGGAGATTGGGAAGAACCTGGCAAAATTTCTTGAAGGCTGCGACCTCGCCGGTTATAACGCTATAAGATTCGACATACCATTGCTGGCTGAGGAGTTTCTCAGGGAGGGCATTGATTTTGATATAAGAAAAAGAAAATACATAGACGTACAGGTTATATTCCATAAAAAAGAACAGAGAACACTCAGTGCCGCGTATATATTTTATTGCAAAAGGGAACTTTCGAACGCTCACAGTGCACGGGCTGACACCGAGGCAACCTATGAAATACTGAAAGCACAGATTCAGAGGTATGATGATCTTGAAAATGATGTCGATGAACTGGCTAAATTCAGTCACTACAGTAAATTTGCAGATCTGGCAGGACGCATAGTTTATAATTCAAAGGGACAGGAAGTGTTCAACTTTGGGAAACATAAAGGCAAGCCTGTCGAAGAAATCCTAAGGAATGAGCCAAGCTATTTTGCATGGATGATGGAGGGTGACTTTCCGGAATACACCAAGAAAGTACTTACGGAAATAAAGCTGCGGGCATTTAATAATGGCTAAGATTGCCTGATAGAAAATGAAAATTATTTGTATAGGACTTAATTATAGTGACCATGCACGGGAGATGGGCAAGCCTCTGCCCCGGGAACCTCTTGTTTTTCTTAAACCCGATTCATCCCTGCTTAAAAAAAATAAACCTTTCTTCATACCGGCTTTTTCCGGTAATATACATTATGAGGCTGAGATAGTCCTGCGAATATGCAAGCTTGGCCGGTCTATTGCTGAAAAATATGCATCCAGATATTATGACAGTATTACTCTCGGTATGGATATGACGGCACGTGACCTTCAGTCATCTCTTTCAGCTGCAGGCAAGCCCTGGGAGATAGCCAAATCATTCGACGGGGCTGCCCCGCTGGGTGAATTTATAAGCCTTGATGAAGCAGGTGATGTAAATAATATCTCCTTCCGACTCGAAAAAAATGGTAAAACAGTACAGAAGGGTAACACTTCACTGCTCATCTTCAGCTTCAACAGTATTATATCCTGTGTGTCACGGTTTTTTACCCTCAAAACAGGAGATCTTATTTTTACCGGTACTCCTTCCGGGGTGGGCCCCGTAAACCGTAACGACAGGTTAACAGGCTATATAGGTGACCGGAAAGTGATTGATTTCATGATAAAGTAGGGGGTGTATTACTGGTAAAATAAGCACCCCACCCCGAATCTTAAGGAGTCACAAGATCATGATATTCTTCCCTCTCCAGGTTCCGGGGTTCCCTTATTAGCCTTGCAACAGGGTAAAGCCTGTTGTATTTCTCAATCTCATACATGGGAGCTCTTTCATAAATGAACCTTAGCTGAGCCATTGGATCGTTCGCAAAACTTTCATCTTCAGATTTCCTTTTTTCCACTTCTGTACGCAGGCCCTCATCCTCATGGAGCAATTCCATGAGATGACTTTCAAAACCCCAGATGGAATAAAAGTCATGTGACTCCAGGACAGGATCAAAAAAGTTCCAGGCAAAATATGAGTTAGGTGCGTGAGGTTCAAGCATTTCAACAATGTACCTGTTGGCGTGTTGATTGGTAATAATAAGGAAATCACCCTTATAATACGGTATCGTTTGTTTCTCAAGACGCACTTTTATATTCTGATTAACGTGATGTCCCTGGTTGGCCCTCCCTGAAGGCTCAGTCTTATCAATATAATAGGTTTCAACCTCAAGCTCAGTGTCTTCTTCAAGCCTGAACGCTTTCACCCCGTTATGGCAGAGTTTCTCAACCACATCACTCCATGCCTGGGGTATAATATAAGCCCAGGGCTTTGTTACCGTCAATACAGGATCATATTTGGTATAGTAGGAGATGGTGTCGGTCCAGGGACGATCATGATCATAGTAGCCTCTTGTTCTCCTGTCTTCCGTAGGCTCAGGTCTTGCATATTCATATCCCTTAAACAGCAGTTTTTCTGAGTATGACATATCTATCTCCCAGTCGAGATGATAGGTTTCCCGGTCTCTTACTTTTCTGTCGGCCTCATCCTTCAATTGTCTTATTACGCTGCAATTATCATAGGTAAAGGCTGTCAGCTGTGTTAGAAAATCCATAACTGACCTGACCCTGTCAGGGAAGTACTTGTAAACAAGGGTTTCTGTCATGAAGGAATAGCAGTTGAAGAGGGCGGTGTAGCCTGTTGAATAAAAAGGATCATCATTATATGCCATTATCCCGTCTTTGATGTCTCCGAAATAGTTGCTCATCTGAACATATGGGATCATTCCATAATCGGAATTTTCTTCCATCCTGTCGTACAGATCAGGCAACATTTTTTCTTTAAGGAATTTACCCATGGCTGTATCAAGCTTGCTGTAAAGTGTTGCTATCAGTGTTAGGGTATATTGATGATCAGAACCATTGGTTGTATGTGTATCAAGAAAGACGTCGGGATTCAGATGCAGGAAGATATTGACAAAACTGCGTGCATTTTTTGTTTCCTGCTTTGCAAAATCGCGGTTCAGGTCCAGGTTGCGGGCATTCCTTCGTCTGCCCTTATAAACAGGACCATTCTGATTGGTCCGGTAATACTTGCTCCTGTCAAGTGCCCCCCCGATATTGTAAACCGGTATGATGGCTATTACGACCTTATCAAGATATTCTTTCAAATTATCCTTGTTTCTGAGAAGGTTCCAGGAAAACTCTATGCTGGCATCAATGCCTTCTGGTTCTCCGGGGTGGATACCGTTATTTATTAGAATTATGCATTTACCTTTTTTCCTTATTGATTCGGGATTGAAGTCGCGATCCCCCGAGATCATAAAAAGATGGAGGGGTTTACCGATGTCAGTTTTCCCCATCTCCACCAGGCTGGCTTCAGGGTAATAATCGGCAAGTTGACTGTAGGCATCAATCACTTCATGGTATTCGAGGCTCAGATTGTCATCGTACTTTAGGTTTATGTTTACCTCATCTTTCTGATTGCAGGCCGATAAGATCAATAAACCTGCCAGGGTAAAAATTAATGAATGTCTCATTTGTTTCAGGGATTTAATTCACCTGAAAAGTAATAAAAAATACTTTAGGATACAGACCGGAAAAGTAATTCTGCAACAGCCTGGGGGAGGCTTTCCCTTATTAATCAGAAGCTATCATTTTCTCTGCAATTTCGAGTATTGTCGTATCATCAAATGTAACCAGGCCGCCGTCCGGTCCCTGTTCGAGATGGATTCCTATACTTTCGCCTTCATCAAAGTTCCAGCCACCAAAATAATTCCTTACCGTTTCTTCGTTCATGTCCAGCTTCTTCGCAATATCCTTTACACCTCCTTCGGGGAGCTGGTCTTTTATCTCCCTGAGTTTATTAAATGTTATTGTTCTGCTTTTCATCCTTAATTAACCCTCACTATATAAAGTTACATAAATTTTTCATGCCGGTATAACAGTAGCCGCTTATTAACATATTTTTAAGAAATTGCCTTCAGTTAACATCATCCGTATTTCTTATAATAAATACCTTATAATCACCCAGGTAACTGAATCCATACTTCTCGTAAAGTTTTATTGCCACGCTGTTGGAGCTATGCACTTCCAGTTTAACCTGGTATCCTGTTTCTTTAACATATTTGAGAGATTCTTCCAGGAGGTACCCTGATAATCCCTTACCCTGATATTCGGGAGCTATACCAAAATGATGAAGATATAATCTTCTGCCGTCACAAGTCATCCATGATGTGCCGGCAATAATATTGTTTATATCATCAACAAGTATCAATAACTTACCCCCGGTTTTCAGGCATCGTTCAATGGTGTCTTTATCATCTCCGCGTTCGGGTCTTCCCATCCCCGTTTCCTGCCAGATTTTTATGACGGCCTCATAGTCCTCAGCTTCATAGTTTCTTATACTGTAGCCCTTCATCTTTATTATTCATCTTTCAACACGTACAACTGGCCGGCTTCGTCCCTTATCACGCGGATGCTGGCACCCCTGTCAATAAATCCTATATCTGAACGGGCATCATAAATTTCGTCGTTAATAATTACCTTGCCTGAAGGCCTGAGTACTGTGTGAGCCTTGCCTTTGGCACCTATCAGTGATTTTTGTTTCTTGCTGTCGAAACTTATATAGCCTTCATCCACATCCTGTATTTTCTGAAGAGCTAGTTTGCCCAGGATATTTGATGGTGCGAAAAGTTTGTTGCTGAGCCATATTGAAAGTATAAATGCCAGGAACACCGATAATATAACTATGGCAAAAGAAGCCATCGCTGTTTGCATACCTGTTCCGTCAGGTGATGGTCCGAATTCGAAGGTGATTTTGTCTATCATGGTAAAGGTCAGGCCTGCTACTATTCCTGCAATACCCAGTACTCCTGTGACTCCAAAGCCCGGTATAGCAAAAATCTCTACGAGGACCAGTATTATGCCTGCTACAAAAACTACTACCTGCCAGTTTGCCTGCAGTCCTTCAAGATAAAGAGGTGCGAAATACAGTATAGCTGCAAATACGGCTGCCGCCAGGGGAAAGCCAATGCCCGGCGACTGTAATTCAAAGTAAAGACCACCAATAATGATCATAATTAATAAACCTGATACGACAGGGTTAATCAGGAACTGTATTATTTTTTCTGTACCGCCGGGCTTGAATTCCTCAATCCTGTAATCTTTTATTCCTGCAAGCTTTAATGCTTCATCCGGATTTAAGGCCTGCCCTTCGCAAAAACCCAGTTCAATTGCTTCAACTGTTGTGAGAGTAAGCACATTACCGGTATCACTTACACCCTCAACATAAACCCTGGGGTCAACCATTGATTCTGCTATAGAAGGATTTCTGTGCCATACGTATGTAGTGTCACCATCCACCACGACGGGCTTTTTCCCGTGTGCCTCGGCCGTTGACCTCATCATGCTTCTCATAAACGACTGGTACTTGTCAGGTACCTGCTGGCCTGTCTGGTCAACAACCGTGGCTGCTCCTATGCTGCCTCCAGGTCGCATGTAAATACTGTCGCAGGCTATTGATATAAGTGCACCTGCGGAGATGGCCTGGTTGTCGATGTATACCAGCACGGGCTTCGGATAGTTGAGTATGGCTGTCCTGACCGAGTCTGCCATATCAACCTGTCCCCCGTATGTATTCATATGGATAAGGATATAGTCGGCCCCTATCTCGGTCGCTTCCCTGAGGCTCAGCTTGGTTGTTCGCCATATGGGAGCGGCAATGGTTTTCTTAATATCAAATTTGTATACAATAACCTGGTCGTTTTCACCGGACGGTACCTTTTGGGGCTGCTCCCCGGCGAATGAGACCTGGCAGCACACTGCGATAAGATAAAAGATTATTGAAAGAAAACGTTCCATAAATTTTATTATTGAAATGTCAGGTTTCTTTAAGTTCATCAAGATACTTAAAAAAGGTATGCATGGCTATTTTTTTTTCATCATCCAGTAAAAAATCAATATTGTTTGTAAGGTAATTCTTTAGTACATCAGGAGGCATGGATCCACGCCTGCCGTAATATTCAACAACACTGTCAATATTGGTAACACCGTAAGCCAACGCATTATTGAATTTTGATATAAAACTACTGCTGAAACTCTTATTTGCTACCCAGCATGCAAAAACAAAGGGAAGGCCTGTATATTTGTTCCACTCAATGGCAAGATCTGTTTTGTAACTGAAATTTGATTCCATCTCATAACACTGATCTCCTATGAGCACAAGACCTTCATTATCGGCTATATTTAAAAAACTAAAGTCCTGATCTGTTTCCACCCATTTAAAGTTACACCTCCAGAATTTTCTTGCCAGGAGGCGGGTAAGGGCAACGGATGTCCTGGACCTGTAATCAAGGTAGATGGTATCGAGTTTTTCAGGTGGTTTATTACTTAATAACAACACCGTTCTGACCGGACCCCGGCTTCCAATGCAGAAATCACCTATTATCGACAATGACGGGTTTTGATGTATTGAAACTACAGGGATTAAACCTATATCGGCTTTTCTTTCCACTATTTTTTTTGCACAATCTGCAGGGTGGTCAATTTCAATTTCTGCATTGAGCTCTATACCTGAGTTCTCCAACCCATAAATTAAAGGATAGGTATTGGAATACCTTACCGCCGATATCCTGACTTCAAACATAGATGATTAATTGAAACGTGGCTTAAATGATCGAAATTACAAAATTTCAGTTTTATTTCCCCCTCTAATGTAGTAAATTTACCTCCGGTCATAATCAGGAACTAATTTTTTAAAAATGGACCTAAACAAATTAACGGCTATTTCCCCCATCGACGGAAGATACAGGGAAAAGGTCATAGAACTGGCAGCTTACTTTTCAGAATATGCGCTTATAAAATACAGGATAAGGTCAGAAGTGGAGTATTTTATAGCCCTGTGCGAGCTTCCCTTGCCTCAGCTAAAAGGATTTAAGACTGAAAATTTCAGCCTGTTAAGATCGCTTTACCTGGATTTCAGTGTAAATGATGCCCATCGCGTCAAGGATATCGAAAGTGCTACAAACCACGATGTAAAAGCTGTTGAATACTATTTAAAGGAAAAATTCCATGAATTTGACCTGGGTGAGTGGTCAGAATTTATTCATTTTGGCCTTACATCACAGGATATAAATAATACTGCCACACCTTTATCCATGAAGGATTATGCTGATTCGGTATTTTTTCCGATGCTGGATCGACTTATTACAGAGTTATCCAAGCTGGCTGACCAATGGAAGGATATACCTATGCTGGCCAGGACCCATGGGCAACCTGCAACACCCACAAAGCTGGGTAAGGAAATACAGGTCTTTGCAAAAAGACTCCAGGTGCAGGCTGAACAATTAAAAGCTGTACCCTGGTCGGCCAAGTTCGGTGGAGCAAGCGGTAATTTAAATGCACATTACCTTGCCTTCCCTCGAATAGACTGGGATAATTTTGCTGATAAATTTGTAAATGAAATACTCGGCTTAAACAGATCAAAGCCCAGTACCCAGATCGAGCACTATGATAATTATGCAGCCATGTCCGATGCCTTAAGACGTATCAATACAATCATGATTGATTTTTGCCGCGATATATGGCTCTATATATCATTTGATTATTTTAAACAAAAAATAAACAGCAACGAAACAGGGTCGTCTGCAATGCCCCATAAAGTAAACCCTATTGATTTTGAAAATGCCGAGGGGAACCTTGGAGTATCAAACGCTATCCTGGGTCACTTTTCTGAAAAACTGCCCATATCAAGACTGCAGCGAGACCTGTCCGATTCAACCGTATTGAGAAATACAGGCCTTCCTTTTGCATACTCACAGATAGCAATTTTATCAATATTAAAGGGACTTGGTAAACTTATTGTCAACAATGACAAAATATACCTTGACCTCAATGATAACTGGGCTGTAGTTGCTGAGGCAATACAAACTGTACTAAGGAGGGAAGGATATCCCAGACCCTACGAGGCCCTCAAGGAACTGACGCGGACAAATAAAAATATAAACAGACAATCCCTGCTGGATTTTATTGAAAATCTTGAGGTGAAGGAAAGTGTGAAAAATGAGTTGAGGGCTGTTACACCTTTTAATTATACAGGTAAATAAATCACTTGTAAGCATGAAGAGATTCAGGGTTCTTTTGTCATTTATTAAGCCCTATAAGTGGTTTGCAGGTCAGAATATTTTATTTAACATCCTGGCTGCAATATTCTCGCTTTTTACCTTCAGCCTGATAAGTCCATTTCTGAAGATATTATTTGGTGTAGTACCTGAAACAACGCATCCCGGTGTTTTCCAGTTCAGCCGGGAATGGTTCACTGATATGCTGAATTATGTGATAAGCCATTATATTGATAAGATAGGTCCCGGTGCAGCGCTGATAGGGGTCTGCGTCCTGGTAATAACAGCCAGTCTTTTCAGGAACCTCTTTGTCTTTGCTGCAAATAATGCTCTTGCATACCTGAGGTCAGGAACCGTCAGGGATATGCGTAAGAAATTATATGATAAGGTATTGCGACTTCCAATTTCCTACTTCACGGAATCCCGGAAAGGAGATGTGATGACCCGTATATCAAATGATGTTGAAGAGATCCAGGTATCGGTAATGGGTTCCCTGCTCATGCTTCTCAGGGATCCTGTAACAATAATTATCTTCCTGGTCTTCCTCTTTATCATAAGCTATAAACTGACCTTGTTCTCTCTTCTGTTTATGCCTCTGAGCGGCTGGATTATAGGGAAGATAGGAAGGAACCTGCGTGCAAAATCATTTAAAGGACAGCAACAGCTTGGAAAACTATTATCCGTTGTGGAAGAAACACTGGGAGGCTTGAGGATAATAAAAGCATTCAATGCAGAGAAGAATATGGAGAAAAGCTTTGCAGGGATCAATAACATATTTACCAGGATTTACAGGAGAGTCTTGAGAAAAAGATACCTGGCATCACCCGTAAGCGAATTCCTGTCGACGATTTCATTAATGATGGTGATGTATTTCGGAAGTGTAATAGTGCTGAATGGGTCTTCAGAAATGACACCTGACCAGTTAATAGTCTTCCTGGTAGTCTTTTCCCAGTTGATACCACCGGCTAAAAATATCACCACATCCTATTTCAATGTTCAAAAAGGGATGGCTTCGCTTGAGCGCATTGAACATATACTTGATGCTGAGGAAGTGATAACCGAGCGTGAAAATGCCGTAGCCTTCAAGTCTTTTAATAAAACCATAAGATACGAAAATGTAAGTTTTGCCTACAGTAAAGATCTGGTAGTTAAAGATGTTTCCTTTACGGTTCATAAGGGTGAAACACTGGCAATAGTGGGCAAATCCGGAGCAGGCAAATCAACCCTTGTTGACCTTTTACCCAGGTTTATGGATGTTGACAGGGGTAGTATAAGCATTGACGGTGTCGATATCCGGGACATAAAGCTGAAGGATCTGAGAGATTTAATGGGCATAGTGAGCCAGAATGCCATATTGTTTAATGACAGTTTCAGTAATAATATCGCCTTCGGCTCCGATGTTAATTCTCATGAAGATATTAAAAAGGCCGCACGCGTGGCCAATGCCCATGAATTTATTATTGAGTCAGCAGGTGGATATGATTATAGCGTTGGTGAAGGAGGGAATAAGCTGAGTGGCGGTCAGCGCCAGCGTATCAGCATAGCCAGGGCTGTACATGCCAACCCGCCCATTCTCATACTGGATGAAGCTACTTCAGCCCTGGACACGGAATCTGAACGACTGGTGCAGGATGCTATTGAAAAACTGATGAAAAACAGAACATCCATTGTTATTGCACACAGGCTGTCAACAGTCAGGAGAGCTGATAAAATTATAGTTATGGATGAAGGACGTATTGTGGAACAGGGATCACACGATGAGCTTCTCAAAAACAAGAATGGTTTGTATACAAAGTTATATAACATGCAGATGATGGACTGAAAAGTTGAATAAGTTGAGAATAAGTTTTTTTGAAATATATCATGAATCACAAAGTAACAGAACATTTTATCATTTTATCACTTAATCCCGATACAGGTCGCTACCAGGTACTGGGGAACTATCTTACCTATGGCATAGTTGGCGCTATGCTTATGGATCTTTCTCTTGCAGAAAGAATTTCAGTTGCAGGGCATACACTTATAACCGGTAAGGATATGTCAGCAACAGGAGTGCCTGCATCTGAAAGGATGTTGAAAACCATAGCGGAATCGGGCCGACAGCGTAATATTAAGACCTGGGTCAGAAGGCTGGGAAATAAATCTGCATGGTACAGGAAGGAGATGCAGAAATACCTTGTCAAGGAAGGAATCCTTAAAGTGGATAACAAACGGTTTATCGGTATACCATATAAGTTACATTATGTGGCAAAGCCGGGATTCAGGAAGAATCTTATCAACAGGTATAAGGATATTATACTGTATGAAAAAATTCCTGATGAAGCTGAATTGATGGTTCTTGGGCTTATGTTTGCATGCAAAATGCATAAGGTTCTTTCGAATGTGGGCCCTGAAAGAAGAAAGATCAGGAAAAGACTGCTGGAGATAACAAAGGATAATCCTTTTGCTTCCGATATCAGAACGGCCATAATTGAAATCCAGGCCGCAATCACCTCGGGAATTGCAGCAACAGCAGCTATGTCAGCCTCAACATCTGTATCGAATTGAAAAGCTTTGATAGCAGGACCAATATAAGTGGTTGAACATTTTTATAATATTTTTGGACATTAGTCCAAATGTGTTTCAAATATATTCCGCGACTTCGCCGAGCTCGTTACCCTCGATTGCTTCGCAAGCTCAGGTTCCTCGGTTCCATTATTCCA